>NZ_JBHVGU010000050.1:14074-61211 GCF_042800575.1 Streptomyces sp. NPDC057616
CGCGACCGGCCTTGCCACTGGTGCCGCCGGCCGCCGCGCCGCCCGCGGACTGACGCTCGGCGCCACGCCCGCCCGCTCCGGCGGCACCGTTCTTGGCCGCGCCGGACCCCGCCCGACGGGCAGAGCCGCGCTGACCGGGGACGGACGTAGCGCCACCACCCGCCGCACCCGCCGAGGTGCGCCGTCCCGATCCGCGGCCTTCCGCACCGGCGGCGGTCCGCTGGCCGGATCCGCGGCCTTCCGCCCCGGCCACACCCCGCCGACCCGACTCCCGCCCCTCCGCCCCGGCGACCGCACCCGCCGTGGCCCCGGCTCGGGCCCCGCCGTTCCTGCGGCGGCCGGACCGCCTGCTCGTGCCCGTGCCGGTCTTCCGCTCCGGGCGCGACGCCTTCGGCGCAGGCTGCGGCTCGGGGACCTGGATGGTGACGGCCACGCCGGACGGCTCGCGGGCACCGGTGATCGTGGTCAGTTCGGCGTCGCTCGACGTGATCCGCGCCGTCCGGGGACGGATGTTCGCGTCCGACATGAGCCGGCTGACGTCCCGCTTCTGGTCGGGCAGGACGAGCGTGACGACGCTGCCGGACCCGCCGGCACGGGCCGTGCGGCCGCCCCGGTGGACGTAGTCCTTGTGGTCGGTGGGGGGATCGACGTTCACGACGAGGTCGAGGTCGTCGATGTGTATGCCCCGGGCCGCGACGTTCGTCGCCACCAGCGCGGTGACCTGGCCGTTCTTGAACTGCTCCAGCGTCCGGTTGCGCTGCGGCTGGGAGCGTCCGCCGTGCAGCGCCGCCGCGCGCACGCCGACGGCGAGCAGCCGCTTGGCGAGCCGGTCGGCGGATCTCTTGGTGTCGAGGAAGAGGATCACCCGGCCGTCACGGGCCGCGATGCGCGTGGTGACGGCCTTCTTGTCCGTCTCGTCCTGCACATGGAGCACGTGGTGCTCCATGGTGGTCACGGCCCCCGCGGACGGGTCCACGGAATGCACCACCGGGTCCTTCAGGAACTGCTTCACCAGGCGGTCGATGTTCCGGTCCAGGGTGGCGGAGAAGAGCATCCGCTGCCCGTCGGGCCGTACCTGCTGCATCAGCTTGGTGATCTGCGGCAGGAAGCCGATGTCGGTCATCTGGTCGGCTTCGTCCAGCACGGTGATGCGTACCTGGTCGAGCACGCAGTCACCGCGTTCCACCAGGTCGTTGAGCCTGCCGGGACTGGCCACGACCACCTCCGCGCCGCGCCGCAGCGCACCGGCCTGCTTGGTGATCGAGAGCCCGCCGACGATGGTGGTCAGCCGCAGGTTCACGGCCGTTGCGTACGGCGTCAGCGCGTCCGTCACCTGCTGGGCCAGTTCCCGGGTGGGCACCAGCACGAGGGCGAGGGGCTTCCTGGGCTCCGCCCGCAGCCCGGCCGTACGCGCCAGCAGCGCCAGCCCGAACGCGAGCGTCTTGCCGGAACCGGTGCGTCCACGCCCGAGCAGGTCACGTCCGGCCAGCGAATTCGGCAGGGTGGCGGCCTGAATGGGGAAGGGGGTGGTCACCCCCTCCGCGGTGAGGGTCTTCAGCAGCGCCGCGGGCATGTCCATACCGGCGAAGTCCTCGACGGCGGGAAGTGCGGGTGTCGTGCTTTCGGGCAGCCGGAATTCCCGCGGCGACTGCGCGGACGGTGCGGGTGACGAGGCGCGCCGGTTCGGCTTCTGGGACCTGCGGGACATTCGGTTGTCTGCCTTCCTGGAAACAGCACAAACCGGGGTCCGCACCATAAAGGTGCGGACCCCGGTGAGCGGGTACGCGTCCTGCGATCAGGCGGGGACGATGTTCTCCGCCTGCGGGCCCTTCTGGCCCTGCGTGACGTCGAACGAGACCCGCTGACCGTCCTGGAGCTCACGGAAGCCCTGGGTCGCGATGTTCGAGTAGTGGGCGAAGACGTCCGGACCGCCGCCGTCCTGCTCGATGAAGCCGAAACCCTTTTCAGAGTTGAACCACTTCACGGTGCCCTGTGCCATGACTTTCTCCTTCTGTAGGCAAATGGCCCCATCCGGAGATGCCGGAAAAACAAACTGTGCGCCTGAAGGAGAAGCATTCCCGTCAGGCGCACATAGGTTCATGGGTACCACAACTGCAACTCGGAAACCGTAGCACAACCCGGCGGCCGGCGGACGATCAACACGGCGTGTCGACGCCCCCTGACGCGAACCACTCGCACCGTCAGAAGAACCGCGCCTCCGGATAGCAGCCGGACGGCCCGTCCAGCAGCCCGTGATCGTCCCGGCCGCGCAACCAGCGGTCGAAGAAGGCGGTGATGTAGGCCCGCTCGGCGCTGATGGCGTGGTCCGGTGCGATCGTGCCGATGTTCTTCACGACGGTCGTGCGGGGCAGACCCAGCCGCCGGGCGATCTGCGGGACCAGGGTTACGGCATCCGTGTACGTGGCGTGCTCCGCGCCGCGCAGGTCCAGGCCCCGGTGCCAGCCGCGGCTGTGCCGCCACACGGCCTTCCAGGACGGCACGGTCCGCAGATCGTTGCCGTCCTTGCCGATCAGCAGGAAGGGACGGTCCACGCCGTCGGCGGCCACGGTGGACAGGTGGCCGGGAGTGCCGTCCTCCTGCTGGTGCGCAAGAAGGCCGTCCAGGTCCGCCGCGGCGGCGATGCGCGGGTCGTCGTGCATCGTCTGCATGGCGGTGAAGCCGCCCGCCGACTGGCCGAACATGCCCACACGGCCGAAGTCCGGCATGCCGCGCAGGGCCCGCGGGAGGGCGCTCGGCAGTGCGTCCAGCACGAAGCGGGTGTCGGCCACCCGTACGCCGATCGTCTTCCTCAGCAGCGCCCTGATGCGTTCCTCGTCGGGGGATGCCTTGGCGTACTCGGCGGGCAGGACGGAGTCCTCGACGCGGCCACCGGGGAACTCGACGGCCGAGGCGTCGTAGGTGTGGTCCACGCTCACCACGACATAGCCGCGCGACGCGAGGTCGTCGCAGAGGGTCGTGCCCAGGGTGCGGGGGTCGCCGGCGCCGGGTGAGTAGAGGACGACCGGGAACGGCCCGCTGCCGCGCTCGATCGGGGCTCCCTCGTGGGCATGGGTCCGGGTGGCCGCCCAGTCGACCTTCTCGGCGGGCACGCCGTTGAAGCTGTTCAGCGCGGCGAAGCCGGCCGCAGCGCCGGGCAGCATCTGCGGCGCGCGCCGGTGCCCGGCGACGGTCCGGGCCGGGTAGCGGACGTCGACCATGAGCTCGCGGTACGGCTGCGAGGTGATCCAGGGATCGGCGCGGTCGCTGTCCACGAGGTGCAGCGAGACCGTCCCCACCGGGTACGGACCACTCGGCCCGGGCAGCGTCAGCCGCACCAGCCCGTTCCTGCGCGAAGCGAGTGACGCCGGCGTCGCGGACGACGCCGGAGACGTGGGCGCGGCGGACGCGGACGCGCCGCATGCCGGGAGGGCGGACACGGCGAAGGCGGCGGCCGACATGAGAACGGCACGGCGGGTCTGCATGAGTGGTCCCCTTGGTCGGTGAACACGGCGCGTGGAGCGATCACGTACAGACTTCCGGCCGGGCAAGATCGTCACCATCCGGCGGGCCCGCCGCCGGGTCTGGGGGTTTTCCTCCATCCCCGGGTGGAGACGCGTCCATCGACCCGTGGGTGGTGGTGATCGGCTCACCGCTCGGAGCACCCTTGAGGCATGAGTTCACTGCACTCGGCACTCGTCGTTCTGATCGGCGTCTGCTTCGTGGTCTTCGCCGCGGCCTGGCTCGCGGGCGCCGTCTACTTCGGCATGAAGAGCCAGGACGGCCCGCGCGGCTGGATGCGCGGACTGCGTCGCGAGCTGCCTCGCCGGATACTGCTGGTCGCGGGCGTCTGGATCTTCGCCGCCGTGATCAGGCACTCGCAGGGCTTCTGGCACCACTTGCAGTACTGGCAGCCCGAAATCGCCCTCATAGGTGGCCTGTTGGCCGTCGCGTCCACCGCCCTGCTGCTGTGGGCCCGCTGGGTCCTGGGCACGATGTGGGCCAGCGTGCCCATGGTCCAGGAGCACCACGAACTGCGCACGGACGGCCCCTACCGGCTGGTCCGGCACCCGATATACACCGGCCTCCTCGGCCTGGTCGTCGGCGCCATGCTGGCCTGCGGGTTCGGCGTCTGGACGGCGTGCGTGGCGGTCGCCGTGCCGTGGCTGCTGCGCCGGGTGCGCAGAGAAGACGGGCTGATGGCCCATCAGTTCGGCGCCTCCTACGACGCCTACCGCGCCCGCGTCCCGGCGCTCCTGCCACGTCTGCGCCCCGCCCCGGTCGGCCCTCGCCGTGTCGGCGGCGAGCAGCACTAGCCGGAAGCGGGGCGGGCAGAGAGGCGGGCAACTCCGGTCAGGAGCAGGCGGGATCAGGCAGAGCAGCCGTGGCCCGAACCGATCAGAAGGGGCGGAACTGCGGACCGTAGTTGCCCGGCGCGTCGGTGATCGAGCGCTCCATCAGCTCCACGGCAGGGTGCTCCAGCCCGCGCATCGTGTGGATGGCCGTGCGCAGGGTGCGGTGGCCACCACCGGCCCAGGCCAGCTCCAGGTTCTGCAGGACGGAGTGGTAGGTGGCGTCGAAGCCGTCCAGGAGCCGGCGCACCTCGCCCGGCGCGTCGGACCAGCCGCCGACCGGGACCGGGGCCATGGGGCGCGCGTCGGGGAAGGGCACGGGCGTGCCGGAGAACTCCCAGTCGCCGTCGTTCTCGCGCAGCCGCCGGCCGTGGTAGATCTCGCCGAAGGCGTAGTAGTGCGCGGGGTAGTCGTCCTCGAAGGCCGTGGCGGGAGAGCTGCTGGTCCCCTCGCCCTGCTCCTTGATGATCTCGATGGCGCGCATGACGTCGTCCGGGGTCCGCACCGGCTCCAGCACGTCGGAGCCGATGCGCGTGGACAGTTGTCCTCGTTCCTGGAGGTCCGGTGCCACCGTGCGGAAGGCCTGCAGGATGTCGCCGTAGAAGGTCCCGACGCTGGGTTCGGCCTCCAGGCTGCGGGCGAGCGGTCGGTCCGGGGCCTCGATGGCCATCATCACGTCGTGCACGAAGGACCGGGTCAGGCCTGACAGATAGACGGTGACTCCGGGGCGTACGCCGCCGGGGAGCGGGCCGGGGTAGGTGGACGCCGCCGCCTTGATCTGCGGCCGTCCGCCCACGGACACCAGGAGGTTGCAGACCACGCCGAGGTGGAACATCTCGTCGCCGACGATGCGCCGGATCAGCCGGGCGGCCTCGCTGCCGCGGTCCTTGATGGACCACCAGCCGCACAAGTAGGGAGGGATCGTGGCGAGTTCGAGGGAGACCGCGACCTGGAGGGCGTTGCGCAGCCAGCTCATTCCGCGGCCGTCCTCGGGTACGGCGAGCAGGCGTGCCACGGAGTGCTGGCCGGGTGCGGTGGGCGCTGCGCTCGCCGTTCGTGCCGCGGCCTGCGCGGTACCGGCGGCCGCGACCGGAGCGCCGGCCGCGAGAGCGGCCGTGGCCAGGAAACTCCTGCGCTTGAAGGGGGCAACTGCCGGGCTGTCCGAATCTTCTGTCGTACCAGTCAATTTCGCCTCAGCTCATAGCAATGGCCCCGTCTCCGTACGAGATGAACGGGACCCTCCGACAGCTCTGGAAGCTAGCAGCCGACACCGCGCTTCCCGGGGTGCACGGTGCCCGGGCGACGCGTCCACCACCCTGACAGTCCAACGGAGTCACGGCCCGGCTACGGACCACGCCTCCGGAGCCCGGACGAGGTCCCCGGAGGCGCGGCCGGGCTTACACCGGGACGGGCATGACGGCGCAGCGCACCGGCTCGGCGTGTGCGGGGTCGAGGGCGTTGAGCACCAGCCGGTTGATGTTCGGGTCGTACATGCCACCCACGTGACCGGTGAGATCCAGCGGGCACTTGTCCTGCAGCAGGATGTTGTGGACGGTCGCGCCGGGGCCGGCCTTGAGGAACTGGTTGGTGTAGGGGGTCACCACCAGGTCGGTGCGCGTGACGAGGGTGGTGTAGCCGACGCCGGGCTCGGTGTCGCCCTTGGCATACAGCTGCTGGAGCACGGCGGAGCCGGTCGTCTGGTCCCTGGCCGCGGGGCTGTCCAGGCCGAGCGGTTTGCCGGCCCGGCCCGCCACGTCCAGTACGGCGTCGAGGAGGTTGGCGAGGCCGGACGTGTTGGTGCCGTGGTTGCTCGGGTTGATGCCCACGAGCTGATGCACCTTCGCGGCCCCGCCGTTGAAGCGCAGATACCACTCGGGCGTCACCCCGCCGCCCTGCGAGTGGCCCACGAGGTCGACCTTCGAGGCGCCGGTGGCGGCCAGCACCTTGTCGACGTAGGAGGCCAGTTGGCGTGCCGAGACGGGCACATGGGCGGTCGCCTTCATCAGGGCGTGCGGCCGGCTCTCGCCGTAGTTGAGGGCGAAGACGCAGTAGCCGGCGTTCTTGAGCACCGGGGCGAGCCCGCTCCAGCTGTCGTAGGCGTTGGCGAAGGTGCCGTGGACCAGCACCACCGGATAGGGGTGGGCGGCCGACGGCCTGCAGCCGAAGTCGTTGGCTCCCGCCGGGGAGCGGTCCGGGTCCGGCAGCGAGGCGAGCGCGGCGAGGCCGGTGCTGACCGCCCCCAGGTATCCGAACTGGTTGGCGGACACGGTGGACGGGGCCCAGGTGGAGACCGGGTGGGGTCTGGGCGGGGCGGCCGAGGCGGCGGGGGCGGCGGCGGTCAGGCAGACCGCCGCGGCCAGGGCGGTTCCTGCGGCCTTGAGGATGCGGCGCATTGAGGTGCGCACCTCCTGGTGACGGGGCGTCGGTGGGGGCTCGGAGCGGCCCCAGCTTCGACACCCCGCCGCGCCCCACCCGGGCACGGCGCGCCACGTGCGCCCGTCTGGCGCACGCGCGATCAGCCAGGTGGGCGGACAGGACCCGGCCAGCCCCGGTGCGCGGAGGGGCTGTTGGCCGGAAGGGTTGGTCGCAGTGCCGGCCCTGACGGTCAGGAAGGAGGTGCCGACCCTGACGGTCAGGAAGGACGTGCCGGTAGGTGCGGTCGGGAGGAGGTGATGACGGTGAGGTCAGGCCGTGGCGCCAGGCGCACCGCGCGCGGCACGCGAACTCGCCCGCCCCCACTCACGCTTGACGAGCGGGGCGGCCCTGCGCCCCGCTCGCCGTCAGGTGCTACGCCGTCGCCGGCAGCACATGGTCGCCGACCTTGTCCGTGCTCAGGCACAGCGAGCAGACGACCGCGTCATGGGTCGCGCAGGCGGTCAGGTCGGGCCGCTCGTAGGACTGGTGGCAGACGTGGCAGTCGTACGTCGTCGCGGTCGGGTTGCCCTCCGCGTCGAGCAGGGGCTCCTCGATGCCGTCGTCGATGCGGCGCAGGTAGTACCGGCCCTTGGTGACGACGGCCATCAGAGGGGTGAGGACGAAGGCGATGACGGCCGCGGCGACGGGGGAGTAGGGCTGGAGGGTGTCGCCGAGCAGATGGAAGTACATGGCGATCGACAGACCGGAGGCGGCGACGAAGGCCACGACGCCGACCGGGTTGACGGCGAAGAGCATGCCGCGGCGGAACTCCGGGCGGAGCGGGGAGAGTTTGAGCAGGTACTTGTTGACGGCGATGTCGGTGGCGACGGTGACCACCCAGGCGATGGCGCAGTTGGAGTAGAAGCCGAGGATGCTGTTGAGGAAGCTGAACATGTCGGCTTCCATCAGGGCCAGCGCGAAGCCCAGGTTGACCAGGACGAACACCATGCGGCCGGGGTAGTGCCGGGTGACGCGGGTGAAGGAGTTGGTCCATGCCAGCGAGCCGGAGTACGCGTTCGTGACATTGATCTTGATCTGGCTGATCACGACGAGTGCCACGGCCAGCGGAACGACCATCCAGGACGGCATCATCGCGTCGAAGGCGCCGCGGAACTGCTGGATCGGCTCGGGGGCGGCCTTGGCGCCGACCTCGGCGAGGATGTAGACGGCGAGGAAGACGCCGATCGCCTGCTTCAGCGCGCCGAGCACCACCCAGCCGGGGCCCGCCATGACCACCGCGGTCCACCAAGTGCGCTTGTTGGCCTCGGTCTTGGGCGGCATGAAGCGCAAGTAGTCGATCTGCTCACCGATCTGTGCGATGAGGGAGAGGCAGACGCCCGCGCCGAGCAGGACGGGCGCGATGCTCACACCGCCGTCGCCGTCGGTGCCGGCGTAGGAGAGGAAGCGGTCGACCGTGCCGGGGTCGGTGGCGATCAGGTAGATCAGCGGGCCGACCATCAGCAGCAGCCAGACGGGGGTGGTCCACACCTGGAGCTTGCTGAGCGCCTTCATGCCGTAGATGACCAGGGGGATCACCATGAGGGTGGAGACGGCGTAGCCCAGCCAGAGCGGCAGGCCCAGGCCCAGCTTGAGGCCCTGGGCCATGATCGAGCCCTCGAGGGCGAAGAAGATGAAGGTGAAGCTGGCGAAGATGACGCTGGTGAGGACCGAGCCGTAGTAGCCGAAGCCGGAGCCGCGGGTGATCAGGTCCAGGTCGATGTTGTAGCGGGCGCCGTAGTAGGCGAGCGGGAAGCCCGTGACGAAGATGACGACCGCGGCGACGGCGATCGCGACGAGCGCGTTGCCCGTGCCGTGCGCCAGGCCGATGCCGGCGCCGATGGAGAAGTCGGCCATGTAGGCGATGCCGCCGAGCGCCGTCGTCGCCACGACCATCGGGGTCCAGCGGCGGTAACTGCGCGGTGCGAAGCGGAGGGTGTAGTCCTCCAGGGTCTCCTTGGTCGCCTGGCCGGGTGGGGCTTCCGGTGCGGTGGCGGTCTGCGGGGACTGGGTTGCACTCATGGTCGGCCCTTCGGGGTGGAGTGGTGCTCCGGTGGGGGGCGGGGCGGTGAGCGGTGAGCGTCCCGGAGTGGCGTCGTCGGCAGCCGGGGCATCGGGACAGGGGGAACTCCCCTGTTCTCAGAGCCGGTTGGCGGGAGGCCGCATCGCGTCGGTCCCGGCCGCCAGGGCGCCTGCCGTCCTGGCGCGGCGGGTGTGCTCGGTCACGACGGCCGTCGAGCCGGCGGCGTGGGCGGGCAGGGCGCGGTGGTGCTCGGTGCGCCGACGCGTGTCCGGGCCGTATACGACTCTGAATCCATGGGCGGACACGCTAGAAACGGCTTGTTTCCCGCAGGTTGATCGTGTGATGAACGGGCCGTTTCCGTGACCTCACCGGCCCCGCGGTGTGCGGTGAACCTGCCGTCCACGCGCCGGCCGTCCACGCCGGCCGTCCACGCGCCGGCCGTCCGTGCCCTCCGTCCGTGCCGTCCGTCACTCCGGGCGGTGCATCTCCAACGAGCCCGCGGCCGCGAGCATGGCGTCCAGGACGGTCAGGACTTCCTTGCGGGGTTCGGAACGGGTCGTGCGGTGGCGGGCGATGAGTCGTCGGGTGCCGAGCCCGGGCAGCGAGACGGCGGTGATGCCCTCGGGGTGGGAGCCCAGCACCGCCAGGTAGGGCACGACGGCGATGCCCAGGCCGCCGGCGACCATGGACAGGGCGACGTTGTAGTCGGAGTAGCTGTGTGCGGCGGTCTGCGCGACGGAAAGGCCGTCGCGCAGCTGGGAGTTGGCGTTGTGGGCGGCGGAGTCCGGGTCCACCGCGAGCCAGGTCATGTTCTCCAGGTCGGCCGTGGTCGTGGGGGTCGGCAGGCCGCTCGGCAGGACGACCAGCCACGGTTCGTCGAGCAACGGGACGTCACGCGTGCCCTGGACCGAACGGCGCCCCAGAGGTGATTCCTGCTCCAGGACCAGCAGGTCGAGCGCGCCGGAGCGGAGCTCCTGCTGACCCCTGTCGCCCTCCGTCTGCCGTACGGCCAGCTCCAGTCCGGGGAACTTCTCCCGCAACTGATGCACGAGCGGAACGAGCAGCGTCCCGATGAACGTCTGCGGAGCGCCGATGACGACCGTGCCCGCGACCTCGCCCTGCAGAGCCGACAGCGCCTTGCGGGCTTCGGTCAGCTCCGTCTCGATCCGCTCGGCCGCCTCCGCGAGGGCCCGCCCGGCCGGGGTGAGCACCGCACCATGAGGCTGGCGATCCAGCACGGCGGTGCCGACCGCGTCCTCCAGCCGCGAGATCTGCTGCGACACCGCCGACGGCGTCAGGTGCAGCAGGGCCGCCCCGGCCAGCACGCCGCCGGCCCGGTGGACAGCCAGCAGAACGGCCAGTTTCCGCGGATCCAGATCCATTCGCCGCAGCTTAATCCCGGGGGTAGTCAACTTCAATTGCACTACACCCGCGGCTCCGTCACGATGGCGTCATGCAGGAGATGCTCGTTCCAGGGGCCAGTGCGGCGGGATGGGCCGGCGCACTGTGCACGGCAGCCGCCTACGGCCTCGTCTCGCGTCGGCGGGTCGAACCCGATTCCCGTCTCTTCCAGGCGATGAACATCCTCGGCGGCGCCCTGCTCGCCGTATCGGCCGCCGCCAGCGGTGCGTGGCCGTCGGTCACGTCGAACTTCGTGTGGATCCTGATCGGCTTCCACGCCCTGGTCGGCATGCACCGGCTCCCGCGCGCCGCCCGCACCTGGTGTGCGGGCCGCTTCCCGCGGCGTCGCGCAGCGGCCCGTGGGGCGACCGGTGCCGCGGCCCTGGTGGAGACCGGTGCGGCGGCCCGTGTGGCGGACGGTCACCCCAACGTCGTTGCGGACGAGGTCATATAGAGCGCTTTGTCGTTCAGGGCACTTTCCGCGTGCGGAGCGGCGGCGGTCAGTCCGCCCGTTCCGCCGCCGCCTTGATCAGCCGCCGGATGTCGGCCAGGTCCGCCTCGAACTCGGCCGTGAGGTCGACGGGCAGGTCGAGATACGGCGCGAGGGTGCCGTGGCCGGGCAGTTCGCTCTCCGGGAGCTGGCCGCGCCGACCGCGTGGATCGAGGCTGCCGGGAGCGAAGCGGCCCGATGCCTCGGAGGCGGCGAACCCGATCACGAAGGTGCTGATCATCCGCTCCAGCCGGGGCACTTCGGCTTCCGGGACCCCGGCCTCGAGGAGCGCGAGGAAGATGATGTCCACCACGCGCACGGCGTCCGCCGTGATCGCCGGCCGCGAGAACAGCAGGTGCGCCGCCCAGGGGTGACGCTGCGTCACCTCGCGGGAGGCGTGGGCCAGCGCGTCGAGTCGTTCCTCCCAGTTCCGCTCGTCGGGCGACTCCGGCGGCAGTACGGCGGCCAGCAGGCGTCCGACCATGCCGTCCAGCAGCGCCGCCTTGTCCTTGACGTGCCGGTACAGCGCCATCGGTGTGACGCCGACGCGGTCGGCCAGCGCACGCATCGACACGGCGTCGAGCCCGCGCTCGTCGGCGATGTCCAGCGCCGCGTCCAGAATCTCTTCCCGTCTGCCGCTCATGGGTCTACAGTGTAGACGTATACGGTGTAGACACGATGGAGGCGGGGATGCTCGACGCCCAGGAACTGGTGAAGCGCTACGGCCGGCAGCGTGCTCTCGACGGCTTCGACCTCACGGTCGCGCCCGGCGAGATCGTCGGGCTCATCGGCCACAACGGCGCGGGCAAGACCACGTTCGTGGAGATCGTCACCGGTCTCGTACGGCCGGACGCGGGCCGGATCCGCATCGGCCCGTACGACGCCCTGCGCGAAGGGCGTTCCGCCCGGCGGCTGCTGGGTGCGGCTCCCCAGGAGCTGGCCCTGTACGGCACCGCCACCGCGCGCGAGAACCTGCGGCTGCTCGCCGGCCTCGCCGGGCTGCGCGGCCGCCGCCGGGCCGCGGAGATCGACCGCGTCCTGGACGAACTGCACCTGACCGCTGTCGCGGACCGCCCGGTCGGCGTCCTCTCCGGGGGGCAGCGCCGCCGCGTCCAGGCGGCCACCGCCATGGTCGGCTCCCCTCCCCTCCTGCTGCTCGACGAGCCGACCGCCGGGGCCGACCCGGAGACCCGCGTGGCGCTGCTGAACGCGGTCAAGGCGCGCGCGGCGGCCGGCGCCGCCGTCGTCTACACGACCCACTACCTGCCCGAACTCGTCGATCTCGGCGCCACGTTGGCGCTCGCCCGCGCCGGCCGCGTCATCGCGCGGGGCACGCAGGAGGAGCTCACCCGCGACCTGCCCGGCGAACTCCACGTCACCTTCGCCGATCCGGCCGTACCCGATCTGCGTCAGCCCACCACGGACCCGGGTGCTGATCTGGCCGCCCTGCTCACCTCGGGCCGTACGCCCGCGTCCGTCGACGTCCGCCGTCCCAGCCTGGACGATCTCTACCGATCCCTGGAGACCACCGTGCCGGAGTCCGATCATGCCGCCGCGTGAATCCGCCACCCGCCTCGGCGCCCTCGTGCGCCACAACGCGATGCTGATGCTGGGCGAACCCGGTCCGCTGCTCAGCCGGATGATCCTGCCGCTCGCCTTCATGACCCTGCTGCGCCCGCTCTATCTGGCCGCCCAGGGCCGTACCGCCGGCACCCAGCAGGCCGTCGTGGGCACGCTGGTGACGTTCTCCCTGCTGGCGCTGAGCATCGCGGGCAGCGCGATCCTCGCCGAGCGCATCGGCCGCACCTGGGACCGGCTGCGCTCCACGCCGCTGCATCCGGTGGAGATGCTCGTCGGCAAGGCCCTTCCGGTCCTCGCGGCCCTGCTGGCCCAGCAGTTGCTGATCATCGGCTTCGGCGTGTGCGTCTTCGGGCTGAGCGTCCCGCATCCGTTCCTGCTGGCGGGCGTGCTGCTCAGCTGGAGCGGAACCCTGCTCGGCCTCGGCACGCTCCTCGGCGTTCTGGTGCGCAGCATGGGCGAGCTCTCGGCCGCCTACGACCTCGGCGGCATGCTGCTCAGCAGCGTCGGCGGCGCGCTCGTACCGCTCGGCGTGCTGCCCGCCTGGGTCGCCCACGTCGCCCCGGCCTCGCCCGGCTACTGGGCCGCCCGCGGCCTGCGCGCCGCACTCGACGGCGACGCGCACACCGCCGCGACGGCCTGCGCCACGCTCCTCGGGGTGGCGCTCCTGTGCGGCGCGCTGGCCTCCGTACGGCTGCGCGGGCACAGCAGCCGCCTGGTCGCCCTCTGACACGGACGGTCGGCGAGGAGACGCAGGTCACATCGGGGCATGTCACAGGCGGTCGGACCAGCTCGTCCCAGGGGTGTAGCCCGTGACGACCACAGGGGAGCACAGCATGGAAGCGCGAGTGAACTACTTCACCAGCCCGACCGCCGGCAAGGCCGTCAAGCACCTCATGCCGGCCGGCAGGGCGCTGAAGGAGGCACCGCTGCCGGCCGCGACACAGGAGCTGGTGGCGCTGCGCGTGAGCCAGATCAACGGCTGCGCGGCCTGCATCGACATGCACACCAAGGACGCCGCCGCGGCGGGCGAGACCTCGGTGCGGCTGAACCTGGTCGCCGCCTGGCGGGAGGCCACGGTCTTCACCGAGGCCGAGCGCGCCGCACTGGAGCTGGCGGAGGCGGGGACGCGGGTCGCGGACGGCGCCACCGGGGTCAGCGACGAGGTGTGGGCGTACGCCGCCAAGCACTACGACGAGGAGCAGCTCACCGCTCTGGTGGTGCTGGTCTCCTTCATGAACATGGTGAACCGGCTCAATGTCATCAGCCGGCAGCCGGCCGGAGACTACGAGCCCGGGCAGTTCCACTGACCGGTACGGGTTCCTCTTGATCTCGGCGGACGGAAGCGCAGGGGGAGTTGAGTGGACGTGAGCAAGGTCGAGGAGTTCGAGGAACTGCGGCCGCTGCTGTTCTCGATCGCCTACCGGATTCTGGGCAGCGTGAGCGAGGCCGAGGACGCGGTGCAGGAGACCTGGCTGCGCTACGACGGCACGGCCACACGGCCCGTCTCGGTCAAGGCGTACCTCTCGACCACGGTGACGCGGATCGCCGTCGACGTGCTGCGCTCCGCGCGGGTGCGGCGTGAGCGGTACGTCGGTCCGTGGTTCCCCGAGCCGCTGCTGAACGATCCGTACGAGGATCCGGCGCGGGCGATGGAGCTCGCCGACTCGGTGTCGATGGCCGCGCTGCTGTTGCTGGAGCGGCTCAGTCCGCTGGAGCGCGCGGTGTTCGTGCTGCGCGAGGTGTTCGGCTTCGGCTTCGACGAGGTCGCCGCGGCGGTCGGGCGCACGGAGTCGGCGTGCCGGCAGCTGCTGGTACGGGCGCGGCGGCACATGCAGGACGGGCGGCCTCGCTTCGAAGCGGTCCGCACCGAGCGGGAGGAGCTGGCGTCGCGGTTCTTCGACGCGCTGCGCGAAGGCGACGTCGCCGCCTTGCAGGACCTGCTCGCCGCGGACGTGTCGATGGCCGGCGACGGCGGCGGCAAGGCTCCGCAGCTGGCCAGGGCCGTGGTCGGCGCCGACAACGTGGCCCGGCTGCTGGCCTCCGTCTTCCCCTGGATGGCCCGCATCGACGTGACCATCGAGCCCCGGGAGATCAACGGCCAGCCGGGCGCGGTCTTCCGCGACCGGGACGGCAGGGTCGTCAACGTCATGGTGCTGGACGTCTCGGCCGGCCGGATCCGCACGATCCGCTCGGTGATCAACCCCGACAAGCTGACCCACGTGGGCCCGGTCGCGGACGCCTGGGCCCTGGACCGCGAGCTGCGGCGGGTACGCCGGCAGCTGAGCTGAGCTGACGACTGGCGCGGGCGAGGGCGGGGGCCGGGGGGCGAGGGCGCGGGCGAGGGCGGGGGCCGGGGGGGGGCGAGGGCGAGGCCGGGTGCTGGGGGGATGTGGTGGAGGGTGGAGGGCGGAAGTGGCCGCAGCGGTCAGCCGCTCCGGCCCCCGCCCCCCTCACCCCCCACCCCTCACCCCTCACGCACCGTGAAAGTAGTGCCCCTTCTCCAAGTCCTCCAGGAGCCCGGGCTGCTCAGGGCGCCAGTCCAGGAGGTCGCGGGTGAGGGTGTTCGACGCGGGGGCGTCGAGGCCGAGGAAGCCGCTCAGCCAGGTGAAGTGGCCCGGTGCGGCCTCCGGGGTCACCGAGGTGACCGGAACGTCGAGGTGCCGTCCGATCACCTCGGCCACGTCGCGGATCGCGACACCCTCCTCCGCCACACCGTGCAGCACCGACCCCGCCGGGGCCTTCTCGACCGCCAGCCGGAACAGCCGTGCGGCGTCGAGGCGGTGGACGGCCGGCCAGCGGTTGGTGCCGTCGCCGATGTAGCCGGAGACGCCCTTCTCGCGGGCCACCCCGACGAGGGACGCGACGAACCCGTGATCCCCCTCGCCGTGGCAGGTCGGGGCGAGCCGTACCACCGACGAACGCACGCCGCGTTCGGCGAGGGCGATCACCGCCAGGGACGTGGACGCGCGGATGGACATCGCCGAACCGTCGACCGTGGGCCTGTCCCGCTCGCTCGCCACCTGCCCCGGCTTCAGACCGGCGAGTCCGGAGGCCAGGACGAACGGGCGGTCGGTGCCGGCCAGCGGCTCGGCGAGGGCGTCGACGGCGCGGCGGTCGGCCTCGGCGGCCCCCTGGAAGTCGCCGGTGAAGGCGATGTCGTGCTTGAAGGCGAGATGGACCACCCCGTCCGCCTCGGCGGCGGCGCCGGCCATCACCTCGAGGTCGTCGACGGTGCCACGCACCACGTCCGCCCCTGCGGCGGTGAGGGCGGCGGCGGAGGAGTCGGAGCGGGCGAGGCCGGTGACCTGGTGACCCGCTTCGAGGAGCTCGGGAACGAGCGCGGAGCCGATCCAGCCGGACGCGCCGGTCACGAAGATGCGCATGGGAAAGCCCCAAACTGTCGATGTCAGTGACTGTCATCAACGCTAACACCTGATGTCAGGGACTGTCATCGCGTAGGATCTGGCGCATGGTGAGATGGGAGCCGAACGCACGCGAACGCCTGGCCAAAGCGGCCTTGGAGCTCTACAGCGAGCGCGGCTACGAGCGCACGACGGTGGCGGAGATCGCCAAACAGGCCGGGCTGACCGAGCGGACCTTCTTCCGGCACTACGCCGACAAGCGCGAGGTGCTCTTCGACGGCACCGGTGCGTTGCAGGAGCTCTTCGTGACGTCCGTCGCCGAGGCGCCCAAGTCCGCGGCGCCGATCGACATGGTGGCGGCCGGGCTCGACGCGGTCTCCGGGATGTTCGCCGACCGTCGCCCCTTCGCCCGCAAGCGCCAGGCCGTGATCATGGCGAACGCGGAACTCCAGGAACGCGAGCTGATCAAGCTCGCCGCGCTGTCGGCCGCGCTCTCCGGCGCGCTGCGCCGCCGAGGCGTCGCCGAACCGGCCGCGAGCCTGACCGCCGAGGCGGGCCTCGCCGTCTTCAAGATCGGCTTCGAGCGCTGGGTCGCGGAGGGCGAGGAACGTCCGATGGAGGAGCTGATGCGGGAGTCCCTGGACCAGCTCAAGACGGTGACCGCGGGGGCGTGACATGCGGCGGCATGTCCGGCAACAGCGCTTCCTCGCGGGCGCGTTGGCGTAGGTCGGGATCTTGTATGGGGGAGCGCGCGGAGTCCCTCGGCCGGCTCAGGACCGTGACCGCGGGGCCTGACGTACGCCGGTCGGTCCGGCAACCGCCTTCCCCCGCGGTCGAGTTCGTCCACATGGCGAGCTGGTCAGGACGACCAGTCGCCGTTAGGAGCTGGTGAGGACGACCAGTCGTTGGGTTGCCCGGGTCATCGCCACGTAGCGGTCCACCGCTCCTTCGATCCCCTCGCCGAAGGACTCCGGGTCGACCAGGACGACCAGGTCGAACTCGAGGCCCTTCGACAGCTCCGGCGGCAGTGAGCGGACCCGGGGCGTCGCCCGGAAGGCCGGGGCGCCGATGACGCACGCGATGCCCTCGTCGTGGGCGGCGAGCCAGCTGTCGAGGACCGCATCCAGCTCCGTGACGGATCCGTGCGCGACCGGGATGCCGCTGCTGCGGATCGACGTCGGCACGTTGGCGTCCGGGAGCACCGTCCGGATGACGGGCTCGGCCGCGGTCATCACCTCTTCCGGCGTGCGGTAGTTGATGCTCAGGGACGCCACCTCGATGCGGTCGAGCCCGATCCGTTCGAGCCGTTCCTGCCACGACTCGGCGAAACCGTGCCGGGCCTGGGCGCGGTCCCCGACGATGGTGAAGCTGCGGGACGGGCAGCGCAGCAGCAGCATCTGCCACTCCGCGTCGGTCAGCTCCTGCGCCTCGTCCACCACGATGTGCGCGAAGGGGCCCGCCAGCAAGTCAGGCTCGGCGGTGGGCAGTTCGGACTCGTCGACCAGACTGACCTTGGCGTCCTGGCCGCGCAGCATCACCACCAGGCCCTCGCCGTCGTCGGTGTCGGCGCCGGAGGCGGACGCGGCCTCGATCAGGTTGTCGACGACCTGCGTCATCCGCTCGCGCTGGGCGGCGAGGACGGCCGCGTGCCGCAGCCGCTGCCGGGCCGCCTCCGGGTCCCCGAGCCGCTGCCGGGCCGCGTCCAGAAGCGGCAGGTCGGACACGGTCCAGGCCTGGGCGTCCGTACGCTGGAGCCTCTTCACCTCGTCGCGCTCCAACCAGGGCGCGCACATCCGCAGATAGGCGGGTACCGACCACAAGTCGCCCACGAGATCGGTCGCTTCGAGCAGCGGCCAGGCGCTGTTGAGCGTCCCGACCAGCTCCTTGTCCTGCCGCAGCGCCCTGAGGAACTGCTCGGGCGGGACGTCGTCGCCGGCGTGCTTGTCCAGCAGGATCGCGGCGAGCTTCTCCCAGATCTGCTCGCGCGCCTCGTTGTGCGGGGTGCCCGGCTCCGGTGCCTCGAACGCCTCCGTCCAGTCGTCGGCGGTCAGTGGGATCTCGGCCCAGCCGACCGTCACCGTCATGGCCTCGGTGGGCGGCTCCTCGTAGAACCGGACGGCCTTCTCGATCGCCTTCACCATGTGCGCGGACGACTTCAGGGCGGCTACGTCCGGGTCTGGCTCGGCCGGTGCCGACGCCCCTTCGGTGACGAGGTCGCGGACGGTGCAGGTCTGCACGCCCTCCTCGCCGAGACTGGGTAGGACGTCGGCGACGTAGGCCAGGTAGGGCTGGTGCGGGCCGACGAACAGTACGCCGCCGCGCCGGTGCCCGAGCCGCGGGTCGGAGTAGAGCAGGTGGGCGGTGCGGTGCAGGGCGACGACGGTCTTGCCCGTGCCCGGGCCGCCGTCGACGACCAGGGCGCCGCGGGACCCCGCCCGGATGATCGCGTCCTGGTCGGTCTGGATGGTGGCCAGCACGTCGCGCATCCGGTCCGACCGGTTGCCGCCCAGGCTGGCGATGAAGGCGGACTGGTCGTCGAGCGCGGCGTGTCCCTCCAGGCCGTCGGCGGTGAAGACCTCGTCCCAGTAGTCGCTGATCCGGCCGCCGGTCCAGCGGTACCGGCGGCGGCTGGCCAGGCCCATGGGGCCGGCGTGGGTGGCCGCGAAGAACGGTTCGGCCGCGGGGGAGCGCCAGTCGACCAGCAGCCGGCGGCCCTCGCTGTCGGTGAGGCCGAGACGGCCGATGTACAGGGGCTCGGTGCCGTCCGCGGCGACGATGTGGCCGAGGCACAGGTCCAGGCCGAAGCGGCGCAGCGTGCGCAGGCGGCTGGTCAGCCGGTGGACCTCGGCGTCCCGGTCCATCGCCTGCCGTCCCAGGCCGCCCGGCGCCCTGAGCTCCACGGCGAGCTGCTCGGACAGCTCGGCGACGGTCTGCTCCAGGCACTGCGCGATGGCCGCGAAGTGCCGCTCGTCGCGGGCGATCAGCGCCGGGTCGGCCTTGGCGGAGAGGCGATCGGGCAGATCGAATGCTGACAAAGAGGTGCGCACCTCGGGAATCCCTCATTTCCGCAGGTTCTGGCTTCGGCCTGCGATTGTGCGGCACGACCCCGGCCTTGCCGCAAGCCCCCCTGTGCGCTATAAGTTGAGAGTGGCAAGGAGTGGCTGACCTCCTTGCCTTTTCTGTTGCCCCGCCTTTTCCGCCGTCGTTGCTGCCGGTGCCGCCGCGGTCGGCGCGGTCCGGCGACTACGGCCGGCCCAGTCCCGCGATGAGGAGACCGACCAGTCGGCGGGCGTCGTAGCGGGGATCGTTGTCCGCGCCCGCGCAGAGGTTGCCGACGCCGCGCATCAGCTCGTAGGCCCCCGGGGCGGACGGGATCTCGCCCGACTCGGCCGCCGCGTCCAGGAGTTGACCGCACACGGGCACCAGCCGGTCGAGGAAGTACGCGTGCAGCGTCTCGAATCCGGCGCTGTCGGAGTGCAGCACGCCGGCCAGACCGTGCTTGGTGACGAGGAAGTCGACGAACAGGCTGATCCAGTCCCGCAGTGCCGCGTAGGGGGTCGGGCTGCTCGCGAGGAGCGCCGGTCCGGCCTCGGCGCAGGCGTCGACCTGGTGCCGGTAGACGGCGACGATGAGATCCGCCCGCGTCGGGAAGTGCCGGTAGATCGTGCCGAGGCCGACGCCGGCCTTGGCCGCGATGTCGCGCACCGGTGCCTCCACGCCCGAGGTCACGAAGACCTCGGCGGCTGCGTTGAGCAGCGTCTCCTTGTTGCGCCGGGCGTCCGCCCGCCTGGATCGGGGCGCCTGTCCCGTGCCCTCGCCGCTGTCGTTCACCCTGCCACTCCCGCACTGTCGCTCTTGCCAAAGCGGAACCATGTTCCGTATCGTCGTTTCCGGAACAAGGTTCCGCTTGTTCATGATGGCAGAGCCGGGGCCCGGCCACCAAGCCGTGCCCCGATGCATGCCCCGATGCATGCCTCGATGGAGGAATACGCTCATGCAGTACCGCACCTTGGGCCGCACCGGTGTGCAGGTCAGCTCCCTCGCGCTCGGCGCGATGAACTTCGGCAGGATCGGGCGCACCACCCAGGACGAGGCCACCGCCATCGTCGACGCCGCCCTCGAAGCCGGCGTCAACGTCATCGACACCGCCGACATGTACGGCGACGGCGAGTCCGAGGAGATGGTCGGCAAGGCCATCGCCGGCCGCCGCGAGGACATCGTGCTCGCCACGAAGGCCGGCATGCCGATGGGCGCCGAACGCAACCACCAGGGCAGTTCGCGCCGCTGGCTGGTCACCGAGCTGGACAACAGCCTGCGCCGGCTCGGCGTCGACCACGTCGACCTCTACCAGATCCACCGATGGGACCCGCGGACCGGCGACGAGGAGACGCTGTCGGCCCTGACCGACCTCCAACGCGCCGGAAAGATACGCTACTTCGGCTCCTCGACCTTCCCCGCCCACCGCATCGTGCAGGCCCAGTGGGCCGCCCGCGACCACGGTCTGAGCCGCTACGTCACCGAGCAGCCAAGCTACTCCGTCCTGCAGCGCGGCATCGAGAGCCACGTCCTGCCCGTGACCGAGGAGTACGGGCTCGGCGTGCTGGTGTGGAGCCCGCTGGCCTCGGGCTGGCTGTCGGGGGCGATCCGCGAGGGCCGCGAGATCACCGGGAACCGCGCGGCCTTCATGCCGCAGCGCTTCGACACCGCCGTCCCGGCCAACCGGGCCCGGCTCGACGCCGTGGAGCGGCTGGCCGCCGTCGCCGACGAGGCCGGCCTGACGATGATCCAGCTCGCGCTCGGCTTCGTCACCGCCCACCCCGGCGTCACCAGCGCGCTCATCGGGCCCCGCACCCTGGACCACCTGCGCTCCCACCTCGCCGCCGCGGACACCGTGCTCTCCGCCGACGTACTCGATGCCGTCGACGCGATCGTCGCTCCCGGCACCGACCTCGCCCCGGACGAGAAGCACGACACCCCGCCCGCGCTGCTCGACCCGTCGCTCCGGCGCCGTTGAGGACTGAGATCTCCATGCCGCACACCACCCGGCCCAGCTTCGGCATCATGACCGCCCCCCAACAGGTCGGCTACGACGACCTGTTGCGCGTCTGGAGCGAGGCGGACGGCCTCGTGCAGATCGAGCACGCCTGGCTGTTCGACCACCTCATGCCGATCGGCGGCGACCCCGGCGGGCCGGCCTTCGAGGGCTGGACGCTGCTCTCGGCGCTGGCCGCGCAGACCCGCCGGCTGCGGCTCGGCGTGATGGTGACCAGCAACCGGTTCCGGCCGCCCGCGCTGCTCGCCAAGATCGCCACCACCGTCGACATCGTCTCCGGCGGACGGCTGGACTTCGGCATCGGCGTCGGCTCCCGCCCGGATCATCCACTGGCCCGGCGCGAGTACGCCGCCCACGGGCTGCCCTTCCACGACACCGCACACGCCGTGGGCAGCCTGGCCGAAGCCTGCACCGTGATACGGCGGTTGTGGACCGAGCCCGAACCGTTCGACTTCGACGGCGAGTACGTGCGGCTCACCGGGGCGTTCGGGAACCCGAAGCCCGTCCAGCGTCCCCACCCGCCGATCCTGATCGGCGGCCGTTCGGCGGCTACGCTGCGGGTGGCCGCCGAGCACGCCGACCTGTGGAACATCCCGGGCGGCGACATCGACGACGTCGTGCGCCGCAGCGCGCTCCTCGACCGCTGCTGCGCCGAGATCGGCCGCGACCCCGCCACCATCACCCGCTCCGTGCACCTGCCCGTCGACTACGACCGGCCCGGACCCACCCGGGACGCGATCGCCGAGGCGGTCGACGCCGGCTTCGGTCACATCGTCCTCGGGCTGCCGTCGCCCTACCCGGCCGGTGTCGCCCGCTGGGTCGCCGACGAGCTCATCGGCGACCGGGCACGCGGCGTGGCGGACGCGGTGACGCCGGCACCGCCAGGCTCGCGGCCCGGTGGACGATGACGTTGAAGGAGCCGTGCTCGCGCTCGACATGACCGTCGAGCAGGACCGCCGGGGCTTCGAGCAGGACGCGCCGGCAGCGCTCCCAGACGGGCGGGGAGAAGACCAGGTTGACCATGCCGGTCTCGTCCTCCAGGGCGCCGAAGGCCACCCCGTTGGCGGTGGGCGGGCGTTGCAGGTACTTGGCGAGCCCGCCGAGTCGTACGCGGGTCTGGTCGGCCATGGCGCGGACGGCCATCGCGGTCTGGGCGCCCCGGCGTTCGAGCAGCGGCCGCACGTGGTGCACCGGGTGGCCGGTGGTGCTGGCGCCGGTGGCGGTCAGGTCGGCCACCGTCTCCTCCGCCGGGCTCATCACGGGCAGGTCGGGGGCGGGGGCGAGTGAGCCGAAGCCGGGCAGGTAGGGCTGGACGCTGCGCGGGAAGGCGCCGGCCGTCCACAGCGCGCTGCGGCGGTGGTCGTCGAAAGCGGCGAACGCCCCGGCGGTGGCGAGCTGTTCCATCAGCCGGGCGGGCAGCCGCGTGCGCCGGGCGAAGTCCTCCAGACCGCCGAACGGCCGTGCGTCACGGGCGGTGACGACGGCGCGGGCCGTGTCCTCGCTGAGGCCGCCCACGCTGGTCAGGCCCCGGCGGATGGCGAACTTCCCCTCCGCGCCGTCGGGTTCGAGGGTGGCGTGCACCCCGGAGGTCCGCACGTCGACGTTGCGCACCTCGATGCCGTGCCGCTGGGCGTCCTGGATGAGGGTCTGGACGTCGTAGAAGCCCATCGGCAGGTTGGCCATGATCCCGGCGGTGAGGGCGGCCGGGTAGTAGTGCCTGATCCAGGCGCTCGCGTAGATGATGTGGGCCATCGACTGGGCGTGGCTCTCGGGGAAGCCGTAGTCGCTGAACGCCTCGATCATCGAGGTGATCTGAGCGGCGGCCGCGGGCGGGATTCCGCTCGCGGCCATGCCCGCGAGGAGGCGGTCGCGCAGTGCGGCGACCTTCTCGGGGGCGTGCTTGGCGGCCATCGCCTTGCGCAGGCGGTCCGCCTCGCCCGGGCTGAACCCGGCGCAGTCGATGGCCAGTTGCATGGCCTGCTCCTGGTAGAGCGCGACGCCGAGGGTCTTCTCCAGGGCGCGGCGGGCGAGCGGATGGGGGTAGCTGACCGGCTCCTCGCCGCGGCGGCGGCGCAGGAACGGGTGTTTGGAGCCGGCCTGGATCGGCCCGGGGCGGATGATCGAGGCGGCGATCGCGAGGTCGTTGAAGGTCCTCGGGCGCAGCTGCGGCAGCGTGCTGATCTGCGCGCGGGACTCCACCTGGAAGACGCCGATGGTGTCGGCGCGGGCGATCATGTCGTAGACGGCGGGGTCGTCGGGCGGGATCGAGGTGAGGTCGAGGCGCACCCCGTGGTGCTCGGCGATCAGGTCGCAGGCGGTGTGCAGGGCGCCGAGCGTGCCCAGGCCCAGCAGGTCGATCTTGATCAGGCCCGCGGCGGCCACGTCGTCCTTGTCGCCCTGCAGCACCGAACGGCCTTCGGCGGTGGCCCACTCCAGCGGCATCACCTCGCCGAGCGGCTGCCGGGTGAGGACCATGCCGCCGACGTGGATGCCCATGTGCCGAGGCAGGGTGTGGAGTTGGGCGGCGAGTTCGCGGACGTCGGCGGGCAGGTCGAGGTCCGGGGCGGGCGGGCCGTGGTCGATGTGCCGGGTCATCTCGCGGATGTGCGGGGCCGGATGGCCGAGGGCCCTGGCGGCGTCCTGCACCGCCAGCCGCGGCTGGTAGGTGATCACGTTGGCGACCTGCGCGGCGTGGTCGCGGCCGTAGCGGCTGTAGACGTACTGGATGACCTCCTCGCGCCGGCCTGCCTCGAAGTCGATGTCGATGTCCGGAGGGCCGGCCTTCTCCACGGACAGGAACCGCTCGAAGAGCAGGCCGTTCCTGAGGGCGTCGACCGCGGTGATGGCGAGGACGTAGCAGACCACGCTGCTGGCCGCGGAGCCGCGGCCCTGGCACCAGATGCCCCGGCCGATGGCGAACTGGACGATGTCGTGGACGATGAGGAAGTAGCCCGCCATGTCCAGCTCGCCGATCACGCCGAGTTCGTGGTCGAGCTGCTTCCAGGCCGCGGCGACCTCGGGGGAGGGGGCGTCGCGTTCTCCGTAGCGGGCGGCGCAGGCCCGTTCGGCGAGGTAGCGCAGCCAGCTGTTCTCGGTGAAGCCGGGCGGGGTGGGGAAGCCGGGCAGTTGCGGGCGCAGGCCGCCGAGGTCGATCACGCACGAGCGGCCGAGTTCGAGGGTGGTCTCCAGCACGCCCGGGTGGCGGGCGAGTCCGCGGCGCATCTCCGCGTACGAGCGCAGGTGCGCGGTCGGGGCCGGCATCAGGTGGCCGGCGGCACGGTCCAGGGTCTCGCGGCGGCGCAGCGCGGCGAGCGCCTGGGCGAGCCGGGCCTGGCGCGGGGCGGCGTAGTGGACCGCGCCGGTCGCCACCACCGGCAGGGCGAGGCGGCGCGCGGCGACGACGGTGACATCGGCGGCGACGGAGTCCTGCGGCAGGTGGTGGTCGGTGATCTCGGCGTACACGCTGCCGGTGCCGAAGACGTCGGTCAGCCGCTCCAGCCGGTGGGCGACCGCGGCGACGTCGCAGCGCTCGGTGCCGGGGGCCGGGCAGCCGGGCAGCACCGCCCAGTGCCCGCCGCTCGCCGCCGTGGACAGGGCGTGCAGGTCGTGGACGGGGGCGTTCTTGGCTCCGGCCAGCTGGCCCGCGCTGATCGCCGCCGACAGGAGCCGGAAGCCCTCCAGGGTACGGGCGAGGACCACGGGCGTGCCCAACTCCGGTTCTTCGAGGGTGAGTTCGGCGCCGTAGACGGTGCCGATGCCCGCCGGTGCCGCGGCCTCGGCCAGGCGGCGGGCGGCGTAGAGGCCGTCCCGGTCGGTGACCGCGAGGACCTTGATGCCGAGCCGGACCGCCTCGGCGACGAGCTCGTCCGGCTGGGCGGCTCCCTGGAGGAAGGAGAAGGCGGAGTGGACGTGCAGCTCGGCCCAGCCCGGACCGTCCTCCTCGCCGGAAGGTACGGGAAAGCCGATGACCTGCGCCTCAGTCGTTCCCCCGCCCTTCCGCGCCGTACCCATACTCGCCATATTCGAATAAATGTACGAACGATGCAAGTGGGACCGGCCCCTCGCGCTGACTGAACGAATGTGGAGGTGAAGGGCTGAGGCCGCACGCAGCGGACTCAAGTCACCCGAAGTCGGCGGGGTGTCCCAGCGGCACCGACCCGATCGTCAGGCCTTCCACGGACGTGTCCTCCAGGCCGACGCCCGTGATCCCCGCGTGTTCGGCCGTGCGGACGCGGAGGGCACCGCTCGGCCAGGTGAAGAGGAGTTCGTCGTCGTGCCCGGTGACGTCGGCCTCGAGTACGGACGCGAAGAGGTTCCTGCTGAACTCGGGGTCGGTGGTGCTCAGATGCGTCGGCCCGAGGACGACGGCGGGCCCGGCAGGGGTGCTCCACACCGGTGTCCACCAGTCCGAGTCGGTCGCACTGCCGGTGCTCGGCAGGCTCGTGACGTCGCGCTCGCGTGAGGTGAGGAGCTCTTCGGTGGGCGGGTAGGAGCGGTCCGTCTGGGCGAGTTGGACGACGACGCGGAGCCGGGCGTCGGGCAGCAGGAAGGCCTCACGCCAGGCGGGGTGCTCGTAGTCCTCGCCGACGACCGTGGCGCCGATGGACCGCGCCTGCCGCACGGCCTCGCGCAGGTCGGGCACCGTGAAGGTCACGTGATGCGCGCCCTCGCCGTGCCTGTCGAGGAAACGGCTGAGGAAGCCGGGGCCGTTCGGTTCGAGCAACTCGACGCGGCTGCCGTCACGTTGGGTCCCGACGTAGAACAGGAGGTAGCGGAACTCCTCGAGGGTCTCCCCGATGACGGGCGTGGCGCCGAGTTCCCGGCGCAGCCGCCTCGCCCAGCTCATCGCGTCGCGCACGGCGAACGAGGTGTGATCGAAGTCGACGGCCACGGCGGGCGGCGTGGAGTGATCGTGTGAAGTCATCGGTCCTCAAGGCGTTGGGCTGGTCGGTGAGCGCGATCTCCTCGCAGCGCTTGACGCATCTGCGGATCGAGGCCTGGTCGAGGCCGAGGAGGGCCGTCAGCCACGGGCCGTTCTGCAGTACGTCGACGTCGGCCGCCCGGCGCGTGGAGTCGCCCCGGGTGATGGCCGGCCGTGCCGCCCGGATCAACGCCGCGAGTCCGGCTCGGTACTTCTTCCGGGCCGTCGTGTTGATGTCGGCGAAGTCCTCGTGGGCCTGGGCGAGGGCCCACGGCTGAAGCCGCAGGGACAGGTACTCCTGGGTCAGGAACCGGGGTTCCGCGACCCGGCGGAGGACGCGACGCACCTGCTTCTCCGGGGGGAAGCGACGCGTCCGCGGCGAGCAGGGCCACGTCCTGTTCCTCGATCCGGTGGAGCACCGCGCGGATCAGGCTGGTCTTGTCGGCGTAGTGACCGTTCACGAGGCCCAGCGCCACCTCCGCCTCGCGGGCCACGGCACGGTCGCTCACGCCGGAAATCCCGTGCCGCGCCGGCAGCTTCAGCGTGGCGTCGAGGATGCGGGCCTGCCTGTCCACCGGCTGGGCAGTGCGTCCGGTCTGAGCGTCCATGCGACAAGATTAGTGAGCCGGGACATATGCCCGAGGGTGCGAGGGCGCGCCGGGCCGGCTCCCGCCGGCCGGGGACGCCGTTCGTCGCCGTGGCGCCGTCCTCGCCCGGAGGGGATCCACCTTCTGCAGCGCTCGATGCCCGGCGGGGCTACCGCTTCCCGCGGCCCTCGATGTCGGTGTCAGCCATAGTGCGCCTCCGCCCACCAGCGGCCGTGTTCGACGACCAGCAGCCAGGCGCGCCCGTCGGCGGCGGTGATCTGCATGCGTGCGATACGGCGGGAGCGGTCGTGGTCCCACCACCACTCCAGCACCGGCCAGGGACCGGCCCAGCCCTCGACCGTGGCGTCGCCGTAGCCCTCCACGGCGAGGCGGTCCGGGGCGGCGGACAGGGCCATACGGCCGGACACCGCCACCCGCCGCCCGCCCGCGTCCGTGAGATCGGCGGGCAGCCAGTGCGGGAAGACGGTGGCGGGGTGAGGGGTCGGCAACCGGCCCGGCCAGGGACCGTCCGGCGGACGCGGGCCGGTGTCCAGGTCACCGAAGGGGACGAGGCGGACCTGGTCCGCCGGGCCGCGGCCGCCGCCCAACTCCACGCGCACCACGGCACGGTGGCCGAGCATCGCCTGCACCCGTGCGGCGGCCCGCTCGATCTCCTCGGGGGTGTGGCGCTCGCCGAACAGCGCGCTCTGGCGGCCGGTGGCCGTGGTCAGCTGCTCGGGACGCAGTGCGAGACGGACGACGCCCCGTTCCCCGCCGGTGTCGAGAAGTCCCGCGTCCGCCCACGCCTGCAGGACCCCGCGCACCCGCTCGGCGACCGCGAGCGCGGACAGCCGGCCCTCGTGGCGGAAGATCCGCGACAGGGTGCGGCCGTCGGCGAGTTCCACGGCGGCCTCCAGCCGGGCGCACATCACCCCGGCCGCCGCCAGCCGCTCATGAAGTTGCTCGGCGCTCGACTTCGCGGCGAACACCACGGGTTCGAGGAGACCGGCGGCCGGCTCGAACGCGTACGCCACGGTGTGGGCCTCCGGGTCCGAGCGCACGGCGAGCGGGCGGTCGTGGCGGCCGCGGGCGGTGCGGTGGGCGGTGATGCCCTCGGCGCCGAAACGGGCCAGCACCTTGGCCTCGGGCAGCGCCGCGTACGCGCCGACCGTGCGGATGCCCAGCCGTTGCAGCAGCTCCGCCAGCCGGGGCGCACCCAGGACGCCGACCGGATACGGGGCGAGCCAGGCCGCCTCGCCGCCGTGGGGCACGACCGCCCCGGTGCGGGCGGCGAGGGCCGCGGCGAAGACCGAGTCGGCGAGGCCCGCGCGGGCCGGCAGGTCCACCTCGCCCAGGGCGGCGATCAGGCGCTCGGCCAGCTGCGGCTCACCGCCCCAGTAGCGGGACGGGCCCTGGGCGGGAGCGGCGATCAGGCCGGGGCGGATCACCTCCAGGCGCGGCATGACCGTGCCCTCGACATGGCGGACGGCGGGCTCGAACACGCGGATCTCGGCGGCGAGGTCCCGCTCCACCACCCGCAGCCGCGCACAGCGGGACTGCGCGACCCGCACGCGCATCCGCCGCCGTACGCCTGCCGCCCGCGCGGCGGCCGAGCAGGCCACCACCTCGTCGCGGTGGACGACCGCGACGGGTTCGGCGCCCTGGGGGCCGGCCGCGAGGACCGGGAAGTCGGGGACCCAGCCGACGATGATCCTGCTGCTCCGTCCGTCGCTCATAGATCGATATTCGAATGTGTGTGCGATTAAATCAAGTCGCTCGCCCCAGGGGATGCACCAGTTCACACGGGGTGTGCGGTGAGTGGGGGTGTGGGGCGGGTGGGGTGTGCGTCGAGGCCGGCCCGCGGCGAGGCCCGAACGTGAAGATCCCGCCGCGCAACGCTCACGCGGCGGGAACGAGGCTCCCCGGGGCGGAGCGGCCCCGGAGAACCCGAGGAGCTGTGCTCCCAACCCCTCGCCGCTTCGGGTAGCCCCTTCGCGGGGGCCTCACACACCCGATCACGGGAGTGGGGCCACTCCGCCCCGGAGGGTCAGTCGCGCTGCGCGGCGTGCGCGTGCATGTACTCCAGCGCTTCGAGGACGACGGAGCGCCGGTACCACGAGCGCCAGGCGGCCAGGTCGTCCGCGAGGATCGCCAGAGCGGTGTGCTGCGCGGCCGTCATCCAGCGCCCGGGGCGCATCCGGTGGACGCTGATCACGCCGGTGCAGTCGCCGCTCTCGCTCAGGGCGGGCACGGCGTACAGTGCGCGGCTGCCGGTGGCGAGTGCGGCCAGACCCACCTCGGCCCCGGCGAGGTCGGGGTCGGCGGCGACGTCCGCGACGAAGACCGGCTCGCCCAGGTCCCGGGCCTGCGCGCACACGGCGGGTGGGCCGCTCACCAGCGCGAGGCGGTCCCGGTAGGCGGCGTCGAGCCCGGCCTGGGCCTCCAGCACCAGGGAGTTCTCCAGCGCGCGGTCGGGCAGGTGCACCTCCGCGCCGTCCGCGTCCGCGAGCGTCACGGCCTCGTAGACGAGGCTGCGCAGCACGTGCTTGCGGTCGTCGGCCCGCAGGCCCTGGCTGCCGAGCAGTTCCAGCCGGGGCGGCGCGGTGCGCAGGCGCCCGGGGAACCACTGGGGCGAGGACGCGCCCGGCGGTGGAGCCGTCACGACGGCCGAGGCCAGGATGCGCATCGGCACGTTGTACCGCTGGGACGCCTGCTTCAGCAGGCCGAAGGCCGCTTCCGCGTCGGCCAGGGCGTAGCGCTCGAGCAGGACTCCCTGGGCCATGCCGATCAGCGGTCCGGTGCGGATCTTGGCGTGCAGGCCGAACAGTTCGGCCTGCAGGTCCTCGCCGCCGGTCGGCATGTCCACCCGGGAGTCCGCGGGGGCGACAGCGGCGAGCGCGGCGGCGAGCGTGGCGTGCACGCGCAGCCCCGGTGGCGGTGCGGGGGAGAACAGCGCCTGCACATGCGGGGCCGTCGCGATCACCAGGACGGGGTTCTCGGCGAGATGGCGCGTGCGGGTGTCGAGGACCCGGGCGGCCGCCGCGCTGACCAGCCGGAGGTCGGTGAGATCCAGGACGAGGCGCCGTCCGGCACGGGACGCCTGGTCGGCGTGGCGGGGCAGGTCCTGGACCAGCGCGGTGGCGCCGTCGGTGTCGAGGACTCCGGACAGGCACAGAACGTCCAGCAGGCCGGCCGCCGACCGCACGGTCAGAGCGGCGCCGGGCGTGGTGCCACCACCGTGCAGTGGCGGCGCTTGCTCCTGTGTCATGCGGCCGGTCCTTCCGCCGGATCGCGGCCCGTTCCCGACGGTCTGCTGCTGTCGTTCGCCGTCTGCTGCCGCCGTCCGCTCCGGTGCTGCTGTCCGCTCCAGATTCGCTCGGCGGTATGCGTGGTGGCAACCAGTAACGCCTGGCCCAATGACCCATTTCCCAGGGGAGGCGGTTGTGGATGCGTTGCGGCGTCGTGCGGGGTCAGCCCACCACGCGCAGGGCCGGCCGAGTCGCCGCAATCGCCCGAACCGGCCGCTCGGCCGTGTCCGTGGCGCCGGCTACGGGGGCGACCTGTCCGTCGGGTCCGGGCAGCCACATCTCCGCGTAACGCGGCACGGCCGCCGCGCCGCGTCCGGCGGACGCCACCCGCACCCGCCGACCGCGCAGCAGGCCGTGCCCGCCGCCGATGCCCTCCCAGGCCGCGGACACCACACTCATCCGCACCTCGGCGCCCTGCCAGGAGTCCGCGGCCAGCAGCACCGATCCGCTGCGCCGCAGCACGGCCGCCAGCCGGCGGGCGATCCGGTCGGGCACCGGCCCGAGCCGGCCGACGAGGACCACCGGCACGGCCTCGGCGACGGTGGCGAGAACCTGCGCCCACTGACGCCCCGGATCGTCGATCCGCATCCCGCTCGTCAGGTCCAGCCCGGCGGCCTGCGCCGCCAGCGCTCCCATCTGCGGCAGGCCCACCGCCGCCCAGCCGACCGTGCCGCTGGACGCCTCGGCCGCGAGCGCCAGCAGCAGCGGCATGTCCCCACCTGAGCTGACCGCCGTTCCGGGGCGGACACGTCCCTCCGGGAGCAAGGCTCCGAGCGGCGAGGCGTGCGCCGACCCGGCAGGACCGACCTGTGCTTCCACGCTCGCCACCGGTCTTGCAGACATGCCTAGATATTCGAGCATTAGTTCGAGTGAATCAAGTCGACAGGCCGCGCCGCCGGGATTTGCCGAATCGGCAAACGCGCTCCTCCTCCGTGCCGGGCCTTCCGCATGATCGAGGGACGAGGCACATCGGCAGAGGAACGGTCCTGGAGGAGAGCCCGTATGACGCAGCACGTCCCCGAGATCACACACCGGCTGGTCCCCGCACCGGCGGGCCGGATCCACCTCGCTGAACAGGGGACCGGACCACTGGTGCTGCTCGTCCACGGCTTCCCGGAATCCTGGTACTCCTGGCGCCACCAGATGCCCGCCCTCGCCGCGGCGGGGTTCCGCGCGGTCGCCGTCGACGTCCGCGGCTACGGCCGCTCCTCCAGGCCGGCCGCGACGGACGCGTACCGCATGCTCGAACTGGTCGAGGACGGCGTCTCGGTCGTGCACGCCCTGGGCGAGGAGTCCGCGGTGATCGTCGGCCACGACTGGGGCGCGACCATCGCCGCGAACTCCGCCCTGCTCAGGCCCGAGGTCTTCCGCGCGGTGGGACTGCTGAGCGTCCCCTACACCCCGCGCGGCGGGCCCCGCCCCGGCGACGTCTTCGCCGGCATGGGCGGGGACGAGGAGTTCTACGTCTCCTACTTCCAGGAGCCGGGCCGCGCCGAGGCCGAGATCGAGCCCGACGTCCGCGGCTGGCTCGCGGGCTTCTACGCCGCGCTGTCCGCCGACACCATGCCCGCACCCGGCGCCCCCGACCCGCACTTCGTCGGCAAGGGCGGAACGCTGCGCGACCGGTTCCCCGCGGGCCCGCCGCCCGCATGGCTGAGCGCGACCGAACTCGACGTCTACGCCGGTGAGTTCGAGCGCACCGGCCTCACCGGAGCCCTCAACCGCTACCGGAACATGGACCGCGACTGGGAGGACCTCGCGGCCTACGACGGCGCCTCAATCAGCCAGCCGTCCCTGTTCGCCGGCGGCACCCTGGACGCCTCCACGACCTGGCTGGCCGACGCGATCGAGGCGTTCCCGGTCACGTTGCCCGGCCTGGTCTCCTCGCACCTCCTGGACGGCTGCGGCCACTGGATCCAGCAGGAACGCCCCGAGGAGGTCAATCGCATCCTGACGGACTGGCTCGCCGCCCTTCCCGTCACCGCTCCCGCTGCCCGTTGAGCCGGAACTCGGTTGAGGCGCCCCCCGTCATGCGAAAGGCTCCGTGGTCATGGAGTACTTCTGCTACCACCGCGACCGGGCCGGATCCGTGGCGCTGCGCCACGAGTTGGCGGAGGAGCACTGGTCCTACATGGACCGGTACGCGGCCGAGATGATCGCCCGCGGTCCGACCTTCGCGGCCGACGGCGACACCCCCAGCGGCAGCGTGCACATCCTCGATCTGCCCGGTCCCGCCGCCGCCCGCGCGTTCGCCTTCGACGAGCCCAACTACCAGGCCGGCGTCTACCGTGACGTGATGCTGCGCCGGTGGCGCAACCTGCTGGGGCGCACCATGTGGGACTTCCCCGGCGGCCGGGAGGGCGGCGACCGCTACCTCGTGCTGGGCCTCGGTCCGGAGCAGGGCGCCGACCTCGCCGTACCGCACGACGCGGACGGACTCGTCGCGTACGGGCCCCTGTTGTCGGACGACGGTGCCACCTGGCTCGGTACGGCGGCGCTGCTGCGGGCCCCGGACGAGAAGGCGGCGCGGGCGGTCCTGGCGGCGGACCGGTACGCCGCCGTCGAGGTCCACGACTGGCAGTTCGGCGGACGGCCCTCGTGAACCCGGGCGCCTATCCTCACAGGTCATGAGCGCAGCCGCGGACACCTCCGCCGTCACGAACCTGATCGCCCTGTACGCGGAACTGGTCGACACCGGCGACTTCGCCGGTGTCGGCGCGCTGTTCGCCGACGCCGTGTTCGTCGGCAGCGGGGCGCCGCTGGAAGGAGGCGCGGCCGTCGAGCGGATGCTCCGGGACACGGTGATCCTCTACGAGGACGGCACGCCGCGCACCCACCACGTCACCACCAACATCGCCGTGGAGGTCGACGAGGCCACCGGCACCGCCGCCGCCCGCTCCTACGTCACCGTCTTCCAGGCCGTGCCCGACCTGCCGCTGCAGTCCATCGCCGCGGGCCGCTACCACGACCGTTTCGTGCGCCGCGACGGGCGGTGGCGGTTCGCCGAACGCCGGGTCCGCATCCACCTGGTGGGCGATGTGAGCCGCCACCTGCGCAGCTAGTGGACGCGGCCGGACTCAGTCGTAGAGCGCCGTCCTCGGCTGGACCGTGCCCTCGGCCGACGGGGCGACGACGGTGAGGCGGTAGACCTCGGTGAGCCGCTCGCCCGGGTGCAGGGTGCGCCGGGCGCCGGGGAGGTCGGTGAAGAGGGTGCCGGTGCGGGAGCCGACCCGCACCGGTTCCCAGGAGCCGTCGGCCGTGAGGCGCTCCAGCACGATGTCCGACGGGGCCAGATACGGGCCCCCGTCCGGCGACACCATCAGCAGCTGCGGGGCGACCGTCCGGTCCGCCGCCGAGTCGTTGCGGTACGTGACCGGGAACGCGTGCCACTCGCCGTCGGCCCGGAGGGAGCCGGCCGGCCCGTCCACGTAGTGGCGGGGTGCGGCGGGCGTCCGCACCTGCGGCGGGGAGGCGGCTTCCGGGGCCGCCTGCCGCGTCGCCGCCCTGGCGGGTCCCGCCGTGGTCAGGCCGGAGGCCGCCACGACGAGGGCCACGGAGGCGAGCAGGAGACGACTGTTCTTCGACGGCACGTTCGCTGATCCTTCGGGTTCGCTCGGCTGAACCGGCCCGCCCCGTAGGGCTGTCGGCCCCGGACGTCGTCGACGCCACCCGGCGCAGCCTAGGGGGCGGCGCCCACCGGGCGGATCGGCCGAATGGCTGACGCGGTGCGTGAGGGCTCGTGGTGCACGGGGCGCGTGGTTGACGACGGCCCGACAGCGACCGCCGATGAACTGAGGCGCCGCCGACGGTCTACACGACAACAGCCCGCACGACCCGCATCGACGACCCAGGAGGCCGGAGTGTCCATCTCAGTGCTCGACATGTCGGTATCACTCGACGGATACATCGCCGACCCCGACGACTTCCTCGGCGGCGACGACGGCGAACGCCTGCACAAGTGGGCGGACGCCGACGACGCCTCCGGACGGCTGTCCGAGGTGGCCGCGCGGTTCCAGGACGAATGGTCGGCGGCGGGCGCGGTCCTCGCCGGCCGGCGGACCGCCGAACTCATGGACCACTGGGGCGGCGACCACGGCGGCCTGCCCATCTTCGTGCCCAGCCACCGCCCGCCCGGACCCGCCGCCCGCTGGGGCTATCCGCTCGTGACGTACGTGCTCGACGGCATCGAGAGCGCCATGGCCCAGGCCAAGGCCGCCGCGGGCGACAAGGACGTGCAGGTCCGGGGGGCGTACACGGCGCAGCGCGCGCTCGACGCCGGGGTGCTGGACGAGGTGCAGATCCACCAGATCCCCGTGCTGCTCGGCCGCGGCAGGCGGCTCTTCGACGTGCTGACGTCCGAGGTCGAGCTGGAGATCGTCCAGGTGATCGACACCCCGGAGGCCACCCACATCCGCTACCGCGTGCGTCGCTGATCCGTGCCGGTCAGGTGCCGGATGTCGTGACGGGGGAGCGGGCTCGTGCGGCAAGTGGTGTGCTGGACGGGTGGGATCCCGCAGTCGCAGCCGTCCGGACGAAGGAAGTGCCGCCATGACCACCATCGCCGTCATCGGAGCCGGACCGGGTCTCGGCGCTGCCACCGCCCGCCGCTTCGGCCGTGAGGGATTCGACGTGGCGCTCGTCTCCCGCAGTCAGCAGCGGGCGAACGACCTCGCCGCCGAACTGGCCGACGCGGGCATCACGGCACGCGGCTTCGCCGCCGACGTACGCGATCCGAAGGCCCTGGCGGCCGCACTCGACACGGCCCACACCGAGCTGGGCCCGATCGAGGTCCTGCAGTACAGCCCGGTCCCGCAACGGGAGTTCATGCTGCCGGTGCTGGAGACCACGCACATCGACCTCATCGGGCCGATCGAGTTCTCCGTCTACGGCCCGGTCGCCGCCGTGCAGCAGGTGCTGCCCGGCATGCGGGCCCTGGGCCGCGGCACCGTGCTGTTCGTGAACGGCGGCAGCGCCGTCGTGCCGCACGCCGACCGGGCCGGCACGTCCATCGCCTTCGCCGCCGAGAGCGCCTACGGCCATCTGCTGCACGACACGCTCGCCGGCGAGGGCATCCACGTCGGGCAGCTGATCATCCCCGGCGCGATCATCCCCGGACACCACCGCAAGGACCCGGCCGTGCTCGCGGACACGCTGTGGGACATGCACCGCACGCGTCACGGCTACCGGCACTTCGCCGACGACCTCGACTCCTGACGGCCGGCCTCCAGGGGCCAAGCCTCGCGTCAGGCCGTGACCCGCTCCTCCGCCCGCTCCAGGCGCACGATCACGGCCTTCGACGTCGGCGTGTTGCTGATGTCCGCGACGCTGTCGAGCGGGACGAGGACGTTGGTCTCCGGGTAGTACGCGGCGGCCGAACCCGGGGGAGTGGGGTAGCCGACGAGGCGGAAGCCCTCCGCGCGGCGCTCGGAGCCGTCGGACCAGATGCTGACCAGGTCGACCAGCCCCCCGTCGGTGAGCCCGAGGTCGGCGAGGTCGGCCGGGTTGACCAGCACGACGCGCCGGCCGCCCTTGATGCCCCGGTAGCGGTCGTCCATCGCGTACGGGATGGTGTTCCACTGGTCGTGCGAGCGCAGCGTCTGCAGCACGAGGTGGCCCTTGGGCGCCTCCAGCATGGTGAAGTCGTTGACGGTGAAGACGGCCTTGCCGCTGGGCGTGCGGAACACCCGCTCGTTGACCGGGTTGGGCAGGCGGAATCCGCCCGGCTGCCGTACCCGCTCGTTGAAGTCCTGGAACCCTTCGACGACTTGGGCGATGCGGTCCCGTACGAGGTCGTAGTCGGCCTCGAAGTCCGCCCAGGGGATGTCCGGTCGGGAGCCCAGCACCCGCCGGGCGAGCCGGGTGATGATGGAGACCTCGCTCAGCAGGTGCTCCGAGGCGGGGGCGAGGCGGCCGCGCGTGGCGTGCACCTCGCTCATGGAGTCCTCGACCGTCATGAACTGCTCGCCGCCCGCCTGGACGTCGCGGTCGCTGCGGCCGAGCGTGGGCAGGATCAGCGCGACGCGGCCGCACACCGCGTGCGAGCGGTTGAGCTTGGTCGAAATGTGCGCGGTCAGACGGCAGTTGCGCAGCGCCCGCTCGGTGGCGTCGCTGTCGGGCGTGGCCCGGACGAAGTTGCCGGCGACGCCGACGAAGAGCTTGGCCCGGCCGTCGCGCATGGCCCGGATGGAGTCGACCGAGTCCAGGCCGTGGCGGGTGGGCGGGGTGAAGCGGAACTCCGCGCCGAGACGGTCCATGAACGCCTGCGGCATGCGCTCCCAGATGCCCATGGTGCGGTCGCCCTGGACGTTGCTGTGCCCGCGTACCGGGCACACGCCTGCGCCCGGCCGGCCGATGTTGCCGCGCAGCAGAAGGAAGTTGACCACCTCGCGGATGGTCGGCACGCCGTGCTTGTGCTGGGTCAGGCCCATCGCCCAGCAGACGATGACGCTGCGGCTGTTCAGCACGCGCTCGTGGACCTGCTCGATCTCGTCCCGGCTCAGCCCGGTGGCCTGGAGGACCGCGTCCCAGGACGTCGTGGCGCGCAGCTGCTCGGCGAAGGCGTCGTAGCCGGTGGTGTGCGCCTCGATGAACTCACGGTCCAGGACGGTGCCCGGCTCCTTGTCCTCGGCCTCCAGCAGCAGCAGGTTCAGGGCCTGGAACAGGGCGAGGTCGCCGCCGGGCCGGATCTGCAGGAACTGGTCGGCGATGTCCGTGCCGCGGCCGATGACACCGCGCGCCTTCTGCGGGTGCTTGAAGCGCAGCAGCCCGGCCTCGGGTAGCGGGTTGACGGCGACGACCTGGCCGCCGCGGCGCTTGGTCTCCTCCAGGGCGGACAGCATGCGCGGGTGGTTGGTGCCGGGGTTCTGCCCGACGACGAACACCAGGTCGGAGTCGTACAGATCGTCGAGGCTGACGCTGCCCTTGCCGATGCCCAGGGTCTCGCCGAGGGCCGAACCGCTGGACTCGTGGCACATGTTGGAGCAGTCGGGCAGGTTGTTGGTGCCGAAGGCGCGCGCGAACAGCTGGAGCAGGAAGGCGGGTTCGTTGGCCAGCCGGCCGGAGGTGTAGAAGAGGGCCTCGTCCGGGTGGTCAAGGGCGCGCAGTTCGTCGGCGAGCAGGTCCAGGGCCTCGTCCCAGCCGATCGGCTCGTAGTGGGTCGCGCCCTCGCGCAGCACCATCGGCTCGGTCAGCCGGCCCTGCTGGTTGAGCCAGTAGTCCGACCTGCGGCTCAGCTCGTCGACCGAGTGCTGCCGGAAGAACTCCGCGGTCACCCGGCGCGAGGTGGCCTCGTCGCTGATGTGCTTGGCGCCGTTCTCGCAGTACTCGTTGCGGTGGCGCTGCCCGGGGGCCGGCTCGGGCCAGGCGCAGCCGGGGCAGTCGAAGCCCTTGGCCTGGTTGATGCTGAGCAGGGTCAGCGCGGTCCGCTTCGGCGAGGTCTGGCCCAGGGCGTACTTCAGGGCGTGGACGACGGCGGGAGCGCCGGTGGCCCACGTCTTGGGGGCCGAGACCGACAGCTCGCCCTCGTCCGGTTCGTCGAAGTCCCGCATCGAGTACCACGCCCTCTCCGTGCCGGGCCCCGGTCTCGCCCATGCGTCGCGTCCACTCTTCGGCAGGGCGTCGGCCCAGGTCAAAGCGGAAGTTCTTATCGGTTGAGAGGCGGCACCGATGACGGCTGCGTGGGCGATCCGCGCGGGGCGACGGGTGCGCCGGGGACGGCACCGGTGCCGGTCGGCGCGCCGCGGTGGATCATTGGAGGGTGCTGCTCCGCCAACTCGAGTACCTCGTCGCCCTCGCCCGCGCCCGCCACTTCGCGAAGGCGGCGCAGGCCTGCTACGTCTCCCAGCCGGCCCTGTCCGAAGGCATCCGGAAACTGGAGGAGGAACTGGGCATCCCGCTCGTGCAGCGGGGCCGCCGGTTCGAGGGCTTCACGCCCGAGGGCGAGCGTGTCGTGCTGTGGGCCCGGCGTATCCTGGCCGACCGCGACGCCATGCAGGACGAGATCCAGGCGCTGCAGGCCGGGCTCAGCGGCCGGCTGCGCATCGGGACCGTGCCGACCGCGGCCACGGCGGTCGCGCTGCTGACCCAGCCGTTCTGCGCCGCCAACCCGCTGGCCACGGTCCAGGTCTTCGCGGACCTGCAGTCCGTGGACATCGTCAACCGCCTCAGGTCCTACGAGCTCGACGCCGCCGTCACCTATCACAGCACCGTCGTGGAGCACGGCTTCAAGTTCGTGCCGCTGTACCGGGAGCGCTACGTCCTCCTCATCCAGCGCTCCGCCCGCGACACCCGCCTGGAGGAGATCTCCTGGGAGGACGCGGCCCAGCACCCGCTCTGCCTGCTGCACCCCGGCATGCAGGGGCGCCAGGTCCTGGAGGCGGCCTTCGAAGCGGTCGGCGTCTCCGTGACCCCCCGCGTGGAGACGGACTCGATCGCGTCCCTGTTCGCGCAGGTCCGCTCCGGGCAGTGGGCGAGCATCGTGCCGCACGCCTGGCTCCACGTCTTCGGCGTCCCGCCGGGCATGCACGCGGTCCCCCTGGTCCGCCCCGTCCGCACGGAACGCATCGGCCTGGTCCTCCCGGCCCGCGAACCGGTCTCGGTCATAGGCCAGGCCCTCATCGACGCGGTCGAACAGGCGGGGATCGCGGCGACGTTGGAGCGGCTGCCCGACCAGGGCCTGCACCCGCCACGCCCGGCGAGACGCCCCGGATAAGGTCAGGTATGCGATCTCGAGCGAGCGGCATGTGGTGGGGCACCGCGATCGAAGCGCCGGACCCCGCAGCCCTGGCCCGCTTCTACGCGGAGCTTCTGGAGTGGCCGATCGTGCACGAGGAGCCCGGGACGGCGGTCGTCGCCCCGCCGCAGGGGGCCGTCTACCTCGTCTTCCAGCAGGCCGACGGATACCGGTCGCCCGCGTGGCCACCCGGCGACGGGGAGCAGCGGCCGATGATGCATCTCGACTTCCAGGTGGGCGACTTGGACGAGGCCGTCGCCGACGCCGTCGCCGGGGGAGCCGTGCTCGCGCCGGTCCAGCCGCAGCAGAACGTGCGCGTGCTCTTCGACCCGGCCGGGCACCCCTTCTGCCTGTGCCGTGAGGAAGGCTGACGCGCGGCGGACGTCCGGGCCGGACCCACGCTTCACAGAATGCCCACACACCCCCGGGTGAACTTTAGGTTTCAAGCGCTACGCTCGGCCCCAGTCCGAGCGGCCGAGTGCGTCCACCTCGCGCCGCTCCCTGCGCAGGCACGGGAGACCCGAGGTGCACGACGGCGACGTAGTGGTGATCGGTGGCGGGTACGCGGGCGTCCGGCTGGCCCGGCGGCTGGACCCGGTCGCACGGGTCAGCCTGGTGGACCGCAAGGAGGTCTTCTTCCACCGCATCGCGTCCCTGCGCGCGGGCGTGCGCCCCGAGTGGTCGGTGACCCCCTTCATCCCTTACGACCGGCTGCTGCGCCACGGCCGTGTGGTGGTGGGCAAGGCGGTCCGCATCGACACCGCCGAGCGACAGGTCGTACTGGCGACGGGCGACCGGCTGCCGTACGACGTGGTGGTGATCGCCAGCGGCGCCGACTACCCCGAACCGGCCCGCTTCACCGGCACCACCACCGACGAGGCGGTGAAGGCCCTCGCCGGGCACCAGCAGAAGATCGCCACCGCCGAGCACATCCTCGTCGTCGGCGGAGGCCCCTCCGGCGTGGAACTCGGCGCGGAGATACGCCTCGCACGGCCCGACGCCCGGGTCACCCTCGCGCACGCCGGCCCGGCACTGCTGCACTCGACCGGCGTCGAGCGCGCCGGACGCAGGGCGCGCGACTGGCTGGAGTCGCACGACGTCGACGTACGCCTGGACTCGTTCATGTCGCCCGGCAACGACTTCGGCACCTACCGCGACGGCCACGGCAAGATCATCGAGGCGGACCTGTCCTTCTGGGCGACCGGCACCACGCCCAACACCCTCTGGATGCGGCTCGGCGGCCACGGCGCGTGGCTGAACGAGACCGGGCACGTCAAGGTCGACCGCACGCTGCGCGTCGAGGGGCGGCTCGACGTGTTCGCCGTCGGCGACGTCAACGACGCCACCGAACTCAAGATCACCCCCGCCGCGCTGGCCCAGGCGGACCTCGCGGCCTGGAACATCCGCGCCCACCTGACCAGTTCGGGCCGGCACCGCAAGCAGCTGCGCCTCTACCGGGCGATGCACCGCACCCCGCTCATCGTGCCCTTCGGGGCGGGCGACGGGCTGACCCTGCTGCCCGTGCCGGGCGGTGAGAGCGCGGTCCTCGGCGGCCGTACGTCCGTGCTGGCCAAGGCGAAGACGCTGATGACGCCGTACATGAGGCGCCAGCTCGGCTACACCGCCACGTGATCGGCCATGCCGCCATCCGGTCGGCCGCACGGGCGATCTAGGGTGCGGGCATGACCTCGCAGACGTATCTCTCCGAACTGTTCTCGCTGGACGGCCGGGTCGCGGTGGTGACCGGCGGCAGCTCCGGCATCGGCCGCGCCATCGCCGGCGCCCTCGCGCGTGCCGGGGCGAGTGTCGTGGTGGTGGCCCGCCGGGAGACGGAACTGACCGCCACGGTCGACGAGTTGACGGCCGACGGATGCCGGGCGGCCTGGGTGCGGGGCGACCTGGGCAGCCGCGACGGCGTGCGCGCCGCCGCGGAGCAGGCGGCCGAGGCGTTCGGGGAGCCCGACATCCTCGTCAACAGCGCGGGCATCAACCTGCGGCCCCCGATGGGGGAGTTGGGCGAGGACGTCTGGGACACCACGATGGCGGTGAACCTGGAGGCGCCCTTCCTGCTGGGGCAGCGGTTCGGCCCCGGCATGGCCGAGCGCGGCTTCGGGCGGATCATCCACGTCACCTCGCAGCAGGCGCACCGCGCGTTCGTCCAGAGCGGGGCCTACGGGGTCTCCAAGGGCGCGCTCGAGTCGCTGGCCCGCTCACAGGCCGAGGCGTGGTCGCCGTACGGAGTCACCTGCAACACGCTCGTGCCGGGCTTCGTGATGACGCCGCTCAACGCGCGGCTGTCCTCCGACCCGGAGAAGGTGGCGGAGCTGGCCGCCCGCACGATGGTCGGCCGCAACGGCCTGGCCGAGGACTTCGCGGGCGCCGCCGTGTTCCTGGCGAGCCGCGCCTCCGCCTACGTCACCGGGCAGTCCGTCTTCGTCGACGGCGGGCTGTCCGTGCACTGACACGGCGGCCCCGGCAGCTCGGCAGCCGGTACCGGGAAGCCGCCGGGGCCGTCACTGTGCAGGGTCGTCCCGGAGTTCGGTGAGGAAGTCGACGAGCGCGGCGTTCACCTCGTCGGGACGTTCCTGCTGTGTCCAGTGGCCGCAGCCCGCCAGCTCGATCGGCTTGCGGCGCAGGTTCGGCATCAGGCGGGGCAGGGCGGCGATGAGGTCGGGCGTGCCGGGGAAGGCGGGCACCAGGTCGCGGTCGCCGTAGACGTACAGGGCGGGCGAGGTGACGACGGCGCCGTGCCACGGGGCCGTCAGTTCCCAGTTGCGGTCCATGTTGCGGTACCAGTTGAGCGGCCCGGTGAAGCCTCCGGAGAAGCTCTCGGTGAGCGCGTCGAGATCGTCCTCGGTGAACCACTCCGGCAGCGCCTCGGGGTCCGGCAGGGTCTCCAGCCAGCCCTGGCCGGGCTCGATCAGCGGCTGCCGCCCCGTGCCCGCGCCGGGCGCGTCGCCGGAGCCCATGTGGAAGAACTTCCGCAGCGTCGTGCGGGTGTCCCGGGCGAACTCGGCGTCGGCCACTCCGGGCCGGCTGAACCAGTTCCAGTAGAAGCGGCCGTCGAACCGCCGGTCCATGGCGGCCAGGGGCGGCTCGGAGCCGCGGAAGGGCGGCGGCACGCTCAGACCGGCCACGCCGAGCACCACGTCGAGCCGCAGCAGCGCGGTGTGCCAGGCCACCGGGGCGCCCCAGTCGTGTCCGACGACGTACGCCTTCTCCTCGCCCAGCGCGTGGATCAGCCCGACGACGTCGCCGACCAGGTGCAGGATGCTGTAGGCGTCCACGTCGGCGGGGTGCTCGCTGCGGCCGTAGCCGCGCTGGTCGGGGGCGACCACGCGGAAGCCCGCCTCGGCCAGCGGGCCGAACTGGTGCCGCCAGGAGTGCCACGACTCGGGGAAGCCGTGCAGCAGCACGACCAGGGGACCTTCGCCCTGCTCCGCGATGTGCAGACGGATGCCGTTCACGCCGATCTCGCGATGCTCAACCATGCGCAGGAGCATAGATGCGTTCCCGGCTGTATAGTCAACAATGCGAATAAACAATAAGTCGGTCAGTCGGTGCCTGTGCGTGATGACGGCGGAAGGCGGTCGAGCCGTGGCAGCCAGTGGATATCTGCGCTACGTCGCCCTGGGGGACAGCCAGACCGAGGGGCTCGGCGACGGTGACGAGGGGCGGGGCCTGCGCGGCTGGGCGGACCGGCTCGCCGAGCAGCTCGCCCAGGACAGCCCGGGCCTGCTGTACGCCAATCTTGCCGTGCGCGGCCGGCTGGCCGGGCAGGTGCGCGCCGAACAGCTCGCGCCCGCACTGGAGTTGAAGCCCGACCTGGCCACGGTCGTGGCCGGGATCAACGACGTGCTGCGGCCCCGGTTCGACCCGGACGAGGTGGCCGGCCACCTGGAGGCCGCGTTCGCCGCGCTCACCGGACAGGGTGCCCGCGTCGCGACGCTCACCTTCCCCGACATCGGCCGGATCGCACCGCTGGCCCGGCCGCTCGCACCGCGCGTCGTGGCGCTCAACGCCCGCATCCGGGAGGCGGCCCGCCGGCACGACGTCGTGGTCGCCGACTCGGCGCCGCACGCGGCGGTGACAGATCCCCGCTTCTGGAGCGCGGACCGGCTGCACGCCAGCCCGGCCGGTCACGCGCGCATCGCCGCCGCGGTCGCCCACGCGCTGGAGGTGCCGGGCAGCGACGACAGCTGGACGCGGCCGCTGCCCGCCGACCTGTCGGGGCGCACGGGACTGCGGGCCGCCGGCGACGAACTGCGCTGGCTGGGCGCCTTCCTGGGCCCCTGGCTCGTGCGCCGGGTCCGGGGTCGCTCGTCCGGCGACGGACGCCGGGCCAAGCGGCCCGCACTGCTCCCGGTGACGGCGTTCGCCGAGGGGGCGTCGTAGGCCCCACGCGACCGCTCTAGTCGACCTGTTGACTAATCAACACGCTGATACGTTGAGCGCATGGCTCTGCGCAACGCGGTGATGGCCGCGCTTTTGGAGGGTGAGGCGTCCGGATACGACCTCGCGAAGGGCTTCGAGGCCTCGGTGGCCAACTTCTGGATGGCCACCCCGCAGCAGCTCTACCGCGAGCTGGAGCGGATGGAGCAGGAGGGGCTGGTCTCCGCCCGGGTCGTCCAGCAGGAACGCCGGCCCAACAAACGGCTGTTCTCGCTCACCGAGGCGGGCCTTCGGGTTCTGCGCGACTACGTCGCCACGGCCCCCGACAAGCCGCCGGCCATGCGGGACGAGCTGATGGTCAAGGTGCAGTGCGTCGACATCGTGGAGGGCGAGCAGTTCGATGCCGTACGGGCCGCGGTCGCCGAGCGCCATGAGCGGGCGACTGCCAAACTGGCCCGCTATCTGCGTATGCAGGAGCGCATGCTCGACGGGCGCGACGAGGAGGAGTACCTCGCCACCGCCGAGCGCATCGGCCCGTACCTGACCCTGCAGGGCGGGATCGCCTACGAGCGGGCGAACCTCCGCTGGAGCGAGACGGCCCTCAAGAGACTCGGCGAGCGCGCCGCCATCGGCCGGACGCACAGGCGCTGAGGGCGGCGGACGGGCGGAGGCCGAGGACGGCACCCAGGACGGGTTGAGCGCAGGAAACCGATCGGTTTACCATGAGGGTGAAACCGATCGGTTTCCTGTCCCTGGAAGGACTCTGTCATGACCGCTATCAAGAACGCCGTCGTCCTCGTCACCGGCGGCAGCCGGGGCATCGGCAAGGCCCTGGTGGAGGAGCTGTACGCCCGTGGCGCGGGCAAGGTGTACGCCACTGCGCGCGACCCGCGGACGGTGACGCACCCCGACGCCGTCCCGCTGGCACTGGAGGTCACCGACCCCGCCTCGGTGGCGGCCGCCGCCGAGCAGGCGCAGGACGTCACCGTCCTGATCAACAACGCCGGGAACTCGGTCGGCGGGAGCTTCCTGGACACGCCCGTGGAGGACGTGCGCCGCGAGTTCGACATCAACTTCTACGGCCCGCTGCTGGTGACGCGCGCCTTCGCCCCGATCATCGAGCGCAACGGCGGCGGCCACATCCTCAACGTCCACTCGGTGCTGTCCTGGCTCGGCAGCGCCGGCTCCTACAGCGCCTCGAAGGCCGCGCTGTGGCAGCAGACCAACTCCCTGCGCCTGGAGCTGCAGCCGCGCGGCATCGCGGTCACCGGCCTGCACGTGGGCTACGTGGACACCGACCTGACCACGCGGATCGACGCCCCCAAGTCGGACCCCCGCACGGTCGCCTCACTCGCCCTGGACGGTGTCGAGGCCGGAGCCCACGAGGTGCTGGCCGACGACGTCTCACGCCAGGTGAAGGCGGGACTGTCCGGCGAACTGGCCGCGTTGTACCCGCAGTTGGCGCAGTAGGGCCGGCTCCGGCGCCCTGCCGGTCAGACGTCGACGTCCGGCCGGTCGGCGCTCAGGAGGTGCACCGCCACCTGCTCGGCGTGCGGGGCGAGCAGGGACCGCAGGTCGTCCGCCGCCGTCCTGAGGAGGTCGCCGTCGCGGGTGGCGTGCAGGGTCTCCAGGGCGAAGGCGACGCGCCGGGAGTCCTCGGTGACCCGGGTGCGGTGGGCGTCGCGGTGGTTCCAGTGCCGGGTGAGGACGCCGTCCGCGTCCGCGTAGACGATCTCGCCGGGCCTGGGGTTCTCCACCGTGCCGGGCTCGCCGAGCGGGACGAACTCCTCGCTGCCGTCGGCATGCCGGAGGGCGACGTCCCCGGCGACCTGGTCGAGATCGAAGGCGCCGGCCGGCAGGCCGTGGCGGACGGAGACGGAGTTGTACGAGTCCACGGCGGGGTTGATGCGCGGCAGCGAGCCCTTCTTCGCCATACGGCGGCCGAGCGCGTCGACGCTGGGCCGGATGCGGCGGGGGTTGGTGCCGAAGGAGCGGTAGGCGGTGTGCCACGCCTCGATACGGGGATCGCCCTCGTCGGCCGGCTGCCAGGCGCCGTCGGCGAGCTGCCGCTCCAGATCGTCGAGGGCGGCGGTCGTGGCGGGCCAGGGTTCGTGCCCGCGCAGGCCGGTGGCGGTGACCAGGGCGACGAGGGCGTCGGGGAAGGAGTCGGCGACGGCGGGGCTGATGCGGAACACGGTCATGGGGCGAGGTCCTGTGCGGTGGGTGGGGCGGACGGGCGCGGTCTGCGCCTGCGGAGGGCGAACAGGACCGTACCGGGCGCGGCCCGGTGCTCGCTCCGCCGCCGGACCGGCCGCCGCATGCGGCGGCGACGCCCCCCCCCCGCGCACCTGCCGCGCCGCGGGAACCGGAGCCCGGGGCGTGCCGGGAGGGCCCCTACTTGTGCTGCCGCTTCTGCGCCGTCTGGGCCGCGCCGTGCGGACGCTGGTGGCGCACCACCGCCCACACCGTCTTGCCGTGCCGTCCCCGGTGCCGTACGCCCCAGTTCTGGGCCAGCTGGTCGACGAGGTGCAGGCCCCTGCCGCGCTCGTCCTCCGCGGTGGGTATCTCGTGCAGGACGGGGTTCTCCGCGCTCTCGTCGGAGACCGCTATGAAGCAGGAGCCGTCGGCCCGCGCCGTCACCGCCATCTCGAACTCGCGCTCCATGATCGGCCCGTGGCGCACGACGTTCGCCGCCAGCTCCGAGGCCAGCAGCACCACCCGCTCCGTGATCTCGTCCCCCGTCGCGTGCCCCCACGCGGCCAGATGCTGGCGTACCCGGTACCGGGCCAGCCCCACCGAGGCCGGATGCCGGGGAAGCCGCAACGTCTTGCGCCTCAGCACTGGCACCCCTCCCGACTTGCGCACACGCATCCCTCCCCGATGTCCCACACGCATCCCTCCCTAATGCCGTCGAAAATACTCGACACTGGTAGAAGCGCCCAGTGACCGAACAATGTCACTCCGCACACGATGAGCTGTTGAATCTGGCCATATCTGTACGGCTCGTCCCGTGCAGTTCCAGCCTCGATCCGTGCCCAGGCGCACCCCCTGTGAACCGCGGGGCGGCAAGGTGCGGTCCGGCCGGTTGTGATTGAAGGTTCAAACTCGCTCGCGCTAAAGTGGGTCCATGTCGACCACGCCCCGCTGGCTCAACGCGGAGGAGCGACGGGCCTGGCTGGCCTACGTCGACTTCTCCACCCTGCTCGGCGACCATCTGAACCGGCAGTTGCGGCGCGACGCGGGCGTGACGCACGCCGACTACAGCCTGCTCGCCTATCTGTCGGCGGCGCCCGACGGCTCCCTCGGCATGTCCGAACTGGCCCAGCGGCTCAAGATCACCCGCAGCCGGCTGACACACGCCGTGAACCGGCTGCGCGACCTCGGCCTCGTGGACCGGCGCGAGGACCCCGCCGACGGGCGCGGTCAGCTCGCGGTCCTCACCGACGCGGGGCGCGCTCTGCTGGAACGCGCCGCTCCAGGCCATGTGGAGGCCGTTCGCCGGGCGGTGTTCGACGCCCTCAGTCCGGAACAGGTGCGGCAGTTCGCGGAGATCGGCGAGGCCATCAGCGACGCCCTGCACCGGGCCGAGGGCACCGAGACCGCCCCGGCGGTGCTGCCGTGGCGGCGCCGGTGACCAGGGCGGTCCGGCCGCCGGCGCGGTAGGCACGGGTTCATCTTCGCGGATCCTTGGAATCATCTGCAGAGGTACTTCACTCCGTGCGGGTACCCGCACGACCGGAGCCGAAAGATGATCCAGCGCGAACGGACGGGAAGGGAGCGGCGACCCAGATGCAGTTCCATGACCGTGAACAGGCCGGGCGGGAACTGGCCGCGAGACTGCGGATCGAGCAGGAGAAGGGCATGCTGTGCGATCCCGTCGTCCTCGCCCTGCCCCGCGGCGGTGTCACCGTGGCCCAGGAGGTGGCGTCGGCGCTCGAAGCGCCGCTCGACGTCCTGGTCGTACGGAAGATCGGCGTCCCGTACGAGGAGGAACTCGGCGTCGGCGCGATCGTCGGCGACGACGAACCGCTCTACGACGAGCAGTCCCTGCGCGAGCTCGGCCTCGGTGACGCGGAACTCGCCCCGGTGGTCGAGCGGGAGCGCGAGGAGCTCCACCGCCGCGAGGACCTCTACCGGGAGGGGCGTCCCGCGCCCGAGCTCAAGGGCCGGACCGTGATCGTCGTGGACGACGGGCTCGCCACCGGCTCGACGGCCCGCGCGGCCCTGCGCTTCGTACGGCGCAGGGAACCCGCCCGCCTCGTCCTGGCCGTGCCCGTCGGCTCACCGGACGCGGCCGACCGCCTGCGGCCCGAGGCCGACGAGGTGCTCTGCCTGCAGCGCCCGCCCGCCTTCCTGGCCGTGGGCAACTGCTACGAGGAGTTCGACCAGCTCACGGACGACGACGTGCTGCGGACCCTGCACGCGACGGCCGGGCCCTGAGCGCGGCCGACGGCCGATCGCCGCCTGCGTGGGCGAGGGCAGAGACCGGGGCCACCGTAGATGGGGCGGCCTCGACGCCGTCCCTCC
>NZ_JBHVGU010000051.1:0-52493 GCF_042800575.1 Streptomyces sp. NPDC057616
TGCATCGCCCCATACCCCGTGGCTCCCCCCTCCTCCTTTCTTTTGTCCGCGGGGGCCTCGCCGAGCCGTGAGGCGGTCAGCCCTTGCGGGTCTTGACCTCCTCGGTCAGGGCGGGGACGACGTCGAAGAGGTCGCCGACGACGCCGTAGTCGACCAGCTCGAAGATCGGGGCCTCGGCGTCCTTGTTGATGGCCACGATGGTCTTCGAGGTCTGCATGCCGGCCCGGTGCTGGATCGCGCCGGAGATGCCGGAGGCGATGTACAGCTGCGGGGAGACCGACTTGCCGGTCTGGCCGACCTGGTTGGTGTGCGGGTACCAGCCGGCGTCCACCGCGGCACGCGAGGCGCCGACCGCCGCGCCGAGGGAGTCGGCGAGCGCCTCGATGATCGCGAAGTTCTCCGCGCCGTTGACGCCGCGGCCACCGGAGACCACGATCGCGGCCTCGGTCAGCTCCGGACGCCCGGTCGACTCACGCGGGGTGCGGCTGGTGACCTTGGTGCCGGTCGCCTTGTCGGAGAAGGACACGTTCAGGGCCTCGACCTCACCGGCGGCCGGGGCGGCCTCTACGGCCGCGCTGTTGGGCTTGACCGTGATGACCGGGGTGCCCTTGGAGACACGGGACTTGGTGGTGAAGGAGGCGGCGAACACCGACTGGGTGGCCACCGGGCCCTCGTCGCCGGCCTCCAGGTCGACGGCGTCGGTGATGATGCCGGAGCCGATGCGCAGCGCCAGGCGGGAGGCGATCTCCTTGCCCTCCGCGGAGGACGGGATCAGCACGGCGGCCGGGGAGACGGCCTCGACGGCGGCCTGCAGGGCGTCGACCTTCGGCACGACCAGGTAGTCGGCGTACTCGGACGCCTCGTGGGTGAGGACCTTGGCGGCGCCGTGCTCGGCCAGGGCGGCGGCGGTGTCACCGGCGCCGCCTCCCAGCGCGACGGCGACCGGCTCGCCGATGCGGCGGGCGAGCGTCAGCAGCTCCAGGGTGGGCTTGCGGACGGCACCGTCCACGTGGTCGACGTAGACGAGAACTTCAGCCATGGGAAGAAAACTCCTTGCGGATGTGCGAAGTCTGAGGGGCGGTGAGCGAGTTGAGCCGCGCGGCTCAGATGAACTTCTGGCTCGCGAGGAACTCAGCGAGCTGCTTGCCGCCCTCGCCCTCGTCCTTGACGATCGTGCCCGCGGTCCGGGCCGGACGCTGGTTCGCGGCCTCGACCTTGGTCCAGGCACCCTCGAGACCGATCTCCTCGGCCTCGATCTCCAGGTCGGACAGGTCCCAGGACTCCACCGGCTTCTTCTTCGCCGCCATGATGCCCTTGAAGGACGGGTAACGCGCCTCGCCCGACTGGTCGGTGACGGACACGACGGCCGGCAGCGAGGCCTCCAGCTGCTCGGTGGCGGTGTCGCCGTCGCGGCGGCCCTTGACGGTGCCGTCCTCGACGCTGACCTCGGACAGCAGCGTCACCTGCGGCACGCCCAGACGCTCGGCGACCAGCGCCGGCACGACACCCATGGTGCCGTCGGTGGAGGCCATGCCGGAGACGACCAGGTCGTAGCCCGCCTTCTCGATCGCCTTGGCCAGCACCAGCGAGGTACCGATCGCGTCGGTGCCGTGCAGGTCGTCGTCCTCGACGTGGATGGCCTTGTCCGCACCCATCGACAGCGCCTTGCGCAGCGCGTCCTTGGCGTCCTCGGGGCCGATGGTCAGGACGGTGATCTCCACGTCGTCGTCCGAGTTCTCGGAGATCTGCAGCGCCTGCTCGACCGCGTACTCGTCGAGCTCGGAGAGCAGACCGTCCACGTCGTCCCGGTCGACGGTCAGGTCATCGGCGAAGTGCCGGTCGCCAGTGGCGTCGGGCACGTACTTAACAGTGACAACGATCCTCAAGCTCACGCCGGCTCTCCTACTGCAATCGTCATTTCGGTGCTGTCCAGTTTCAGGCAGCATAGGCGCCTCAAGCGGCCGATCCCGATCGGGGCGGCCCGCGCTCCGAGCGAAATATTACTCGTCAGTACACCCAGAACGTTCCCGCTAAGCAAGCGCTTTGAACTGTGACCTTTGCAACGCAGCGTAATCGGGATTCGACCACTTCGCAGCGGAGCCGGGGCGTGATCAGTCCCGCAGAGCGTTGAAGCTGCCTTGGTGGTAGAGGAGCGGGCGGCCGGGACCGGTCGGGTCACCGAGGACGACCTCGGCCAGCACGATGCGCTGGTCCGCCGCGGGCACCCGGCCGACGACCCGGCACACCAGCCAGGCCGGGACGTCGTCCAGGACGGGCACGCCCTCGGGGCCCTCGCGCCAGTTGGTGGGCGCCCCGAAGCGGTCGGCGCCGCTGCGGGCGAAGGTGGTGGCCAGCTCCCTCTGGTGCTCGCCGAGTATGTGGACGCCTATGTGCCCGGCCGCGGAGATCGCCGGCCAGCTGGAGGCGCCGGTGCTGATGCCGAAGGAGATCAGCGGGGGCTCGGCGGAGACGGAGGTGAGGGACGTGGCGGTGAAGCCGACCGGCCCGGCGTTCCCGCGCGCGGTGATCACGGCGACGCCCGCGGCGTGCCGCCGGAAGACGGAGCGCAGCAGGTCGGGCGAGGCGAGCTGAGGGGTTCGGGTGCCGAGATCGGGCGTTGCCGTCATGGAGTTGTCCTTCTGGGGAGAGGGGCGAACCGGTCCGTGGCTGCTCAACAGCCCGGACAGCACGCGCTCGCGGTACGCGCCAGATCGACGTGGGCCCGCCCGTAGAGAAGGAGTTCCGAAGGCATACGGTCAGGCTGACGATACGTGGTGCGCACAGTCAAGTACGTTCCGGCATCTGGGAGATGCCTCACCCCGCGGCCACGGACCGTCAGACCGCCTCCCCCAGTGCGGCGATGACGTCGGCCTTGCGCGGCTGGCCGGTGGCCCGCCGGACGACCCGGCCCTCGGCGTCGAGGACCAGCACGGTCGGCGTCTTGAGGATGTCGAGTTCGCGTACGAGGTCCAGGTGGTCCTCCGCGTCGATCTCGACGTGGGTCACGCCCTGGACCAGGCCGGCCACCTCGCCGAGCACGCGCCGCGTGGCCCGGCAGGGGGCGCAGAACGCGCTGGAGAACTGCACCAGCGTGGCCCGCTCACCGAGCTCGCCGCCCAGCTCGGCCGCGCCGAGCCGCTTCCCGTCGTCGCGCCCACGCACGCGTACCCTCCCGCTTCGCCGCCGATGGAGCACTCCGTAGGCGCTCGCCACCACGAGCACCACCGCACACACCACAAGTCCGGTCATCACCTGCACAAGCATTCATGAGACTGCAAAGATTCCCGCCTCCCCACAGCATTTCCGTTGCGGAATGCTTGATTCATGGACATCGATGTGAGGGGCCCCCGGTTCGGGGCCGCCGTGACGACCGTCGTTCTCGCGGTCGTGCTGATCACCGGGAGTGCCTGGCTGCTGGCCTGGCAGACGCTGGCCTTCGCGCTGGGCGCGGCGGGCGGGGTCGGGAAATCGCCGTACGGCTGGCTGTTCCGCAAGGCCGTACGGCCGCGGATCGGGCCGCCGAGCGAGTTCGAGCCGCCGGAGCCGCCGCGCTTCGCCCAGGCGGTGGGACTGGTCTTCGCGGGCGTGGGGCTGGCCGGCTTCGCGCTGGGAGTGACCTGGCTGGGGCTCGCGGCGACCGCGGCGGCGCTGGCGGCGGCTTTCCTCAACGCGGTGTTCGGGTACTGCCTGGGGTGCGAGATGTACCTGGTGGTACGGCGGCTCACTACGTGATGAGTATCTCGCCACTCTCCGGCACCAGGACTGGCCACCCACTCGTTAGTTGGGGCACGATCTGCGCAATGCCGTAAACCTACGGCTGCGTAACTTCCGCGCCGGGAGAACCCTTCCCAGGCAGAGAGAAGGGGCCCGACCCATCCATGGCTGAGCTTGTCTACCGTCCCGTCATCGGCCTTGCCAAAACGATGTTCAAGGCCTGGGACCTCAAGATCGACTGCAAGGGGTCGGAGAACATCCCGCGCTCGGGTGGCGCCGTACTGGTGAGCAACCACATCAGCTACCTGGACTTCATCTTCGACGGGCTCGCGGCCCTGCCGCAGAAGCGCCTGGTCCGCTTCATGGCCAAGGAGTCCGTCTTCCGCCACAAGATCTCGGGCCCGCTGATGCGCGGCATGAAGCACATCCCGGTCGACCGCAAGCAGGGCGAGACGGCGTACGCCCACGCGCTGCAGTCGCTGCGCTCCGGCGAGATCGTGGGCGTCTTCCCCGAGGCCACGATCTCCCAGTCCTTCACCCTGAAGAGCTTCAAGTCGGGTGCCGCGCGCATGGCCCAGGAGGCCGGCGTCCCGCTCATCCCGATGGCGCTGTGGGGCACGCAGCGGCTGTGGACCAAGGGCCACCCGCGCAACTTCAAGCGCAGCCACACCCCGATCACCATCCGGGTCGGTGAGCCGGTGGAGGCGCCGCAGGACCAGTACGCCGGCGCCATCACCCGCCGCCTGCGCGAGCGCGTCCAGGAGCTCCTGGAGGCCGCACAGCGCGCCTACCCCGTCCGCCCCAAGGGCCCGGACGACACCTGGTGGATGCCGGCCCACCTCGGCGGCACGGCCCCGACCCCGGAACAGGTGAAGGCGGCGGAGGCCGGCTGAATCGTCGCGCCCCACCGCCTCACAGCGCGGTGGGGAGCGAGCGCCACAGGTGCTCGCGGTCGTCGGCCGCCCGCAGAGCGTTCAGTACCGCCGGGTGGGGTGCTGCGTACAGGAGCGGGTGGTCCAGCTCGCCGGAATCCGCGTCCGGGGTGAAGGCCAGGCGCTCGCCGTCCAGGGAGAACCGGGCGTCCACGCCCGGTTTGTTGCCGCGCGGGTCCTGGCGGTGCCAGGCGCCGTTGAAGCGCACGGCGACCAGGCCGTGCAGCACGTCGAACTTCTGGTAGCACAGGGCCGTAGGAATGTCCTCGGCGCGCAGCAGGGCCGCGAGCGCGTGCGCCTTGGCGTAGCAGATGCCGGTGCGCTGCTCCAGAACGTCGGAGGCGCGCCAGGTGACCCGCGGATCACCGGAGTCCTGCGAGTGCGGGATGGTGTCGCGTACGAACTCGAACGCCAGACGTGCATAGGCATACGAGTCCGCCGCGTCCTTGGCCAGCTCTGCGGCCGTCTTGCGTACCAGCGGGTGGTCGTGGTCGATGACCTCGTCGGCGGCCAGATAGGCGGACAGGTCGGGGTTGTGCTGGATCAGCTCCATGCCCGCAGAGCATAAGAATGCGATCACTCGGCAGTCAATGACTTTTCGAGCGATCGCATACTTATGCATACTGCGGATCTAGTGCCGCGCCATCTCCTCCTTGAGCGCGGCGACGAACGCGTCCACGTCGTCCTCGGTCGTGTCGAAGGCGCACATCCAGCGCACGACGCCGGCCGCCTCGTCCCAGAAGTAGAACCGGAACCGCTTCTGCAGCCGCTCGCCGACCTCGTGCGGGAGCTTGGCGAAGACGCCGTTGGCCTGCACCGGGTAGAGGATCTCGACCCCGTGCACGGCCCGCACGCCCTCGGCCAGCCGCTGGGCCATCTCGTTGGAGTGGCGGGCGTTGCGCAGCCAGAGGTCCTTGGCCAGCAGCGCCTCCAGCTGCACCGACACGAAGCGCATCTTGGAGGCGAGCTGCATCGACAGCTTGCGCAGGTGCTTCATGTGGCTGACGGCGTCCTGGTTGATGACGACGACCGCCTCGCCGAAGATCGCGCCGTTCTTCGTCCCGCCCAGGGAGAGGATGTCGACGCCGACCGCGTTGGTGAACGTCCGCATCGGGACGTCGAGCGACGCGGCCGCGTTGGCTATCCGGGAGCCGTCCAGGTGCACCTTCATGCCACGCGCGTGGGCGTGGTCGCAGATCGCCCGGATCTCGTCCGGGGTGTAGAGCGTGCCGAGCTCCGTGCTCTGGGTGATCGAGACGGCCTGGGGCATGGCACGGTGCTCGTCGTCCCAGCCGTACGCCTGCCGGTCGATCAGTTCCGGGGTGAGCTTGCCGTCGGGGGTGGGCACGGTGAGCAGCTTCAGGCCGCCCATGCGCTCCGGCGCGCCGCCCTCGTCGACGTTGATGTGCGCGCTCTCGGCGCAGATCACCGCGCCCCAGCGGTCGGTGACCGCCTGGAGCGCGACGACGTTCGCGCCGGTGCCGTTGAAGACCGGGAACGCCTCAGCCGTGGGGCCGAAGTGGCTGCGGACCAGGTTCTGGAGGTTCCCGGTGTAGTCGTCCTCGCCGTACGCGACCTGGTGCCCGCCGTTGGCCAGGGCCAGCGCGGCGAGCACCTCCGGGTGGGCCCCGGCGTAGTTGTCACTGGCGAAACCGCGGACCTGCGGGTCGTGATGGCGACGTGCGTCGGTCTTCGGGGGGTTCACGGCTTCTCGGTCAGCCACAGACGCTTTCCGTTCACATCGGCGGCGGACTTGCTCCAGACCTCGACGATGGCCTCGGCCAGGTCGTCGACGTCCGTGAAGCCCGCGAACTTCGCGTTGGGGCGCTCGGCGCGCATGGCCTCGTGCACCAACGCCTTCACCACCAGGATCGCAGCCGCCGACGTCGGTCCGTCGGCGCCTCCCGCCTTGCGGAAGAAGTCGGCCAGGGCGAGCGTCCACGCCTCGGCGGCGGCCTTGGCGGCGGCGTACGCGGCGTTCCCGGCGGTCGGCCTGGTGGCGCCGGCGGCGCTGATCAGGACGTAGCGTCCGCGATCGCTGCGCTGGAGCGCCTCGGAGAAGGCCAGGGAGGTGTGCTGCACCGTGCGGATGAGCAGCAGCTCCAGGAAGTCCCAGTCGTCGAGGCTGGTCTTGATGAAGGTCTCGCTGCCGCGCCAGCCGCCGACGAGGTGGACCAGGCCGTCGATACGGCCGAACTCCTTCTCGATGTGCTGGGCCCACTCCTTGGTGGCCTCCAGGTCCAGCAGGTCCACGGGCTCGCCGGTGACGGTCGCGCCGCCGGAGGCGTACCGGGCCGCGTCCACGGCCTCCGCGAGCCGTACGGGATCGTTGTCGGCCGCGACCACGGTCGCCCCCGACTCGGCCAGGCGGAGCAGTGCCGCGCGCCCGGCGGGCCCGCCTCCGCCCGCGACCGCGATCACCGCACCGCTGAGAGCTCCGTTCCCCGCCATGGTCTTCGCCTCCTGAGCCACGTTCTCGGTGGTGCGGTCGCTCACGCGGCGACCTGCCCCGCGCTCTCCGCGGTGATGCCCTTCGTGGAGGCAATCACGTTCTTCAGCTTCTTGGAGAGGGCTTCATAGAACATGCTCAGCGGAAACTCGTCAGGAAGCACGTCATCGACGAGCTTTCGCGGCGGCAGCGTCAGATCCAGGGCGTCGGGACCCTTGGCCCAGCGCGATCCGGGGTGCGGGGCCAGGTAGGTGGAGACCAGCTCGTATCCGGCGAACCAGTGCACGAGCTTCGGGCGGTCGATGCCGTCGCGGTAGAGCTTCTCGATGTCGGCGCACAGCTGGTTGGTGACCTGCGGGGCGCGCTGCCAGTCGATGAACAGCTTGTTGTCGGTCCAGCGGACGACGTCGTGCTTGTGCAGGTAGGCGAAGAGCAGCTGGCCGCCCAGGCCGTCGTAGTTGCGCACGCGCTCGCCGGTGACCGGGAAGCGGAACATGCGGTCGAAGAGCACCGCGTACTGCACGTCACGGGCCTGCGGGACGCCGTCGGCCTCCAGTTTCACGGCCTCCTTGAAGGCGGTGAGGTCGCAGCGCAGCTCCTCCAGGCCGTACATCCAGAACGGCTGCCGCTGCTTGATCATGAACGGGTCGAAGGGCAGGTCGCCGTGGCTGTGGGTGCGGTCGTGGACCATGTCCCACAGCACGAAGGCCTCCTCGCAGCGCTTCTGGTCGTGGACCATCGCGGCGACGTCCTCGGGCAGCTCGATGCCCAGGATGTCGACGGCGGCGTCGGTGACCCGGCGGAAGCGGGCGGCCTCGCGGTCGCAGAAGATGCCACCCCAGGAGAATCGTTCCGGCGCCTCGCGCACGGCGATGGTCTCGGGGAAGAGGACGGCCGAGTTCGTGTCGTAGCCGGCCGTGAAGTCCTCGAAGGTGATCCCGCAGAACAGCGGGTTGTCGTAGCGGGTGCGCTCCAGCTCGGCCAGCCACTCGGGCCACACCATGCGCAGCACGACCGCCTCGAGGTTGCGGTCGGGGTTGCCGTTCTGCGTGTACATCGGGAAGACGACCAGGTGCTGCAGGCCGTCCGCGCGGTGCGCGGCGGGCTGGAAGGCCAGCAGGGAGTCGAGGAAGTCGGGTATCTCGAAGCCGCCCTCGGCCCACCGGTCCAGGTCCTTGGCCAGGGCCTCGTGGTAGTCGCTGTCGTGCGGGAGCAGCGGGGAGAGCTCACGCACGGCCTCGACGACACGCCGTACGGCGTCCTCGGCCTCCGCGCGCCCGGGGGCGCCCTTGGCCTCGAAGTCGATCGACCCGTCCTTGGACTGCCATGGCCGGATCAGCTCCACGGCATCCTTGAGCACCGGCCACGCCGGGTGCTCGACCACCCTGGTCGCGGGAGAAACCTGCTCCCCCATAGCCGCCTGCACAAGAATTTCCGTCATGTCCCATCCTCCACGGGAGAAGCTCGCGTATCGAGACCGTATACATACGAGCTTCCTTCCAGCAAGAGGAGCCTCGGGAGATTATCCTGTGCAACCGCATGGTCACCGAAGTTTTTTCTGTCTGACGCGGTGAAGGCCACCGTTCCGGGTATACGTGCCCGCCCCGCGGGTAAGAGCCTGAGGTCAATGTCACGAGGACTCGCCCACCCCAGGGTGACGGCGTGCGCCGGCACGGGCCGGATTCGCCCCGTACGCCACGCCAATCCCCTGTGTACGAGCGGGTTCATCGCGAGACGGGGCCGTTAGGCTGCGGCTCTGCCCGTGTGGCCGTCCGCTCCGGTCCGCGCGCATGCCGAGCCGCCGTCGACGGAAGCGAGTTGAACCTTGAACTTCCTTACCATCGGTCACCGCGGAGTCATGGGTGTCGAACCCGAGAACACCCTCCGTTCCTTCGTCGCCGCCCAGCACGCCGGGCTCGACGTGATCGAACTCGATCTGCATCTGAGCAAGGACGGCGCCCTCGTCGTCATGCACGACACCGACGTGGACCGTACGACCGACGGCACCGGCCCGATCGCCGAGAAGACCCTCGCCGAGCTGCGCGCCCTGGACGCGGGCCGCGGGGAGCACGTGCCGGTCTTCGAGGAGGTCCTGGAGGCGGTCAGGTCGCCGCTCCAGGCCGAGATCAAGGACGTGCAGGCGGCCCGGGCGCTCTCCGAGGTCATGCTCCGGCGGGACCTGGTCTCCAGGGTGGAGGTGTCCTCCTTCCACGACGAGGCGATCACCGAGATCGCCCGGCTGGTGCCCGGCGTGCGGACCGCGCTGATCGGCAGCCGCTACGGCACCGACATCGTGGAGCGCGCCGTCGAGTCCGGCGCCTCGACCGTCTGCCTCAACATCCGCCGGCTGACGCTGGAGATCGTCGAGATGGCCCGCAAGGCCGACCTCAAGATCATCGGCTGGGTGGTGAACACGCAGGACCACCTCCGTCTGGTACGGGCCCTGCAGCTGGACGGCGCGACCACCGATTACCCGGAGATCAAACGCACCGGCCGCTTCACCGCGTGAGGCGCCGCCCGAGGCTCACGCCAGCTCCTTGACCAGCAGCTCGAACTGCAGGTCGGCGCGCTGCGGGATGCCGAAGCGCTCGTCGCCGTACGGGAACGGCGTCATCCTTCCCGTACGGCGGTAGCCGCGCCGCTCGTACCAGGCGATGAGGTCCTCGCGCACGGAGATCACGGTCATGTGCATCTCGCGCACACCCCACGTCTCGCGCGCCGCCCGCTCCGCCTCCGCGATGATCACCTTGCCGAGACCGGCGCCCTGCAGCCGCGGGCTGACGGCGAACATCCCGAAGTAGGCGTAGGCGCCCCGGTGTTCGAGCTGGCAGCAGGCGATCACGGTGCCGTCCCGCTCGACCGTCAGCAACCGGCTGTCGGGCGACTTGATGACGGCGAGGACGCCCTCCGCGTCGGTGCGCTGCCCCTCCAGGATGTCCGCCTCGGTGGTCCAGCCGGTCCGGCTCGAGTCCCCGCGGTAGGCCGACTCGATCAGCGCGACCAGGGCGTCCACGTCGGCGTCGACGGCGTCACGGAACGTCAGTCCGGTGGCGGCGGTGTCCATGGTGCGGCTCTCCGATCTCTGGCGCGGCGCGGGCACCGAAGAGCCTAACGCCGACAGTAGGCTCCGGATGCATGGTGCATGTGCTGAGCAGCAGGACCCTCCTCCAGCCCCGCGACCCCGAGCGCTCGCGGCGGTTCTACGGCGAGCAGCTGGGGCTGGCCGTCTACCGCGAGTTCGGCACGGGACCCGAGCGCGGCACCGTGTACTTCCTGGGCGGGGGCTTCCTGGAGGTCTCCGGACGGTCGCAGGCGGGATCCTCCCCGGCCGTGCGGCTGTGGCTGCAGGTCGCGGACGCGGCAGCCGCGCACGAGGAGCTGCTGGCCAAGGGGGTCGAGATCGTGCGGCCGCCGGTGAAGGAGCCCTGGGGGCTGGTGGAGATGTGGATCGAGGATCCGGACGGGACGCGGATCGTGCTCGTCGAGGTGCCGGAGGACCACCCGATCCGCTACCGGCCCGGCATCTGATGCCGCCACCGGCGGTCGGTACGGGTCAGCTCCCGGAATCCGGCGTCGATCAGCCGGTCGACCTCTGCCGTATCGCCGGCCGACGCGTAGGCGAGGAGACGGTCGACGCCGCACAGGCGGAGCCAGTCGGCCGCCTGGGCGAGAAGGTGCCGTTCCAGGCCCGCCGCCGGTGAGGCGGGGTCGACGTGCAGGTTGCCGATGTCGGCGAGGCCGGTCGCGCGGACGTGCCTCTCGGGCCGGCCCAGCGCCGTGTCGACCTCGATGAAGCCGAGGGCGGCGCCGGTGTCGTCGTACGCCGTGAAGCGGGTGCCGCACTCCCCCACCGTGCGCGTGCGGCTCACGCCCGTGAGGGGTTCGGGCGCCGGCAGGTCCGCGACGCGCGCGATCAGGACGACCTCGGTGTCGCCGATGTGCCGGAAGCCGGAACGCTCGTAGAGGCCGCGTACGTGGGGCCAGTTGCGCGGCAGGCCGTAGACGCCCGGGGCCGGGAGGGCGCCGTCCGCGTACCCGCCCCCGACGTCCCAGCGGGCGAACTGCGCCAGGCAGGCGGCCATCAGCCCCTCGGCAGCTGCCTCGGAGTCCGGCCTGAAGGACGCGGGCGGCCAGTGCACGAACCAGTCGATCTCCGCGGTGTCCCGGTAGGTCGCGCCGACCTCCTCGCCCGCGCGGTAGCGCAGCAGGTGGGCGGCGGCCACGACGGCTCGGCGCTGCTCGGCGACGAGCGTCACGCGCTCGCCGACCCAGGGGTCGGTGATGGCTTCGCCGGGCCGCCGCTCCAGTTCGCTGAGGACGGTGTTGACCGAGACGGAGACGCCGGGCACGACGGCGGCGACGTGCGCGTTGATCAGGTCGGTGAGCTGGTCGCGGTCGTCGCGGCGGAAGGGGCGCACCGTGAACGCGGGCATGCGGGAACCTCCGGGGCAAGGGGGTGGGCTGGAGGCCGCCATGCGGTGCGGTACGGGGCGAGCGTACGGCGGCCGCCCCCGAGTGCGCGAGCGGGTATCGCCGTCAGCGGTGCAGCCGGACGGTCATCTGGACCGTGACCTCGTCCCCGGCCGTGATCTGCCGCGGGCGGCGGACAGCGGCCTTCAGCGGCAGCAGGTAGCCGCCGTCCTTGGGGAAGAGCGAGGTCTCGAAGTCGACGTCGCCGATCCGCGCGGCGACCGGGATCACGCCCCAGCCGTAGGTGGCCGTCGAGGCGACCTCGCGGATGTCAGCCGACTCCTCGTCGGACACGGGCAGGTAGTAGTAGGGTGCCGGGCCGCGCCACTCGATCACCCGGCCGGCGAACGTGAACTGCACGGTCCCCTCCCCCTGTTCGGCACGTCTGTCCCCGTCACGATAGGCCCCCTGGGGCGAGTGGTGTCACCGTGACCTGGTCGACGACCGGGGCGTACGCCGAGCGCTGCCCGTACGCGTTACGGCTCCTGCCGTCGAAGCCGGGGAGTTCGTCGGCGGTGAAGGTCATCGTGTTGGCGCCCTCCTCCAGAGTGACCGGCACCGACAGGTTCCAGAAGTTGTTGAAGTGCAGGGTGGCGGGGAACAGGACGCGATGCGGGGCGCCTCCGGCGACGGTGATGTCCGCGTGGCGGCAGACCGGGTCGGGGTTGTAGTGGGTCGCGGGCGCCTGCTCGCCGTTGGAGTAGCGGATCGTGAGGGCGTGGCGTCCGGCGTGCCGGGCGGTCACGGTCAGGGTGAGCGCGTTGCCGGGGCCCGCGCCGATGCCGTCGACCGCCTTGCCTCCGGTGGCGTTGGAGCGGCCCGTCACGCGTGCGGTGCCGGTCAGGACGCCTTCCTCGGCGGCGGCGACGGACGTGGGCAGCAGCCCGCGGGACGGGCCGACGCGCAGCCGGTCCACGACCAGGCTCTCCGAAGTCCCGGTCACCGTCACCTTGTTGACGCCCCCGGCCAGGAACAGGGGGACGGCCCCCCGTGGCACGCGCCCGAGTTCCTCGCCGTTGACCGTGAGCAGGCCCTCGCCGGCGCCGAGCAGGGCCACGGTGACCGTGGCCTCGCCGTCGTCCGCGGCGTGCACCCAGAAGGTGACGGTGCCGCCGCGCGGGGCGACGACCGCACCGGGGCCGGAGGCTCCTGGCTGGGCGTACGTGGCCCGCGCGCCCCCACCGAGCTCCGCGTACTCGGCCTCGTACACGTCCTCGCGCTCCTCCCGCTGCGCGCGCGGGACCAGGTCCAGCTTGTCGACGACCGCGTCTCCCCTGGTCGTGCCGAGGTCGGGGTCCTGTGCGGCGAGGGTGATGCGGTGCGGGCCCGCGGTCAGCCGGGCCTCGGTGTCGGTGTGGCCCCACACCGCCCACTGGTGGCCGAGCGGCAGCCGCAGCTCGCGAGGGTCGTCGCCGTCGATGCGCAGGAAGACGTTGGTGGGACCGTGCTCGCGCACGGGCTCGGCCAGGTTGTGGGAGTTGGCGAACACCCGGATGTCGTACGTCCCGTCGTGCGGGGCCTCGACGTCGAAGGCGAGCACGACGTCGGAGCCGGTGCGCAGACCCCCGACGTGATGGGTGCCGGAGGTCGCGAACTTGTCGACGGCGGACGGGGATCCCTCGGGGCCGTTCCTCGTGCAGCCGCCGGTGCAGGTCGCGTCCTCGGCCAGGTACGTACGCCGCCGGGCGGCCGGGGGCGGCCCGAGCGTGGCGCCGTTGCCGCCGGGCGCGATGGTCAGCTGGTAGGCGGACATCTCGTCGAGTCCGGTCACCGGCAGCACCACCCGGCCCCCGGTGACCGGCAGTTCGCGGTCGAGGAGTCGCAACGGCTGCTCGCACGCGCCGACTTGGCCGCTCCAGCGGATCTCCTCGAGCCGCACGTGGACGACGCCGCCGAAGACGTCCGCGTCGACCCCTGTGAAGGCGAGGTCCACGGCGCCCCCCGCGCCGCCGAACAGCAGCCGGGCCTGCCGCTTGGGCCGGTCGAGCGTGGCGACGCCCTGGAGCGTGTACTGCACGTTGGGATGGGGCGGGGTGACGCGGACCGTGTGGCCGCTCATCCGGCCGTAGGCGTTGAACAGCCACCACTGGCCGTTGCCCTTGTTGGCCTCCACCGCCGAGTCGTTGAGGTTTCCGGCGATGTTCCAGTACGCCATGTCGGCGTCGACCTTGGACTCCTCGACGGCGGCGATCCACTGGATCATCTGCCCGGGTACGGACAGGTGGTAGTTGTGCGCGTACTCGTTGAGGTTGACGGGCAGCGGGCCGATGCCCAACTCCCGCTCCAGCGCCCGGTACCTGGCGACGTTCGTGCGGACCTCGTCGGGTGAGGACAGTTCGTGCCAGGTGATCACGTCGGGGAGCACGCCGTGGTCCCGCGCGAACTCCAGGAAACCGCGCACCTCGGGGTACAGGACGCAGGTGTTGGGGCCGGCGACGCGCGCCGCGGGGTCGAGGCCCTTGATGAGGCGGTACGTCTCCTGCCAGGCCGCGAAGTAGCGGCGCGGGTCGGTGCGCCAGCAGACGCCGTCGTAGCTCCACTCCCCGTCGCCGAACATGTTGCCCTCGGGCTCGTTGAACGGCACATACACGACATGGGACTTGAGCGCCCCCAGCGTCTGCACCTGGGCGACGTGGCGCCGGACGGCCGCCAAGTGGACGCCGAGGCGCTCCTCGCCGGTCGCGCCCGGCCACTCGTAGGGGAAGCCGCGGTGGATGTCGCTGAGGTAGACGTAGACGTCCTTGCCGCCCGCCGCGACGAAGGACGGCAGGATCTCCAGGGCGTCGGCGCCGGGGTGCTGGACGCCGTCCTGGGCCTTGGTGCTGACCGTGCGGACGTGCATGCCCTCGACGAGGGTGCGGCTCGGCACGCCGTCGCCGTACAGGCCGTAGAGCGTGCCGCTCGCGCCGCCGTGGAAGGGGCCCGTCTCCACGCCCAGGTCGACCGTCAGCGTCCGAGGTGTCACGGCATCCCCTTCACGTTCGACATGTCGTACACCAGTCGGAGATCCGAACCGGTCCGATCGAACGTAGGGAGTGGACGTCGACCACGTCAACGGGTACGCCGCCCGCGGAAGACGCTCGGGTGGTAGCCGGTCAGGCCCGGAGCGCGCCGAGGTGGCCCTCCAGGCGGCCCAGCAACTCGCCGAGCAGTCCGGCCAGTTCGCCCTGGCCCTGCGGGTCGAGCACGGCCAGTACGGCGGTCTCGTAGGACAGCTGCTCGGGCAGGATGCCGTCGACGAGGTCGCGGCCGGCGTCCGTGAGGCGGACATGAGCCACGCGGCGGTCTCGCGCGTCGCCGCGGCGCTCGACCAGGCCGCGCTCGGTCAGCTGCTTGAGGCGCTTGGTGACGGCGGCGCCCGAGGAGAAGGTCTCGCGGGCCAGCTCGCCGGGGGTCAGCTCGTGGCCGGTGCGGCGCAGCGCCCCCAGCAGGTCGAACTCGGGACGGCTGAGCCCCGCCCGGCGCAGCGGCGCGTCCTCGGCCTGCTGGAGCAGCGCCGCACAGCGGTTGATGCGGCCGATGATCTCCATGGGGCCGGTGTCGAGGTCTGGGTGGACGGCCTGCCACTGCCGCACGACCGCGGAGACGGTGTCGCCACCTCTGCCCGCCCCCGCCTGCCGTCCGTTCGGTGCCGTCATGGCCGTACGCCCTCCGCTCTGCCGCTCGGGTGCAGCCCCTGGTGGCGCACCGTAGCCGCGAGCGTACGGTGTCCGGCCTGCTCGGCGCGCACGACCCGCTCCTGGGGCAGGGCGCGCTGCCACCACTCGCCGGACGCGGCGTCGGCGGTGGCGCGCAGCTCGGCCAGGGCGGCGGCCAGCGCGCGTCGGGCGGACTCCACGGCGGCGGGCGCGGGGGCGGGCTCGGCCAGCAGGCGGGCGGTGTGCTCGCGGGCGCGTTCGGCGGCGGTCAGCGCGTGTTCGACGCGGTCGCCGGAGCGGCGGTTGGTGACGGCGACGGCGGCGAGGAAGCCGACCAGGGCGCCGACGACGGTGTCCACGACCCGCTCGGTGATCAGCGGCCCGGGCTCCTGGAAACCGGTGAACTCGGTGATGAGCAGTGCCATCGGGGTCACGCACACGGAGCCGAGCCAGTAGTTGCGGCCGATCAGGGCCTCGGCGCCGAAGTTGAAGGCGAGGCAGCACAGGACGAGCGCCGCCGGGCCGAGGTGGGCGAGCGGGACGACGGCGGCGAAGAGGAGCACGCCGAGGAGGTTGCCGACGACGCGCTGCACACCGCGGGTCCAGGTGAGGGCGAGGTTGGCCTGGTAGAGGGAGGCCGCGGTGACCAGCGCCCAGTAGGGACGGCCGACGCCGAGGGCCAGGGAGGCGTACCCGGCGAGGGCGCAGCCCAGCGCGGTGCGGACGGCGATCGGGGCGAGCGGGCCGAGGCGCGTCCACAACGGGCGGGCCGGGGCGGCGAGTTCGGCCTCCACACCGAGGAGTTCACCGCCGGCCGCCGGGTCGTGGACCTCGGGTACGGGGCCGGCGCCCGTCAACTCGCCCGCCCAGGTGCGCAGTTGCTCCGGATCGGTGTCGGCGGGGGCGGCGAGGGCGACCTCGGCGCGGACGACGAGGCGTTCGAGGCCGCGCCGGCTGCGGGTGTCCCGGGCGGCCAGGAGCGACTGCCAGGCGGCCTGTACGGCGGCGGCCGCCGCGGCCCGGGCGCGGGCGTGGCCGTCTGCGGTGCCGCGGGTGGCGGCGTACCCGGCCGCCGCCTTCAGGGCGCCCGCGGTGGCCCGGCGCTCGGGGCCGTGCGGGCGCAGCAGCCCGGGGGCCATGCCGACGAGCCAGGACCACGCGCCCGCCGCGCAGGCCAGCGCGAGATGGCCGGGGACCTGGCCGAGCGTCTGCGGTGCGAAGAGGGAGGCGGAGGTGATGAAGGTGAGCACCACGTTGCCGGGCGGGCCGACGCGGGTCGCGTCGCACAGCATCTTCTGCACGGCTGCCAGCAGGGCGCCGACCGTGACGAGCACGAGGGCACTGGACGTCAGCGAGGCGGCGACCAGCGAGACGGCGAGGCCGCCGACCATCCCGAGCACCACCCAGGCCAGGACGCGGGCCCGGGCGGCGTAGGGGCGGTTGTGGGCGTACAGCGCGCACAGCGACCCGGCCATGGTGTACATCGCCAGGTCGAGGCGGCCGAGGGCCAGCAGGAGGAGGTTGGGCGGGGCGACCGAGGCGACCACGCTCAGCGCGGGCTTGAACCAGATGTCCGCGGGCCGGCCGAGGCGCAGGACGCCGGCGAGGGGCAGGCGGCGGGTGCGCGGGGCGGGGGTGGAGGTCGCTGGGGTCATGTGACATAACCTTAGCAGGTGTTTTACTCGTAAAAGAAATCTCGGACCAGATCATGGCCCGCCGCTCACCTGGCGTGCTCCCTCGAATGCTCCCCGTGTACACCCTTGCGCTCGCGTGCGCGCCGCATGGCGTGGGAAGCGACTGACTGTCGAACATCGTCGAGCGGGGAGGTGCGCGTGCACGGACCGGCTTCGCCCGGCTGGCTGCTGGTCGCGCTGTGTGCGGCGACCGGGGCCTACTGCCTCGTGCGGATGCGCAGCACGGTCGAGGAGCAGCGCAGGTCCGCGGGCGGCGAGGCGCTGATGGGCTTCGGTATGGCCGCGATGGCCGTGCCGGCGGCGGTGTTCAGCCCGCCGGCCTGGACCTGGCCCCTGTACGCGGCCGTCTTCGGCGCCGCCGCGCTGCGCGCCCTGTGGTCGGCGCGGTCGAGCGCGCACCATCTGCACCATCTGGTGGGCGCCTCGGCCATGGTCTACATGGCGGTCGTGATGGCCGCGTCCCCCGGTCACCACGCCGGGCACGGGACGACGTCCGGGGTGCCCCTGCTCACCGGCGCCCTCCTTCTCTACTTCACGGGATACGTGCTGCTGTCGGGCGTGCGGCTCGTACCGGTGGCGGCGGGCGGCGGAGCCGTCGGGTGGGGCGACCGGCCCGAGCTGGCCAAGGCGTGCCGGCTGTCGATGGGCATCGCGATGGTGGCGATGCTGATCACGCTCTGAGCGGGGGATTCCGGTCAAGCAACCGTTGATTGCGTCACTTTGCGCGACAGACCGTAGGCCGGGCCCGCGTCCGCTTCTAGGGTGAGCGCCATGATGGTCCCCGCGGCACTGCTGCTGCTCGGCGCGCTGACCGCCGTCGTGGCCCCCCGGCTGCTCGCCCGGGCCGACTGGCAGGACCGCGAACCGGTGGTCGCGCTGTGGGTGTGGCAGTGCGTGGTGGCGGCCGTCCTGCTGTGCTGTGCGCTGTCGATGACCCTCAGCGCCGCGGCCGCCTGGCAGGCGGTGCGCGGCCATGTGTTCGCCGGGGCCCCGCACGGTGTCGTGGACGCCTACGCGCTCGGCGCCACCGGCCCCTGGGCCGCGGCCACCGCGGTGACGCTCGCGTCCGCCGGCCTGTGGAGCGGAACCATGCTGGTGAGAGAGGTCCTGCGGGCGCGCGCCGGGCGCCGCCGGCGCCGGGACGAACTCCGGCTCCGCGCCCCGCTGTTGCCCGGCGAGGAGCTCGCGAGCGGCCGGCTGGTCGTGCTGGAGGGCGAGCGGCCCGACGCCTGGTGGCTGCCCGGTGCCGCACCCCGGCTCGTCGTCACCACCGCCGCGCTGCGCCGGCTGAAGGGCCGGCAGCTGGACGCCGTGCTCGCCCACGAGCAGGGGCACGCGCAGGCCCGGCACGACTGGCTGCTGCACTGCTCGGACGCGCTGGCGGGCGGGTTCCCGCAGGTGCCGGTGTTCGCGGCGTTCCGCGCGGAGATGCACCGCCTGGTCGAACTCGCCGCCGACGACATGGCCTCCCGGCGCCACGGCCGGCTCACCACCGCGCTCGCCCTCGTCGAACTCAACGAGGACCGGGGCGTGTTCGGCCCGTCCCCGGCCCCGCAGGCGCACGTTCCGCAACGAGTGCACCGGCTGCTCAGCGCACCCGACCGACTGCCGGCGACCCGGCGTCTGGGACTGACGGCGACCGCCGCACTGGTACCCGTGGTCCCGGTACTGGTGGCCTTCGTGCCGGGGCTGCGGGCACTGGGCTAGGTGCGGGCACTGGGCTAGGTGCGGGCACTGAACTAGGTGCGGGCCGTCTGGACGGCGGCTTCACGCCTCCCCCGGGTACTCCGCCCAGGCTCTGGTTTCACAACTCATCGGGCGGCGAGGATCACCTTATGCACCATTCGCCCGTCGACTCCCCCACCCGCTCGCCGGCCCCTCGCACAGCCGCCCGTGCCGCGGCCGTTCTCGGCGTCTGCTCCGTGTTGCTGCTCGTCCTGGTCGCGATCCGCTGGCATCCGCTCATCGCGGTCGACCGCGACATCTCCCGCACCACGCACCGCTGGGCCGTCGACGAGACCGGCCTCACCCACGCGTTCCGCATCCTGACGGACTGGGTCTGGGACCCGCTGACGATGCGCCTGGCGTGCGCGGCCGCCGTGGTGTGGCTGGTGTGGCGCCGCGCGGCGTGGTGGACGGCGCTGTGGCTGGCGGCCACCGTGGCCCTGGGCGCCCTGCTGCAACAGGGCCTCAAGGCGGCGGTCGACCGCCCGCGCCCGGTCTGGCGCGACCCCGTCGACTCGGCCCACTACGCCTCCTTCCCCTCGGGCCACGCGATGACCGCCACGATCGTCTGCGGCCTGCTGCTCTGGCTCCTGCACCGCCACGGCCCCGGCCGCGCCCTGTGGCGTACGGCGACGGCGGTGGCGCTCGTCTCCGTCGCAGGGGTGGGCCTCACGCGCGTGTGGCTGGGCGTGCACTGGACGTCCGACGTGCTGGGCGGCTGGCTCCTGGGCGCCATGGTGGTGGCGCTGGCGGTGGCGGCCCACCGGCGATGGCAGCCGTGAGCCGACGCCTGCCGAGGGGACGGCGACCGATCCGACGAGCCCGCCCACCCGGGCCCGCGATCTTCTGGGCACGGGGACGCACCCGTAAGATCCACACATGATGATGGCTGTGCTGTTCGACTTCTCCGGCACCCTCTTCCGCATCGAGTCCACCGACTCCTGGCTGCGCGCGGTGCTCGACCAGGCCGGGATCGCGCTCCCCGAGGCCGAGTTGAGCCAGGCCGCCAAGGCGCTCCATGTCTCGGGGGCGCTCCCCGGCGGTCCTCCTCCGGCTCAACTGCCCGACGGCTTCGCCGAGGTGTGGCAGATCCGGGACCGGAGCGCCGAGCTGCACCGGGCCGCCTACACCGGCCTCTCCCGCCAAGTGCCGCTGCCCGACCCGGCGTTGCACGACGCACTGTACGACCGCCACATGACGCCGGCGGCATGGGCGCCCTACCCCGACGCCGCCGAGGTGCTGTACGGGCTGTGCGAGCGCGGAATCGGCATCGGCGTGGTCAGCAACATCGGCTGGGACCTGCGCCCCGTCTTCCGCGAGCACAACCTGGACCGGTTCGTGGACACGTACGTCCTGTCGTACGAGCACGGCATCCAGAAGCCCGATCCGCGGCTGTTCGCGGTGGCCTGCGAGGCGCTGGAGGTCGAGCCGAAGGACGTCCTGATGGTGGGGGACGACCGGCGCGCGGACGTCGGCGCGGCGGACCTCGGGTGCCGGGTGCACCTGGTGGACCACCTGCCCACGAGCGAACGCCCGGACGCGCTGCGGCTGGTGCTGGACCTGGTGGACTGAGCGGCACCCGACCCGGCGTACCGAGCGGCGCGGGACCGGCCGGACGGGCTCAGGCCCGTCCGGTCACCGCCCCGGCCCGCTCCCTCGGGCACTCACGCAGGCACTCACTCCAGATACCCCTCCACCTGCGACGACGAACGTACCGCCGCCTCGTCGGGGTTCTCCCCGTACTCGGCCTTGGCGCGCCGCTGGCGCAGGAGGTCCCAGCACTGATCGAGCTCGCGCTCCAGCTCTCCGAGCCGCTGCCGTTCCGTCGCACTGTCGATCTCGCCGTCCGAGAGGGACGTACGGAGCTTGCGCTCGTTCTCGACCATCTCCGTGATCCTGGCCAGGATCCGCTGGTCCTGTTCCATCTCCGCAGGCCTCCTCCGCTCGGCATTCGTGCCCACTTTAGGGACGGGCGGGCCGTTGTGCGACGGGAGTGCGAAGGCCCGGGTACGATCCGGGAAGTAGCCTCAGGACACCATCTGGGCGAAAACACCGCCCGTCTGAGACGATCCCCCGCGTCGCCCCAGACGGACGGCAGCCCTGACCAGCCCCTACGGAGCATCGATCGTGGACGCTGCTGAGTATAGTTGGCTGGCAGCCAGTCAACGCAGGAGTTAAGCATGTCCCCGCGCAGCGCCTCGGTCAATGAAGAGTTGCGACGGCGTTCCCGGGAGCGGCTTCTGCAGGCGGCAGTCGAGTTGGTCGGCGAGCACGGCTATGAGGCGACGACGCTCGGCGACATCGCCGACAGAGCCGGTTCGGCCCGCGGTCTGGTCTCCTACTACTTCCCGGGAAAGCGCCAGTTGGTGCAGTCCGCCGTGCACCGGCTGATGCACCGCACGCTGGAGGAGGCGGTGGAGCGGGAGCCGCGCAGCGAGGACGGCGGGGAGCGGATGGCGCGGGCCATCGACGCGATCCTGGGTCTGGCCCGGGACCGGCCCGTACTGATGCGCCAGCACATGGCGGGGCTGCTGCAGGCGGAGGGTTTCGTGCAGTGCCCGGAGCAGAAGCGCCTGGCGGAACTGCTGCGCGACGTGGTCGCCCGGCACGGATCGCAGAACGTCGACGTGGACTACCCGATGATGCGGTCCCTGCTGATGGGCGCCGTCTACGCGATGGTGCTGCCGAACGTCCCGATGTCGATCACGACGCTGCGGGCCGAGCTGTTCAAGCGCTACCGGCTCGAGTGGGAGATGGGCACACCGCCGGGCAGCGGCGCGGCGGCGGCCGCGGCCGGCGACTCGGACCTGTCACGGTTCTTCGCGACCGGCGAGGAGCTGGACGATCGGCCGGACCCCGGACAGCGGGCCAACACCCCCGACCAATCGGGTCAGTTGTAGGGATCAGTCGCTACGAGGCGGCTCTGCGGCGTGCATGACGAGGCGTCAGGAAGCCCGAGTCGCGCGCCTGTGAGATCAGCCGGAGCGTCTTGCGGCGGCTGTGGCCGGTCGCGCACATCACCGCGAGAACGGGGTCGGTGCCCTGTCGCTGCGCGCTGCGGTACTCCTGGGCGATACGGCGCTGCCCCTCGATGCCGCGCGGCCAGATGGGCCGGGCCCGCCGGGAGCCCACGGAGGCGAGGTGCCCCGCGGCCGGCTCGGGTTCGGGGGCGCAGGCCCGGAAGAGGGGTTCCTCGATCCAGTCGGCCAGTTCCGCGAGGTCGTCCAGCGACAGTGGTGGCTGCGCCCGGACCTCCTCCAGCGAGACGGCCCCGCCACCCACCACGGCGAGCACGTCGATGCGGGCGCCGTCGCCGAAGCCCAGCCGGACGGTGAACCACGTCGTGGCGCGCTCGTCCTCCCGCACTTCCCACGCGGGCCATACGGACACCGTGCCATCCGTCGGACAACGATCAGAAAGATTAAGAAACGATGCTTCTCGCACACGCGGAACGTAACCACCCGACCACATGGCGCGAGAGCGGACACGCACGTTCACACCCTGCCAGCACCCTGTCAGCGGAGCAGCGGCGGTGCGATGCTTGGGCCGTCCGCGATCTCCTCTCGTAAGGAGTTCCGCCGTGTTGCGTGTCGCCGTCGTCGGCTCCGGGCCGAGCGGGGTCTACACCGCGCAGAATCTCGTCCAGCTCGACTCCGACGTGCGCGTCGACGTCATCGACCGGCTGCCCTGCCCCTACGGGCTGGTGCGCTACGGCGTCGCACCCGACCACGAGAAGATCAAGTCGCTGCAGAACAACCTGCGTACGGTCCTGGAGCACGAGCGGGTGCGCTTCCTCGGCGCGGTGCGTGTGGGCCCCGGGGGGCTGCCGGCGGCGAGGCTGCGGGAGCTGTACCACGCGGTCGTGTACTGCGTGGGCGCCGCCACCGACCGTCATCTCGGCATCCCCGGCGAGGATCTGCCGGGCAGTTGGTCGGCGACGCAGTTCGTGTCCTGGTACAGCGCCCATCCGGACGCCGCCGACGACGGTTTCCTGCAGGACGTCCGGTCGGCCGTGGTGATCGGCGTGGGGAACGTCGCCGTGGACGTCACCCGGATGCTGGCGCGGGGCCCCGCGGAGCTGAGCCCGACCGACATGCCGCAGGCGGCACTTCGCGCGCTGGCCGCGAGCCGGGTGGGCGACATCCACATGGTGGGCCGGCGCGGCCCGTCCCAGGCCCGCTTCACCACCAAGGAACTGCGCGAACTGGGCGGCCTCCCAGGCGCCGGACTCCTCGTGGATCCGGCGGAGTTGGCGCTCGATCCCGGGTGCGCCGACCTCGCCTCGCTCCCGCCGGCCCGGCGCCGCAACGTGGAGGTACTGCGCGGCTGGGCACAGGTGCCGCCCGAGGACGCCCCGCGCCGGATCCGGCTGCGCTTCTTCCTGCGGCCGGTCGAACTGCTCGCCGACGGCGGGCGCGTGGGCGCGGTGCGCTTCGAGCGGACGGAGCCCGACGGGCGGGGCGGCGTGCGGGGCACCGGGCAATTCGAGGACGTGGAGGCGCAGTTGGTGCTGCGGTCGGTGGGGTATCGCGGACTGCCGCTGGAAGGGCTGCCGTTCGACGCGTCGAGCGGCACCGTGCCGCATCGCGCGGGGCGCGTCGTGCGGGCGGGCACCGTCGCGCCGGGCGAGTACGTCGCCGGCTGGATCAAGCGCGGCCCGACGGGCGTGATCGGCACCAACCGTCCGTGCGCCAAGGAGACGGTGCTGTCGCTGCTGGACGACGCTTCCGCGCTCGTACGCGAGCGAGCGCCGCAGGACCCGGTCGCGGCGCTGCGCGCGGCGGGGGCCGAGCCGGTCGAATGGCCGGGCTGGCAGGCGATCGAGCGGGCCGAGGCGGCCCTCGGGGCCTCACTGGGCCGCGGTGTCGTCAAGCTGGCGGACTGGGGATCGCTGCTGGCGGCGGCACGGTCGGCGGGCGCACCGCAGGCGCCGTAGGGGAGTCGGAGGCCGGTAGGTGGACAGGACACACATCGGCAACAGTCCGGACATCAACAAACTGTTCAAGGCCTCTACGGTCTCGTGCTGTCCGGATGTCCCCCTTCGGACGCCCCGTCCGGATGCCACCGTCCGGATTCACCGCCCGGATGTCCCCTCCCCCGTCGCTCTGGAGTGCCCATGACCACCACCGCCCCCGTCCATCCGGTGGACGAGGTCCCACCCGTACGGCAGTTGGCCGCCTTCGGTCTGCAGCATGTGCTCGCCATGTACGCGGGCGCGGTGGCGGTGCCGCTGATCGTGGGCGGCGCGATGAAGCTCTCGCCCACGGACCTGGCCTATCTGATCACCGCCGACCTGCTGGTGTGCGGGATCGCGACGCTCATCCAGTGCGTGGGCTTCTGGCGGTTCGGCGTCCGGCTGCCGATCATGCAGGGCTGCACCTTCGCCGCGGTGTCGCCGATGGTGCTCATCGGCACGACGGGCGGCGGACTGCCCGCGATCTACGGCTCGGTGATCGTCGCGGGGCTCGCGATCATGCTGCTCGCGCCGGTCTTCGGCAAGCTGCTGCGCTTCTTCCCGCCGCTGGTCACCGGCACCGTCATCCTGATCATCGGCGTCTCGCTGCTGCCGGTCGCGGGCAACTGGGCGGCGGGCGGCGCCGGTTCGAAGGACTTCGGCGAGCCGAAGAACCTGGCGCTGGCCGCCTTCGTCCTGACGGTGGTGCTGGGTGTGCAGCGGTTCGCGCCGGCGTTCCTGAGCCGTATCGCGGTGCTGATCGGCATCGTGGTGGGCCTCGCGGTGGCCGTGCCCTTCGGGTTCACCGACTTCGGCGGGGTCGGTGACGCCGACTGGCTGGGCATCAGCACGCCCTTCCACTTCGGCACGCCCACCTTCCATGTCTCCGCGATCGTGTCGATGCTGGTCGTGGCGCTGGTGACGATGACCGAGACGACCGGTGACCTGATCGCCGTCGGCGAGATGACCGGGCGCACGGTCGAGCCGCGCCCGCTCGCGGACGGCCTGCGCGCCGACGGCCTCTCGACCGTCCTGGGCGGCGTCTTCAACACCTTCCCGTACACGGCGTACGCGCAGAACGTCGGCCTCGTCGGCATGACCCGGGTACGCAGCCGCTGGGTCGTGGCCACGGCGGGCGGCATCCTCGTCCTGCTCGGGTTGCTGCCCAAGCTGGGGGCCGTGGTCGCGGCGGTACCGGCGCCCGTCCTGGGCGGTGCGGGTCTGGTGATGTTCGGGACGGTGGCCGCGAGCGGCCTCAGGACCCTGGCGCGGGTGGACTTCAAGGACAACCACAACCTCACGGTCGTGGCGGTGTCGGTGGCCGTGGGCATGCTGCCGGTCGGGGTGCCGACGGTCTACGCGAAGTTCCCCGACTGGTTCCAGACGGTGATGAACAGCGGCATCAGCGCGGGCTGCCTGACGGCGATCGTGCTGAACCTGCTCTTCAACCACCTTCCGGCGAGGGGGACTTCAGCCGCCGAGGCGGACGGCCTGCCGGACGGCGGCGGCGAGCAGGGCGTCGAGGAGTCCCGGGAAGAGGTCGTCTAGGTCGTCCCGGCGCAGGCCGTTCATCTTGGCCGTGCCCCGGTAGCACTGCCGGATCACCCCCGCCTCGCGCAGCACCCGGAAGTGGTGCGTGCTCGTGGACTTGGTCACCGGCAGGACGAACTGCGAACACGTGAGCTCGTCGCCGTCGGCGGCGAGCTCACGCACGATCTGCAGCCGCATCGGGTCGGAGAGCGCGTGCAGCACGGCTTCCAGCCGGATGTCCCCGGTCGCGGGGTGCGGCAGGTCGCGGCTGCTGGTGGCGGGGGCGGTACTCACGGAGTCATTGTACGAGAGTCATCGTAGTTTGACATCTCACGTACTACGATGGTTATCGTACGAACCGTCCTGCGGTCCCCGCGAGAACGGAGCAGCTCCTCATGAGCGCCCTCTTCCAGCCCTTCACCCTGCGTGGCGTGACCATCCCGAACCGGGTCTGGATGGCCCCGATGTGCCAGTACTCGGCGGAGCCCGAGGGACCCGGGACCGGGACTCCGAACGACTGGCACTTCACACACCTCGCGGCCCGCGCGGCCGGCGGCACGGGCCTGATCCTCACCGAGGCCACGGCCGTCTCGCCCGAGGGCCGGATCTCCCCGTACGACCTGGGCATCTGGAACGACGCGCAGGTCGAGGCGTTCCGCCGGATCACCCGCTTCCTGGTCTCCCAGGGCACGGTGCCCGGCATCCAGCTGGCGCACGCGGGCCGCAAGGCCTCGACCGACCGCACCTGGACGGGCGGAGCGCCGCTGGGGCCGGACGCCCGCGGATGGCAGCCGCTCGCGCCGAGCGCGCTCGCGTTCGACGAGCGGCACGCGGCGCCGACTGAGCTGACGGCCGATCAGATCGGGGAGATCGTCGGGCAGTTCGCGGACGCCGCGCGCCGCGCGCTCGCAGCCGGTTTCGAGGTCGCCGAGATCCACGGCGCCCACGGGTACCTGATCAACGAGTTCCTCTCCCCGCACTCCAACCACCGCACCGACGCCTACGGCGGCTCGTACGAGAACCGCACCCGCTTCGCGCTCGACGTCGTGGACGCCGTCCGCGAGGTGTGGCCGCAGGACAAGCCGGTGTTCTTCCGCATCTCGGCGACCGACTGGCTGGAGGAGGACGGCTGGACCGCCGAGGACACGGTCCGCTTCGCCGCCGACCTCCAGGCGCACGGCGTCGACCTGCTCGACGTCTCCACCGGCGGCAACGCCGCCGGCGTCCGCATCCCGACCGGCCCGGGCTACCAGGTACCGTTCGCGTCGCGGGTCAAGGCCGGTACGTCGCTGCCGGTCGCGGCCGTCGGCCTGATCACCGAGACCGAGCAGGCCGAGAAGATCCTCGCCAACGGCGACGCGGACGCGGTGCTGCTCGGCCGCGAGCTGCTGCGCAACCCGTCGTGGGCCCGGCACGCGGCCCGCGAACTCGGCGCGGACGTCCACGTGCCGGACCAGTACCACCGGTCGGTGTGACCCGCCCCCTCACGGACACCCCGTCTCGCGAACCGCCGCACCGCCCCCCCCCGGCGGTGCGGCGGTCGTCGCGTTTCCTCCGGGCGTCGACGTAGTCCGGGAGCGCTCCCGCGCATCCTCACGCTCCACCCCAGAGAGCCCTTGCCTCTGACCAGGCCTTGCCGAACAACCTCCGCGCAGAGGTTGACCAGAAAGCGCTTACCCTCTACGTTCCGTTCAGCGATGTGACCAACAGGCGCCACAGACGGGCCCGTTGGGGCGCTCCGCCCGGACGCGGTGTTCAGCACGACGTACGACATTCACGTACACGATCGAGCAAGAACTCCTGAAGGGACGCGCCCGCATGCGCACACACCCCCCACGTGCACACCCACAGAGATCGGTTCTGGTGGCGGCCGCCTCGTCCGTCGTCGCCTCGGTGACGTCCGGCGCGGGCGCTGGAAAGACCTGACCAACCCCCCAACCGGAAGAAGGCATCGGGACATGGCTTCCCCCTTACCCGCAGGCACCCGCCGGCGCGCCCTGAGCGCCGCGCTGGCCTCCCTCGGCCTCACATCTGTCATGATCATGACTGGTGGCGGACTGACCCCGGCGAGCGCCGCCACCTGGCCCACCGCCAACGGCAGCCAGGCCGTCACCGCCACCATCTCCGTGTCCGGCACCGAGGACTACGGGATGAAGCGCCTCTACGGCAGCGGCGACCTCGGCACCGGCGGCCAGAGCGAGGACCAGGACCCCCTCCTCGAACTGGCTCCGGGCGCCGTCGTGAAGAACGTCATCATCGGCGCGCCCGCCGCCGACGGCATCCACTGCCTGGGCGCCTGCACGCTGCAGAACGTGTGGTGGGAGGACGTCGGCGAGGACGCCGCGACGTTCCTCGGCTCCTCGTCGTCCAACGTGTACACCGTCTCCGGCGGTGGCGCGAAGGAGGCCAGCGACAAGGTGTTCCAGTTCAACGGCGCCGGAACGCTCAACGTCTCCAACTTCGCCGTGCAGAACTTCGGCAAGCTGGTGCGCAGTTGCGGCAACTGCAAGACGCAGTACAAGCGCACCATCAACCTCAACACCATCGAGGCGACCTACAAGGGCAGCGCGCTGGCCGGGATCAACACCAACTACGGCGACAGCGCGACCCTGAAGAAGATCACCATCGTCGGGGACGGCAGCAAGAAGATCGTGCCCTGCCAGAAGTACATAGGGAACAACACGGGTGCGGAACCGCCGAAGAACGGCTCGGACGCCGACGGGACGTACTGCAAGTACTCCTCGTCCGACATCACCTACAAGTAGGCCCCCTTCCCCACCGGGGAGCAGAGAGGGCCGCCCTCCACGGCGGAGGGCGGCCCTCGCCGGCTTCAGGGTGTACTGAGGGAGTTGCGGCCAGGCGTCGAACCACGGTGCAGATGTCACGACTTGGGCACACGCCCTTCACGAACTATGCACATCTGCGCATCATGCACGCCTGCACCAACACTCAGGGGGCCCACATGAACGACGACGACCTGCTCAGATTCCACAACGGCGACACCCTGCACAACATCCCCGTCGTCCGGGACGAGAAGCCCCGCGCATTCCCCTGGCGGGCCGTGGGGACCGTGGCGGGTATGGCCGCCCTCGTCGGCGGTGTGATCGGCCTGTCCTTCGGCCTCGGCGACAGCCACCACTCCTCGCAGACCGTGGCCGCGGCCACCGACACCCCGGCCCCCGCGACGACGACACCGTCCCCCTCACCGTCGGTCGTGACCGCCACGGCCACGGTGCAGGCCCCCACCCAGACGCAGACGGTGTACGCCGCGCCCGCCGGAGGCACCGACGCCGACAGCTCGACCGCCGAGACCGTGGTCCAGCAGTACTACGCCGCCGTCAACGCGCAGGAGTACCAGACCGCCTGGGAACTCGGCGGCCGGAACATGAGTACCTCCTACGACGACTTCGTCGCCGGCTACGCCGACACGATGTACACGCAGGCCCAGGTCACATCCACGGACGGCGACACCGTGCACGTGCGCGTCGACGCCGAGCGCTACGACGGCAGCACCGCCGCCTACACCGGCAGCTACACGGTCGACACGAACCAGTACGAGATCACCCGCGGCACCCTGACTCAAGTCGGCTGAGGCAGCGCATTGTTGGACCCGCCACGGTGAACCCGGCGGGTTCAGCGCCCGATCGCCCCGGTGATCTCCCGCTGGAAGTCGGCGTAGGCGGACCGCAGTTGTGCGCCCGGCCAGTCAGGGGGCAGGAGTTCGGGCGGCAGCACGGGGTCGGCCAGCAGATGACGTACGACCGCGGCGAAGGCGGTGAAGCGGTCGGCCGGGAGGTGGGCGTCGGCGACATGGGCGTGCAGGGCGCGGGCCGTGGCGGCCCATGCGTCCAACGGCCATAGTTCGGCGGCCAGTTCACGTGCCGGACGGCCGGGACGGGCGGCGTACGTCTGGGCCACCTGCGTCAGGTCCTCCGGCAGGCTGCGCCGGAGGTTGGCGGGGCGCAGCCACACCCCCTCGCGGAGTTCGGCCAGCCGCAGTGTGGTCAGCCGGCCGCGCAGGTCGGCGCGTTCGGCGGGGCCGCGGCCGGTGGCCGTGATCACGACCATCTCCCAGTCGCCGTCCCACGCACGCGTGCGCGCCTCCACCGCCTCGTCCTGGCGGCGCTGGCGCGCCAGCAGCCGGTCGCTGAGGCCGTAGACGGCGTCGGTGCGGCGGAGATCGCCGGCGGCGACCATCCGGCTGAGGGCGGCCCGCAGCGTGGAGCCGCCGACGCCGAAGGGCTCCACCGCGCGGACGAGCTCCTTCACCGGGAGCTCGGGCGGATGCGTGCCCAGCAGCAGGCTCAGTACGACCGACCGCGCGGACAGCGGTGGCAGATCGGCCTCGCCCACCTGCGGTGACACGTTCATGGGCCGGTACTTTACGTGCGCCGGATTGTTGCGTCATTGCTACGGCTGTAGAAAAGGTGCAACATGGCGGTATGGCCTCGACACCCTCGCCCGCGCAGCCGCGGGACCAGTACGCGACCCACGCCGTCACCAACCAGCCTCCGGACCTGGCGCCGTACGACGCCTCCGAGGACACGGCCCTGCTGGAGGGGCTGCGCCGCGAGGGCGCCGGCTGGGCCGAGAAGGACGTCCGGCGGCTGGGGCTGCGGGCCGGCAGCGCGGAGGCGCAGGAGTGGGCCGAGCTGGCCAACGTCCACGAGCCCGTGCTGCGCACCCACGACCGGTACGGCAACCGCGTCGACGAGGTCGACTTCCACCCGAGCTGGCACCACCTGATGCGGGCCGCTGTCGCCGAGGGCCTGGCCGGAGCGCCGTGGGCGGACGAGCGGCCCGGCGCCCATGTCGCCCGTACCGCGGGCGGCCTGGTGTGGGGGCACACCGACGCGGGGCACGGCTGCCCGACCTCGATGACGTACGCGGCCGTACCCGCCCTGCGCGCCCAGCCGGACCTCGCGAAGGTGTACGAGCCCCTGCTGACCGGCCGGGAGTACGAGCCGGAGCTGCGGGTGCCGACCGACAAGGCCGGTCTGCTCGCCGGCATGGGGATGACCGAGAAGCAGGGCGGTTCCGACGTCCGGACGAACACGACCACCGCGTGGCCGACCGCCGAGCCGGGCGTCTACCAGCTGCGTGGGCACAAGTGGTTCACGTCGGCGCCGATGTGCGACGTGTTCCTGGTGCTGGCGCAGGCCCCGGAGGGCCTGTCCTGCTTCCTGGTGCCGCGGATCCTGCCCGACGGGACCCGCAACACCTTCCGCATCCAGCGCCTGAAGGACAAGCTCGGCAACCGGTCCAACGCCTCCTCCGAGCCGGAGTTCGACGGGACGGTGGCGTGGCTGGTCGGGCCCGAGGGCCGGGGCGTCAAGACGATCATCGAGATGGTCAACTGCACGCGCCTGGACTGCGTGATGATGTCGGCCACCCTGATGCGCAAGACGCTCGTGGAGGCCGGCCACCATGTGCGCCACCGCAGCGCGTTCGGCGCGCGGCTGATCGACCAGCCGCTGATGCGCAACGTCCTGGCCGACCTCGCGCTGGAGTCGGAGGCCGCGACGACGCTCACCCTGCGGCTGGCGGGGGCCGCGGACCGTGCGGTGCGCGGGGACGCCGATGAGGCCGCCTTCCGGCGGATCGCGACCGCCGCCGGCAAGTACTGGGTGACCAAGCGGGGCCCGGCGTTCACCGCGGAGGCCCTGGAGTGCCTCGGCGGCAACGGCTACGTGGAGGAGTCGGGCATGCCCCGCCACTACCGCGAGGCGCCGCTGCTGTCGATCTGGGAGGGCTCCGGGAACGTCAACGCCCTCGACGTGCTGCGGGCGTTGCGGCGCGAGCCCGCCACCGCGCAGGCACTGTTCGACGAACTCGCCCTGGCGCAGGGCGCGGACGCCCGGCTCGACGCCGCCGTGACCCGGCTCAAGGACCAGCTGGCGGCCGGGTCCGAGACCGGGGCGCGCCGGCTGGTGGAGCAGATGGCCCTGACCCTGCAGGCCTCCTTGCTGGTCCGGCACGCCCCGGCCGCCGTCGCCGACGCCTTCTGCGCGACCCGGCTGGGAGGCGACTGGGGGCATGCCTTCGGCACCCTGCCCGAGAGCGCGGATCTGGACGCGGTCATGGAGCGGGCACTGCCGGACGTGCGGTGAGACCGCGCGTTTCCGGCCACCGGACAGCGGGCGGCCAGGTGGCACGGCCCGGCCGCTGCGGACCGATCACACGGCATCACTGCACGTGAGAGCGGTGGGCGCGGGCCGTACCGGCGGGTGAACCGCGGGCGAATTCTGGCCCATCCTCCGGTCAGGAGGCGGTCAGGTGCGCGATCACGGCCGCGGGGCCTGCTTAGGATCGTTCGACGCCGCCTCGTTCGCACACCTCCAGGAGGCCGGGCATGCCCGAAGCCGCAGTCGGCGCCGCAGCCGAGACCGGCTCGGCGCCGCCCCCGCCCCGTCCCGGGCGGCGGCGTGCCGTCCTGCTCGCGGGCGGCGCGCTGGCCGTCGCGGCCGCCGTGGTGGCCACGGCCCTGGCGACCGGCGGCTCCGGCGGGGACCGGCACCGGGCTGCCCCGGCCGACGGCCTGCGGCACACCACCGTCGAGATCACCTCGGCGGCCTGCGGCCGCGGCTGGACCCACCCCGCCGCCGGACACCAGGTCTTCGACCTGCACAACACCTCCGGCAGCGCGGAGGAGGTCTACCTCACCGCCCCGGGGACGGGCGCGGTCTACGGCGAGGTCGAGGGGCTCGCGCCGGGCACCCAGCGCCCGCTGCGGGTGACCCTCGGCAACGGCAGCTACGCCTTCAAGTGCGTGGCCGACGACGCGGACGCCGTCACCGGCCCCACCGTGCGCGTCACCGGCGGCACGGTGAAGAGCGGCCCGGCCGCCGTACCGGTCACCCAGCAGGACCTGATCCCGCCCACGCTCGCGTACCAGCGGTGGATCCAGGCCCGTACGGTCGAACTGGCGCGCAAGACCGGCGTGTTGCGCGACGCGATCGACCGCGGGGACCGCACGGCCGCCCGCCGCGACTGGCTCGCCGCGCATCTGGTCTACGAGCGGATGGGGGCCGCCTACGGCACCTTCGGCGACGCGGACGCGGCGATCGACGGGACCACGGCGGGCCTGTCCGGCGGGGTGCACGACGCGGGCTTCACCGGCTTCCACCGGGTGGAGTACGGGCTGTGGCACGGCGAGTCGGCGAGCAGCCTGCGCGCACCGGCCGCCCGGCTCGTCAAGGCCGTCGACGACCTGCGCGACCGCTGGCCCGACGAGCGGATGGATCCGGCCGACATCGGCCTGCGGGCGCACGAGATCCTGGAGAACACCGTGCAGTTCGAGCTGACCGGCCGTACCGACTACGGCAGCGGCACCAACCTCGCCACCGCCCGCGCCAATCTCGACGGCACCGGTGAACTGCTGGGCCGGCTGCGGCCGTTGCTGAAGTCGCGTGCCGCGGGCCTGTCCGGCATCGACTCCTGGACGGCCCGCACCCGGCGCACCCTCGACGGCTTCGACCACGACGGCCGCTGGACCCCGCTGGACCGGCTGACCCGCGCCCAGCGGGAGAAGCTCGACGCGGACCTGGGCGAGCTGGTCGAGCGGCTCGCCGACGTGGCCGCCCTGACGGATGTACGGAGGACCGCGTGAACCCGGTGAACCCTGTCGGACGCCGGGGCTTCCTGGCCGGCGCGGCGGCCGTGGCCGGCACCGGCCTGGTGGCCGCCGACCACGGCGCCGCCTCGGCCGCCGGGCAGTCCGGCGACCGCGCGCGGGTGGCCTTCCACGGGCCGCATCAGGCCGGCATCCTCACCCCGGCGCAGCGCGCCACCGCGTTCGTCTCGTTCGACAGCACCGCCGAGAACCGCGGCGAACTGGCCGATCTGCTGCGTACGTTGACCGACCGGGCCCGGTACCTCACCGCGGGCGGCAGTCCCGAGGAGCTGGGCATCACCGCCCCGCCCGCCGACTCCGGCACGCTCGGCCCCGACGTGCCCGCGGACGACCTGACCGTCACGGTCGGCGTCGGCGCCTCCCTCTTCGACGGCCGCTACGGCCTGGCCGCGCGCAGGCCGCACCGGCTGACCGCGATGCCGTCGTTCCCCGACGACGACCTGGACGCGGCCTGGTGCCACGGCGACCTGAGCGTGCAACTGTGCGCGGGCCACCAGGACACGGTGCTGCACGCGCTGCGTGACATCGCCCGGCACACCCGCGGGGGCATGCAGGTGCGCTGGCGCATGGACGGCTTCGTCAGCCCGTCGCGCCCCTCCGGCACGCCCCGCAACCACATGGGCTTCAAGGACGGGATCGCCAACCCCCATGTTGGCGACGCCCGTTCGATGGACCGCCTGGTGTGGGTGGGCGCCGGGACGGGCGAACCCGCCTGGGCCACGGGCGGCAGCTACCAGGTCATACGGCTCATCCGCATGCTGGTGGAGTTCTGGGACCGGGTCTCGCTCACCGAGCAGGAGCGGATGTTCGGCCGCGCCCGGGACTCCGGCGCGCCCCTGGACGGCCGGCACGAGAAGGACGTGCCCAACTACCCGCAGGATCCCCAGGGTGACGTGATCCCGCTGGACAGCCACATCAGGAGGGCCAACCCGCGCACCTCGGCCACCGCCGACCAGCGCATCCTGCGCCGCGCCTACAACTACGACCGCGGCACGGACTCCAACGGCAACCTCGACATGGGCCTGCTGTTCTGCTGCTACCAGCAGGACCTGGCCCGGCAGTTCGCGACCGTGCAGAAACGCCTGGCCGGCGAGCCGCTGGTCGACTACATCACCCCGTTCGGGGGCGGCTACTTCTTCGCCCTGCCCGGCGTCCGCGACGCGTCCGACTGGCTCGGACGCGGCTTGTTGTCCTGAACCCATCTGACAGATTCCGGTCAAGAGCTGACCAAAATACGATGAGAAATTCCTGACCGAAGATTCGCTGCGGCGTCATTGCCGCTCCCCCACCCCGCCGCCACCATTGCCCAGGATCGGCAATCGATGTCATGGCCACGAATGCCGTGGCAGTGGAACTCGGTTCTCCCGGAAGGCGAGACAGCATGATCGGCACAGGTAGAACATCAACGGCGAGCCGCCGGCTGGCCCGTGCGGGCGCCCTGCTCGGCGCGGCCGCCCTGGCGGGTGCGGGTGGCGTCCTCCCCGCCTCGGCGTCCCCCGCGCACGGCGGCCACGGCCACCACGGCACGCACACCGCGACGCCGATCAAGCACATCGTGGTGATCTACGACGAGAACAACTCGTTCGACCACTACTTCGCCACGTACCCGAAGGCGGCCAACACCGACGGCACCAAGTTCACGGCGGCGCGGCACACCCCGAAGGCCGACAACCTCCTCAACGCCGGGCTGCTGGAGAAGAACCCGAACCTCTACAAGCCCAAGCGGCTGGCCAGTTCGCAGGCCATGACCTGCGACCAGAACCACTCCTACGGCCCCGAGCAGTACGCGGCCGACGGCGGCAAGGCCGACAAGTACGTCGAGAACACCGAGGTCAACAAGTGCAGCGGGCTCTTCGGCGAGCCCGGCCTGGTGATGGACTACTACGACGGCAACACCGTCACGGGTCTGTGGAACTACGCCCAGCACTACGCGCTCAACGACCGGTCGTTCAGCTCGGTCTACGGGCCCTCCAGCCCCGGTGCGATCAACGTGATCTCCGGCAACACCCACGGCGTGATCTCCGTCGACCCGTCCACCGGGACGGAGAACCCGCAGCAGACCTCGAAGCCGGACCCGTACACCGTCGTCTCCCCCGACGCCAAGGGCGTCGGCACGATGATCAACGACCCGGACCCGGCCTTCGACGACTGCTCGGACAAGGACCACACCGCGACCAACGCGCTGGCGGTCATGCAGGGCAGGAACATCGGTGACCTGCTCAACGCCAAGGGCGTGAGCTGGGGCTGGTTCCAGGGCGGCTTCCGGCCGAGCACTCCGTGGGACGGCAAGCAGGGCAGCTACGCCAAGTGCGCCGGCACCACGCACACCAACATCGGCGGCGCCGCGTCGGAGGACTACAGCCCGCACCACGCGCCGTTCCAGTACTACAGGTCGACGGCCAACCCGCACCACCTGGCCCCGAAGAGCGTCGCGGAGATCGGCCACGCGGGCCGGGCCAACCACAACTACGATCTGACGGACTTCGACGCCGCGCTCCAGGCCGGCAACCTGCCCGCGGTCAGCTTCCTGAAGGCCGCCGAGTACCAGGACGGCCACGCCGGCTACTCGGACCCGATCGACGAGCAGCACTTCCTGGTGAACGAGATCAACGCGCTGCAGAAGTCGCCGCAGTGGAAGAGCACCGCGGTCGTGGTCGCCTACGACGACTCCGACGGCTGGTACGACCACGTCGTCTCGAAGGTGCTGAACGGCTCCAAGGACTCCACCGTCGGCTCCAACGGCAAGGCGACCGACAGCCCCGCCTGCCAGTCGGGTCCGGCCGCCGCGGGCGGCTACGCGGACCGCTGCGGCCCCGGCCCCCGGCAGCCGCTGCTGGTCATCTCCCCCTACAGCAAGGTCAACTCGATCGACCACACCGCCACCGAGCAGACGTCGATCACCCAGTTCATCGAGGACAACTGGGGGACCGGCCGCATCGGTGACGCCTCGTTCGACCGCCGGGCGGGCAGCCTGGGCGGCATGTTCGACTTCCGGCACCCCAACAACAAGCAGGTGCTGCTGAACCAGGACGGCTCGGTCAAGTCCGTGACGGGCATCCCGCACCACGGCACCACGGCCGCCTCGACGTCCGCCAAGGGTGCCTACGCGCCCTACGTGCAGGACCTCAAGGCGCAGAACGTGGCGGACAGCAGCCCCGCCTCCCCGGCCGTGCCGATCGCCGTCGCCGCCGGTCTGCTCGCCGCCGGTGCGACCGGCACCGCGTTCGCCCTGAACCGCCGCAGGCGGGCCGGGCAGATCAGCGCGTAGCGGCGGTACCACGCAGGCGAAGGGGCCGCGGGCACGGTGCCCGCGGCCCCTTCGCGCCGTCCGGGACGGTCAGGACTGGTCGGACCCGGACGTGGGCTCGGGGACCCGGCCCGGTTCGAGTTCGTCCTCGGCGACCGGCAGGAACTTGGAGATGAACAGCCGGTACACGGCGGCACCGATCACGCCGCCGACCAGCGGCCCGACGATCGGCACCCAGAAGTAGAGGTTGCCGTACTGATCTCGCCAGGCTGTGCCGTACCCGGTGAGGTAGCTGGCGAGCCGTGGCCCGAAGTCACGGGCCGGGTTGATGGCGTAGCCCGCGTCGGTGCCCCAGGCCATGCCGATCGCCACCACCAGGAAGCCGATGATCAGCGGGGCGAGGTTGGCGCCGGGCGGGGTGTTGAGCAGGTCGGTGATGGCGAAGATGAGCAGGACCAGGATGGCGGTGCCGATGATCTGGTCGCGCAGGGCGCCGAGTTCGCTCACCGGCAGGGTGCCGTTGCCGGGCAGGGTGGAGAACACGCCCTGGGTCTTGATGGTGTGCCCGGGGTCGGCCTTGGCCAGCACCTCGGTGTAGTTCCAGCGCACCAGCAGCGCGGCGACGAACGCGCCCGCGGTCTGGGCCAGGCAGTACGGCGCCACCTTCCTCCAGGAGAAGCCCGCGAAGGTGGCCAGGGCCACGGTCACGGCGGGGTTGAGATGGGCACCGCTGAGACGGGCGGCGATGTAGACGCCGAGGGTGACACCGAAGCCCCAGGCCCAGGCGATGCTGTCGTGGTCGCCGATGCCCGCGGCCACCACCTGGGCCACCACGCCGCACCCGAACAGGATGAGGACCATGGTGCCCAGGAATTCGGCCGACAGTTCGCCGGCCAGTCTTCTTCTGGAAGCCTGCTCCGCCATGAGGCACCGCCTTCCGCCAGAAATGTTTGTATTCGCGAGGGTAGTTGTCCGACGCGAGGCGTCCAGAGGCCCAGCATCAACTGGAGTCACCGCCACCACTTACACCCTGGCCGGACGCGCACACTTCCGCACACGCCCGTTCCAGGCCTCGCCTGCGACGGGTCAAGGTCTCACCAAAGACGATGGCACAGGGGCCGTGCGCGCGCAGCGCGACAGCCTCCCGCGGGTGTCAGAGGGTGTTGCGGCCCCAGCGCGGCCCGAAGCGGGCCCATTCGGCGTCCCACTGGCTCATGCGCCGGCGTTCCAGCCGCCCGCACAGCACGCGGCCGCCGACGAAGGGCACCGCCGCGGCGCTCAGCCCGACCAGGACGCCGATGAGCGAGGACCGCATATGGGCCTGGGCAGGGGTGGGCGGCTTCGTGACCAGTTCGCCCTGCGGGTCGGTCCAGACGGTGACGGCGGTGCCGGCGGCGCTGCCCGGTCCGACCCGGACCTGGCCGGTGTGCCGTGAGCCGTCCGGCGCGAACCAGCCCACCTTGCCCCACACCTGTTCCCCGGACGCCTTGACCGGGTGGCCGGCGGCCTTTCCGGGCGCCTTCTCGGTCAGCAGCGCCACGATCTGGCGCCACTCGACGCGCTCGCGGGCCAGCCCCTGCTCGACGGCTCCGGTGGCCGCCAGGCCGGCGATCACCCCGGCCGCCAGGGTGACCAGCCAGGCACCGATCACGACCCACGCCTCGACCACGTCGACCCCGCGTTTGAGCGGGTTGCGCCGCCAGCGCCACAGCCAGGCCTTGGGACCACGGAACGCCATCGAAGGCATCCTCCTCATGAGCGCACGACCTTCCCGAACCGCCATCCCATACGAACCAGGGCCATGGGATGCTCAGGCCGACTCCCCTGACTCGACGGTCGCACGAGTACCCCCACTCGCGCAGCCGTTGCCGTCAACGGGGCCGGTTCTCGCCGCCCCGGGCCGACCCCGCCGCCCTGACCTGCACGGATCGTCACTGCGGAGGTCACTGTCAGTGGCGGGGTGCAGACTGGCCGGTGTCTGGGACGAAGACGTCACGGAGGTGATCGGCATGACCGAGGTACTGCTCGCCGTGGGCACCCGCAAAGGCCTGTTCATCGGGCGCCGGCGCGGGGGCACCTGGGAGTTCGACGAGAGTCCGTATTTCAACGCGCAGGCGATGTACTCGGTGGCGATCGACACCCGCGGCGACCGTCCGCGGCTGCTGGCCGGCGGCGACAGCGCGCACTGGGGACCGTCCGTGTTCCACTCCGACGACCTGGGCCGCACCTGGACCGAGCCGGCCCAACCCGCGGTCAAGTTCCCCAAGGAGACCGGGGCTTCGCTGGAGCGGGTCTGGCAGCTGCACCCGGCGGCCGCGGAGGACGACGTGGTGTACGCGGGCACGGAACCGGCCGCGCTGTACCGCTCGGAGGACCGCGGGGAGACCTTCGAGCTGGTGCGCCCGCTGTGGGAGCACCCCACGCGCTCGAAGTGGGTGCCGGGAGGCGGCGGCGAGGGACTGCACACCGTGGTCACCGACAGGCGGGACCCGCGGGCGGTGACGGTCGCCGTGTCGACGGCCGGCGTGTTCAGGACGTCGGACGGCGGCGCGAGCTGGGCCCCCTCCAACTCCGGTGTGGCCGCGGTGTTCCTGCCGGATCCCAACCCGGAGTTCGGGCAGTGCGTGCACAAGGTGGCCCAGGACGCGGCGACCCCGGACCGGCTGTATCTGCAGAACCACTGGGGTGTGTACAGAAGCGACGACGCGGGCGCCCACTGGACCGACATCGGCGGGGGACTGCCGTCCACCTTCGGCTTCGCGGCGGCCGCCCACCCGCACCGCGGCGACACCGCCTACGTCTTCCCGATCAACGCGGACTCGGACCGGGTGCCCGCCGACCACCGGTGCCGGGTCTTCCGCACGGCCGACGCGGGCAAGAGCTGGGAGCCGCTGTCGGCGGGCCTGCCGCAGGAGGACCACTACGGCACGGTGCTGCGGGACGCGATGTGCACCGACGGCGCCGACCCGGCGGGCGTGTACTTCGGCAACCGCAACGGCGAGGTGTTCGCGTCGGCCGACGACGGCGACAGCTGGCAGCAGCTGGCCGCGCACCTGCCGGACGTGCTGTGCGTACGAGCCGCGGTGGTGGGATGAGTCCTGCGGGGGGAGCGAGCGGCCTTGGCCACCGGTTGATCTCCGCTGCCCGTACGGCAGTAGGGTGACGCCCGTGGCACCACGACCGTTGCATGAGATCGTCGAAGCAGGCTGGGCGAAGGCCCTGGAACCCGTCGCCGGACGGATCGCCGAGATGGGCGACTTCCTCCGCGCGGAGATCGCCGCGGGGCGCACCTACCTGCCGGCCGGACCGAATGTTCTCCGGGCCTTCCAGCAACCCTTCGACGACGTACGGGTCCTGATCGTCGGTCAGGACCCCTATCCGACGCCGGGACATGCGGTGGGGCTGTCCTTCTCGGTGGCGCCCGAGGTGCGCCCGCTGCCTGGCAGCCTCATCAACATCTACCGCGAGCTGCACACCGACCTGGGTGTGCCGGAGCCCTCCAACGGCGATCTGACGCCGTGGACCGAGCAGGGCGTGCTGCTGCTCAACAGGGCGCTGACCACCGCCCCGCGCAAGCCCGCCGCGCACCGGGGCAAGGGCTGGGAGGAGGTCACCGAGCAGGCCATCAGGGCCCTCGCCGGACGCGGGAAGCCCCTGGTGTCCATCCTGTGGGGCCGCGACGCCCGCAATCTGCGCCCGCTGCTCGGCTCGCTTCCTTCGGTCGAGTCCGCCCACCCCTCCCCCATGTCGGCCGACCGCGGTTTCTTCGGCTCGCGCCCCTTCAGCCGGGCCAACGACCTGCTGATCGGACAGGGCGGACGGCCCGTGGACTGGCGCCTGCCGTGAGCGGCGCGGAGGACGGAGTCCTCGCCGTCGACTCGGGGGGCTCCGGACTGCGTGTCGTCATCGCCGGCCAGGGGCGCGGTCCGCTGGGCCAGCGGGAGTCGCGGGAGCCGGTGCACACCGGGCCCCGGGGGATCGATCCCGGCCATTTCATGGCCCAACTGGCGCCACTGGTACGGGAGTTGAGGGCCGAGAGCGGGGTCGGCGCGCTGCGTACGGCCGCCATCGGCGCCGCGGGGCTCGCCAGCCTGGGCGAGGGGCTGCGGGCCGAGCTGCCCGGTGCGCTGGCGCGGGAGTTCGGCATCCACTCGGTCGCTCTCGTCGCCGACGCCGTCACCGGCTATGTGGGCGCGCTGGGGCCGCACCCCGGTGCCGTGGTGGCCGCCGGCACCGGACTGATCGCCGTCGGCACCGACCTGACGCGCTGGCGCCGCGCGGACGGCTGGGGCCATCTGCTGGGCGACTGCGGCGGCGGCGCCTGGATCGGGCGGGCCGGGCTGGAGGCGGCGCTGCGCGCGTACGACGGCAGACCCGGCGGCTCGGCCGGGCTGCTGGCCCGCGCCGAGGAGATGTTCGGGCCGATGCCGGGGCTGCCGGGGCTGCTGTACCCCCGCCAGGATCGCCCCGCCGTCCTCGCCTCCTTCGCGCCGCAGGTGGCCGCCCTCACGGACGACGACCCGGTCGCCGCGGGCCTCCTGCGCTCCGCCGCCCGGCACATGGCCGAGTCGGCCGCCGCGGTCTGCCCGGACGCGGGAGAGCCCCGGGTGGCCGTCACGGGCGGCCTGCTGAAGATCGGGGACCCGCTGCTCGTCCCGCTGCGCCAGGAGTTCGCCGAGCGGCTGCCGCACGCGCCGCTGGTGCCCGCCGCCGGGGACCCGCTCGCGGGCTCGGTGCGGATCGCCCTCGACCTGGCCGCAGGGGCGCTCACCCTCCCGGGCGACGCGGCGATGCTGAGCGTGGTGACCAGCGCGGGCGACTAACCCCGGCAGGGTGGTGGGTTCCCCACCGTACGTAACTCATCAGACAAAACCGGACGGATACCGCTCACCTGCACCCTCCCCGAACAGGGGAGCCCAAGAAGCCAGTAACATGCGTCGCCATGAGCTCTGCCACTGGACCCGCGTCCGGCCTGCCAGTACGAATGCCGCGACCTCGCCAGCCCGGGCGGCACCGCCGACCCGAGCCGCTTGCGGCTCCCGAGGGCGCGCCTGCGCTCGTTCTCGCGGTGCCGGGCACTCCCGCTGCCGCCACGCGCAGCCTCGCCGAGGAGGTCGTGAGCATCGCGCGCTCCGAGCTGCCCGGCCTGGACGCCCGGATCGCGTACCTGGACGGGGACGACACGGAGTTCCCGACGCTCCAGGCCGTGCTCACGCACGCCGCCGAGGAGCGCACGGCGCGCTACGAGCAGGCCAAGGCCGCCGGTCTGGACGTCAAGGAGCCCGACGGCCCCGTCGCCGTCGTCGTGCCGCTGCTGGCCGGCCCGGACTCCGCGCTGCTGCGCCGCATCCGCCAGGCCGTGATGGACAGCCGTATCGCGGCCGACCTGACCGATGTGCTGGGCCCGCACCCGCTGCTCGCCGAGGCGCTGCACGTGCGTCTGTCGGAGGCCGGTCTGGCCCGCGCCGACCGTGCCCGCCTGTTCACCGTGGCCACCGCGGCGGACGGCATCATCCTGGCATCGGTGGGCGGTGACGAGGCCGTGCAGGCTGCCGGGATCACCGGCATGCTGCTCGCCGCGCGCCTCGCGGTGCCGGTGATGGCGGCGGCGCTCGACCAGGACGGCTCGATCGCGGCCGTCGCCGAGCAGCTGCGCAACTCCGGTTCGCAGCAGCTGGCGCTCGCTCCGTACCTGATAGGGCCGGAGATCGAGCCGGGCCTGATCGACGAGGCGGCCAAGGAGGCGGGCTGCTCCGCCGCCGAGGCGCTCGGCCCCTACCCGGCGATCGGCAAGCTCGCGCTGGCCAAGTACACCTCGGCACTGGGCATCGCTCCGCCGCAGCCGCAGGGCACGCCGGTCCGCTGACGCGGCCGACGGCACCGTAACGCACGTAGAAGGGCCCGCTCCCCGTCCGGGAGCGGGCCCTTCCGCGTCTGGGCCGTCGTCGGCGCCGGTGCTCAGCCGAAGACCACGCAGGATGCGGCGGGGACGCCGAGCGCGCCCTCGTAGCGCGGCAGGCCGGTGTCCGGGTCGACGGCGAACCAGGCCACCTCGCCGGAGCGCTCGTTGGCGACGTAGAGGAATCCGCCGGACTCGGCGATCGCGCGGGGCCAGTGACCGCCGCAGGGCACCGTGCCGACCAGCCGCAGCTCCTCGCCCTCGACGGCGAAGGTGGACAGGACGTCCTCACCGCGGGTGGCGGTCCACACGAAGCGGCCGTCGGGGGAGACGGCGATGCCGGAGGGGTAGGCGTCGCCGGACGGGGCGCCGGGCAGCACGTGGCCGACGGTGAGCGGTTCCAGGAGGCCGGCGGCGGCGTCCCAGCGGCAGACGGTGACGGTCGGTGTCAGTTCGCCGAGCACGTACGCGCGCGTGGCGTCCGGGTGGAAGGCCAGGTGGCGTGGTCCGGAACCGGGGCGCAGGGGGATCTCGCGGTGGACCTCGAGGCGGCCTCCGGCCAGGGTGCAGACCCGGACCGAGTCCGTGCCGAGGTCGACGCTGACGATCCAGCGGCCGCTGGGGTCCGGCTGCACCTGGTGGGCGTGCGGCCCCTGCTGGCGCAGGCTGTGCGGGCCCGAGCCCTTGTGGGCCAGGACGTCGGACGCGGCGCCCGTGAGCGTGCCGTCGGTGCGGACGGGTACGGCGGTGACGGAGCCGGAGCCGTAGTTGGCGGTCAGGACGTGGCCGTCGTGGACGCTCAGGTGGGTGGGGCTGTCGCCGCCGACGGGCACGGGTGTGCCGGCCTTGACCGGCCGCTCCCCCGTCACCCGGAACGCGGCCACCGCGCCCTCGGCGGTCTCGCTGACCGCGTAGAGGGTCCGGCCGTCGGGCGCCAATGCCAGGTAGGACGGGTCCGCCACGGAGTCCACCCGGCTCAGGGCGGACAACGCGCCGCTGTCGGCGGCCACGACCGCCGTCACGATCCCCGGCCCACCGGCCGCCGTGAACGACCCGATGAAGGCCCGCTGCCGCCGCCCGCCGCCATCTACCACCACGGTCCCCTCTCGCTCCTGTACCTCGGGCCGACGTTAGCAGTCGATCATCTGCGGTCTAGACCAACCGTCGGGATTGACCGGCCTCGGAGCACCGCTGGCGCGACCGGCCGGGCGCGATCCGCGGACGCCGTCGCCCGCCGATGAGGGGTGAGTCGGACGGTGTGGGCGGGGGCGCCGCACAGTCGGCCAGGATGACCTCGGCCCAGACGAACCGTCCGCGGCCCGCTCGGAGGACGTCGCACGCCGACGAGGGGCGCGTCGATCGGTGCGCGCACGGGCGCCGCCCGGCCGGCGAGGGCGCCCCCGGCCCGGGAGACCGGCCACGACCTGCCGGACGGCACCCCACGCCGACGACCGGCGAGCCGAGCGGGGTGCGCAACTGCCACCCGCGCCATGCGGCCGCCATGCATCCACAGACCATCCACGATCCGCCCGACGGCATTGCGCGCCCACAGCGGGCAGGCCCGACGCGCAACTGTCACCCACGCCATCGGGCCGGCCTCGGCCTTACGGACCGTCGACGCCCGGCCGGACGGCATCTCGCGCCCACGGCGGGCGAGCCGAGCGGGGTGGGCAAGGCCCCCGCCCAGCCGGCACAAAGGCGACCTCAGCCCCCGCAGACCGACCGCAACCCGCCGAACCCCATCGCGCGCCCACGGACGGCGAGCCGCGCGGGAGTGCGACCTCCGCCCGCGCCACCAGGCCGCCCCTGGCCCCACGGATACCCGCGACCCGCCGGACGGCAACCCGCGCCGACGGCCGGCGAGCCGTGCGGGGGGCAAGGCCCCCGCCCAGTCGGCACAAAGGTCACCTCAGGCCCCGTAGACCGATCGCGAACCGCCGGACGGTGTCATGCTCCGACGAGTGGCGAGCCCGACGGTGTGCGCAGTGGGGTTGCCAGTTCTGCGAGGGCTCGTTCCAGGCCGTGGAGGTGGGCCAGGGCCGGCTCCGTCCCGGGTGGCTGGGGGGTGGCCGTGACGTGGTCGTCGCCGCCGGTCAGGGCCTCGACCGCCGCCTCCACGCGCCAGCAGGCCGCGGCAAGGCGGGCGTCGTGGGAGGCCTCCGGGTCGGCGGCCACGGCGACCAGGCCACGGGTCTCGCGGGCGCAGTCGTCGAGCAGGGCCAGCACCTGGCGGGCACGCCGCTTGCGGCCGAGCATCGGGTTGAGCGGGTGGACCAAGGGCGCGACCGACATCCGTACCCGCCCGAGCAGCACCTCCAGTTCGGCGATCCGGCGCGCGGGATCGGCGTCCGCGGAGCCGGCCAGCCGCGCCGCCGCCTCCGCCGTGCACGCGTGGACGCAGCGCAGCGCCCGCTGGATCCAGTCGTGCGTGACGGCGTGCGTGGTGACGGGCAGGACGAAGAGCACCGCGAGCGCGGCCCCGAGCGCGCCGACTCCCGTCTCCGCCACGCGCAGGGCCAGCAGTCCCGGGGTGAGCACGCCCAGCAGGCCGTAGAGGAGCTCGGCGAGCAGTGTGACGCAGAGCATCATCCAGGTGTAGGACACGGCGGCGGAGTAGAAGATGCCGAAGACGCAGGCGGCGAGGAGGACGGCCGACGGGATCGCCGCCGCGTGCAGGGGGACGGCGATCAGCACGCCCAGGCCGATGCCGATCACCGTGCCGAGGACCCGGCGGAAGCCGCGGACCAGGGTCTCGCCGCGCGAGGCGGTGTTCACGAAGACCCACCAGGTGGCGCCGACGGCCCAGTACCAGCGCTGTCCGGACACCAGCTGGCCCACGACCAGGGCGAAGCCCGCGCCGGCGGTGACCTGGAACGCCTGGCGCGTGGTGACGCGGGCCAGGCCGGTGCCGGCCGGCGGTGCGGGCACGGGCGCCGGCGGCAGCTGGGCCTCGTAGCACCACAGGCCGAAGCGCACGGCCGAGGTGGTGAGCAGCGACAGCACGACGGCGGCGTACAGCTCGGGCAGCCGGTCGGTGGTCGCGTGCAGGAACTGCGCCATGAAGAAGGTCATGAACGCGAACACGCCGAGGCTGTGCCCGCGCGGGCCCCAGCGGCGCGCGTACACGCCGGCCCCGGTGATCGCGAGGAAGGTGAGGTCGCGGGCGACCGGGACGTCGTGCAGGACCGCCGCGGCGGCGAGCACAGGGAGGCCGACGGCGGGCAGCAGCGCCGTGGTGACGGCCTGCCCGCGGATCGTGGCGTCGGAGACCGTGAACAACGCGAGCAGCGCGGCCAGGCCGCCGATGACGGTGCCGACGAGGGAGAGGCCGGCCAGGCCGCAGACGACGACCGCGAGGCCGATGCCGAGCACGGCACGGCCGGCGAAGCGCAGCCGTATCCGCCCCGGGTCCGGAGCCACGAACACCCTCTTCAGCAACTGCTTCCCGCCCCTCGCACCACGGCATGAAAAAGGCGCCGCGGGGTTCCGCAGCGCCATCGACACCCCCATTGCAGCATCTCGCCCGCTGATGGCTCAAGCGAGCTCGCATATGCTGGGCCATTGGCACAGTCAGGTCGGTCCGGCAGGGGCCACGGGCGTGCCATCGGACCACACGCTGACGGGGTCGCACGGGAGGAGGCAGGCGCCATGGCCGTCGACGAGCTCGACACCCGCATCCTGCGGCTGCTTGTGGAGCAGCCGCGCACCAGCGTGCGCGAGTACGCCCGCATCCTGGGCGTCGCCCGCGGCACCCTCCAGGCCCGGCTCGACCGGCTGGAACGGGACGGCGTGATCACCGGCACGGGCCCGACGCTCTCGCCGGCCGCGCTCGGGCATCCGGTGCTCGCGTTCGTGCACATCGAGGTCACGCAGGGGCATCTGGACGAGGTGGGAGACGCGCTGGCCGCGGTGCCGGAGATCGTCGAGGCCTTCTCGATCACGGGTGGCGGCGATCTGCTGACCCGGGTGGTGGCCCGCGACAACGAGCATCTGGAGGACGTGATCCAGAAGCTGATCAGCCTGCCCGGCGTCGTCCGCACCCGCTCCGAGGTGGCGCTGCGCGAGCGCGTCCCGCACCGGCTGCTCCCGCTGGTCGAGTCGATCGGCCGCGCGGCCCGCACATGACCTTTGCCATGCTGGGGCCATGAGCAAGCTCGGCGGCACCGCGGTCATCTTCGATCTCGACGGAACGCTCGTGGACAGCGAGCCGAACTACTACGAGGCGGGCCGGCGGACCCTCGCCGAGCACGGCGTCCCGGACTTCACCTGGGCCGAGCACGAGCGGTATGTCGGTGTCAGCACGCAGGAGACGGCCGTCCTGTGGAAGCGGGAGTACGGCCTCGCCGCCTCGGCCGAGGAGCTGCTCGCCGACATCGACCGCCGCTATCTGGAGCTGGCCCGCACGGCCACGCGCGCGTACCCGCAGATGCGGAAGTTCGTGGAGCTGCTCGCCACGGACGGCGTGCCGATGGCCGTGGCCTCGGGTTCGTCGCCGGAGGCGATCGAGGCGATTCTGGCCGGCACCGGCCTCGGCGCGTTCCTACGCACCACCGTCTCGGCCGAGGAGGTCCCGCGCGGCAAGCCCGCCCCGGACGTCTTCCTGGAGGCGGCCCGGCGTCTCGGCGTACCGCCCGCCGACTGCGTGGTGCTGGAGGACGCCGTGCCCGGGGCCGTCGCCGCGCACGCCGCCGGCATGCGCTGCATCGCGATCCCGTACGTCGCCGAACAGGCCGGCGCCCCCGGCTTCGCCACCGCGGACCTGCTGTTGTCCGCCGGCCAGGACGAGTTCACGGCACACGCCGCCTACGACTGGCTCCTGCGCTCGGCCCACCCCGCCTGACCCCCCGCCGCCCGGGGCGCGCCGGTTCCGAGCAGGTGCAGATACATCGTGGTCACGTCGTGTACGGCCGCGTCGTACGTCTCGGGGCGCGCCGCGACCCGGCGGGCGAACTCGGCGCACATGCCCCCCACCGCGCGGGCCACGGCGAGCGGTTCCACCACCGGGGACGCCTCGCCCCGGTCGGCGAGGCGGCGGATGTAGCGGGCGTGGCGCCGGACGGGCCGTTCGCGGATCTCCTCCCACAGCTGCCGTACGTCCGGGTCGGTGCGGGCCTGCTGTTCCAGCAGGACGAGCAGGGGCTGGTGGCGGGCGCAGGCGGCGATGAAGGCGCCGACGGACGCCTCGGCGACGGCGTGCGTGTCGTCGCCGTCGACGCCCGGCACCTCCTGAGCGGCGAGGAAGGCGTCCCGTACGCGCCCCGCGAGGACGCGGAAGATCTCCTCCTTGGAGGAGAAGTACACGTAGAAGCCCGCCCGGGAGACCTCGGCCTGGGCGGTGATGTCGGCGACGGTGGCCGGGCCGAGTCCGCGCCGCGCGAACACGGCCTCGGCCGCGTCCAGGAGCCTGGCGCGGGCCGGGGCCTCGGTGCGGTCGCGGGCGGTGCGGACCGCCCAGGCCTTGTGCGTGCGTGCCATACCGGGAGCGTATTGACGTTGACGTCAATGTCAATGAGCATGACGGGGCCGGTCGACCGTGCGTGGCGGGGCCGGTCGCCGACGTCCTGGAGAGGTGCCCGCATGAGTGCCGTACTCGTCGCCAACCGCGGAGAGATCGCCGTACGGCTCCTGCGGGCCGTGTCGGAGGCGGGGCTGCGCTCGGTCGCGGTGTACGCCGACGGCGACGACGCGCATGTGCGGATGGCCGACGAGGCCGTACCGCTGGGCAGTTATCTCGACGTGGACGCGCTGATCGCCGCCGCCTCCGCGACCGGCTGCGCCTACCTGCACCCCGGTTACGGCTTCCTGAGCGAGGACGCGGGCTTCGCGCGGCGGTGCCTGGCCGCCGGTGTCACCTTCGTCGGGCCGGCGCCGGAGGTGCTGGACGTCTTCGGGGACAAGGTGCGGGCGCGTGAACTCGCCCTGGCCACGGGCGTTCCCGTGCTGCCGGGGGCACACGGCGGGCTGGAGGAGGCGCGGGCGTTCCTCGCCGGGGGCCCGATGATGGTCAAGGCCGTCGGCGGGGGCGGCGGCCGCGGCATGCGGGTCGTGCGGCGGGCGGAGGAGCTGGACGAGGCGTGGGAGCGGTGCGCCTCGGAGGCCGAACAGGGCTTCGGCCGGAGCGAGTTGTACGCCGAACGGCTGCTGGAGGGGGCCCGGCACGTGGAGGTGCAGGTCGCCGGGGACGCCATGGGAGCCGTCACACATCTGTGGGACCGGGACTGCAGCGCCCAGCTCCGCCACCAGAAGCTGATCGAGATCGCGCCCGCGCCCGGACTCCCGGACGCCGTACGGGAGAAGATCCTCGACAGCGCGCTGCGGCTGGCGCGGGCCGCTCGCTGTTCGAGCCTGGTCACCTTCGAATTCCTGGTCCTGGACGACCGGTTCCACTTCATCGAGGCCAACCCCCGCCTCCAGGTGGAGCACACGGTCACCGAGGAGGTGACGGGGCTGGACCTGGTCGCACTGCAGCTGCGGCTTGCCGCGGGCGCCACGCTGGAGGAGCTGGGGCTGTCGGGACCTCCCGCCCCGCCGCGCGGGTTCGCCGTGCAGGCGCGGGTCAGCGCCGGGTCGACCGGGCGGATCACGCGCTTCGACCTGCCGACCGGGCCCGGGGTACGCGTCGACACGGCCGTGCGGGCGGGGAGTGACGTCGGGTCGCGGTACGACCCGTTGCTGGCGAAGGTGATCGCGCATGTCCCGCACGGCGGGGTCGATGCGGCCGTCGCGCGGGTGCGGCGGGCGCTGGGCGAGTTCGGCGTGGAGGGGGTGCGGACGGGAATTCCCCTGCTGCGGGAGGTTCTTGCGCGGCCGGAGTTCTGGGCGCGTGCGGAGGCGATCGAGCAGGTCACCGCACGGGAGGCCGCGGGGGCGGATGGCACGGTCCTCGCGCCGCTCGGCGGCACCGTCGTCTCCGTGGACGTCTCCCCCGGTCAACCGGTGCGCGCGGGGCAGCAGTTGCTGGTGCTGGAGGCCATGAAGATGGAGCACGTGGTGCGGGCGCCCGGCTCCGGGGTGGTGCGGCTGCTGCACGCGCGCGTGGGTCAAACGGTGGGTGAGGCCACGGCGTTGGCCGTCCTGGACGGCGTGACCGGTGCGCCCGATGACGGGCCAGAGGTCGAGCGGGTCGACCTGGACGTCGTGCGCCCGGACCTCGCCGAGGCGGTGCGCCGGCACTCCTTCGGGCTGGACGAGCACCGGCCGCAGGCGGTCGCCAAGCGGCACGCGCTCGGCCGGCGTACCGCCCGCGAGAACATCGAGGACCTGTGCGACGCGGATTCCTTCACCGAGTTCGGCGCCCTGGCGATCGCCGCCCAGCGCCGGCGCCGCTCGCTGGACGACCTGATCCGCTCGACACCGGCGGACGGCCTGGTCTGCGGCACCGGGCGCGTCGGCGGCGAGCCGTGCGTGGCGATGTCGTACGACTACACCGTTCTGGCCGGCACCCAGGGGCTGCAGAGCCACCGCAAGACGGACCGGATGCTGGAGATCGCCGAGGAACGGCGGCTGCCCGTGGTGCTGTTCGCGGAGGGCGGCGGCGGGCGGCCCGGCGACACCGACACCACGTCCGTGGCGGGTCTGGACGTGACCACCTTCCAGCGGATGGCACGGCTCAGCGGGCTCGTGCCCCTGGTCGGCATCGCCTCGGGGCGATGCTTCGCGGGCAACGCGGCGCTGCTCGGCTGCTGCGACGTGGTGATCGCCACGCCGGAGGCGACGATCGGGATGGGCGGCCCCGCGATGATCGAGGGCGGCGGGCTCGGCGTGTACCGGCCCGAGGAGGTCGGGCCGCTGTCGGTGCAGGTGCCCAACGGGGTCGTGGACATCGCCGTCGCCGACGAGGCGGAGGCGGTGCGCGTCGCGCGGCGGTACCTGTCCTACTTCCAAGGTCCGCAAGGGAGTTGGGAGGCGCCGGACCGGCGGCTGCTGCGGCAGGTGGTGCCGGAGAACCGGCGGCGGGCGTACGACATGCGGAGCGCCGTCGCGGGGTTCGCGGACACGGATTCGGTGCTGGAGCTGCGGCCCGGGTTCGGTGTCGGCGTCCTGACGTGCCTGGTGCGCGTCGAGGGGCGGCCGCTGGGGCTGCTCGCCAGCAACCCGGCGCATCTGGGCGGGGCGATCGACCGGGACGCGGCCGACAAGGCGGCCCGCTTCCTGCAGTTGTGCGACGCCTTCGGGCTGCCGGTGGTCTCGCTGTGCGACACCCCTGGGTTCATGGTCGGCCCGGAGGCCGAACGGACCGCCACCGTACGGCACTTCGCCCGGCTCTTCGTGACCGGCGCCAATCTGCGGGTGCCGCTGGTGAGCCTGGTGCTGCGCAAGGCGTACGGGCTGGGGGCGATGGCCATGATGGGCGGCTCGACGCGGGCGCCGCTGGCCACGGCCGCCTGGCCGAGCGGGGAGTTCGGCGGGATGGGCCTGGAGGGCGCGGTGCGGCTCGGCCACCGCAAGGAGCTGGAGGCCATCGCGGACCCGGCCGAGCGTCACCGTGTCTTCGAGGAGCGGGTCGCCGAGTTGTACGAACGCGGGAAGGCGGTCAACGCGGCGGCCGCGCTCGAGATCGACGCGGTCATCGACCCGGCCGGGTCGCGGGACTGGGTGGTGGCGGCGCTGGAGCGGTGCCCCGTCCCCCGCCCGGGGCACCGCCCGTTCATCGACGCCTGGTGAGCAAGGCGCCGGTGAAGAAGGCACTGGTGAGCAAGGCGCCCGCTCGGCCGGCCACTTGGCGGATGTGGCCTGCGCCCCGGCCCGTCAGCTGGGCCGGATGTTCTGATTCAGCCGGAACACGTTGTCCGGGTCCAGTTCGGCCTTGATCCGGGCCAGCCGCTGGTAGTTGGAGCCGTAGCTGGCGCGGACGCGCTCCTGGCCCTCGTCCATCATCATGTTCACGTAGGCGCCGCCCGCCGAGTAGGGGTGCAGGGCCTCGGAGTAGTCGACCGCCCACCGCTTGATCAGCTCGGCGTTGGCCGGGTCCGGATCGACGCCGGCGTACACGGTCGACCAGCGGGCGCCGCGGTAGCCCCAGGGGGTCTCCTCGGGGCCGACGTCGTGGGCGGCTCCGTCGATCGGGTAGAGGTGCATCGTCGACTGGACGGTGGGCACCTCGGCGCCGAACTTGGCGTGCAGCTCGACGGCTTCGTCGGGGACCTCGTTGACGAAGTCGGCGCGCCAGTACCACTGGTGGCCGGGCGGGTAGAGCCCGTCGAACATGGACTGCAGGTCCGGGTGCGGCATCGGGGCGGTGAAGTGCAGCATGGGCTCCGGCAGCGCGTCGAGCAGCGGGGCCATCTCGCGGGCGGCCGCCTCGGGGTCGCTGCCCGCGTAGCACCAGACGACCCCGGCCGTCTTGCGCAGCTGGATCTCCTCGGGGAACGGCGGGGCGGGCGGGACCGTGCCGTAGAGGAAGAAGGCGTTGACCTCGCGAGGCGCGTTCGGCAGGAAGTCCCGGTAGGCGGAGAGGACTTCGGCGCTGATCTCGACGGGCCAGAAGGTGGGTCCGGCGACGACCGTGCCGACCTCGTGCAACCGGAACTCGAAGGCGGTGGCGACGCCGAAGTTGCCGCCGCCGCCGCGGATCGCCCAGAACAGGTCGGTGTTCTCGTCGGCGCTCGCGCGCACCTGGCGGCCGTCGGCGAGGACGACGTCGGCGGCGAGCATGTTGTCGATGGTCAGCCCGCACTTGCGGGTGAGGTGGCCGAGTCCGCCGCCGGTCGCGATGCCGCCGACGCCGGTGGTGGAGACGATGCCGCTGGGTGTGGCGAGACCGTGCGGGTTGGTGGCGCGGTCGACCTCGCCCCACACACAGCCGCCGCCGACGCGGACGGTGCGGGCCGCGGCGTCGACCTGGATGTCCTTGAGCGGGGAGAGGTCGGCGACCACTCCCCCGTCGACGGTGCCCAGCCCGGCACCGTGGTGGCCGCCACCGCGCACGGCGAGCGGCAGGTCATGGGCGCGGGCGAAGCCGATCACGCGGGCGACGGCATCGGCGTCGCCGCAGCGTGCGACGAGTGCGGGGCGCCGGTCGATCATGGCGTTGTAGACGGCGCGGGCCTGGTCGTAGCCGGCGTCCTCGGGTCCGATCAGCTCTCCGTTGAGTCCGGAGAGTTCACTGCGGGCGGCCTGTGCGGGTGTAGTGGACATGCGATATCCCCCGTTTGATAGGAGACGGGCCGATCTGCACGTTCTACTCGTGTTGCGCGGGTACCTGCATCCGTGGCCGTCACCTAGCTCGGGCCCGGCGGCTACCTACGTTTCGCCGTCGAGGCGGAGTCCGAGCCGTGCCGCGCGGTCCGCGACATGGCGGCGGGTGGGCGCGTCCAGCTTCTCCAGGACCGCGCGCACATGGTTGTCGACGGTCCGCACGGACACGACGAGCCGGTCGGCGATCTCGGCGTTGGTCAGGCCCCGCGCGAGCAGCCGCACGACCTGGAGCTGGCGCTCGGTGAGGCCGGCGGGGTTGCCGCGGGTGGCTGCGACGGGGCCGCGCGGGATGCGCCTTACGCCCAGCCGGCGCAGCTCGGCGCGGATCAGCCGGGCCAGCGGCTCGGCGCCCAGGGCGTCGAGTGCGGCGAGCGCCTCGAGTTTGTCGGCGGGGTGCGGGCTCTCCGCGAC
>NZ_JBHVGU010000051.1:52503-60356 GCF_042800575.1 Streptomyces sp. NPDC057616
AGTGGGGAGAGGGGGGGGAGGGGGGAGGGGGGGTGGGGGGTCTCCGCGACGGCGGCGGCGTGCTCGTAGGGGCAGCCGGCCGCCTGCCACAGCGCCGCCGCCTCGCGCCAGTGGCCGCGGACCTGGAGCGCGTACGGGTGGTCGCAGTCCTCCAGCGGGACCGGGCGGCCGGCCCGGGTGAGCCAGTAGCCGAGCTCGGCGCGGTAGGGGACGCCGGTCAGATGGCGGGCCTGGGCGTGGACGGGGGCTGCGGCCTCGACGACGGCGGCGTGGTCGCCGCGCAGCCAGGCCGCCTCCGCGAGCGCGGCCGCGACGGGGCCGGTGCGCTGGAGCTCCCGGGTGCGGACGGCGATCTCCTGGGCCTCGGCGAGGAGGTCGTCGGCGCCCGGGCGGCCGGTGCGGGTGCGCACCCGGGCCAGGACGGTCAGGGCCGGGGAGCGGGCGGGCAGGAAGTCGTGGATGCCGAACTCGGCGTGCCGCTCGGCGTCCTCCCAGTCGGCGGCGGCGAGCCGGCGGATGGCCAGTTCGACGTGGAGGTAGGTCAGGAAGCCGAGGTGCTCGGCGCGGTCGGCGAGGTCCATGGCCGGGGCCAGGTAGCGGTCGGCCTCGGTGTACCGGAGGTGGTCGAGCAGGGTCCAGATGAGGTTGGCGTAGGCGCGGCAGGCGTGCTCGACCTCGCCGGCCGCGAGGGCCACGTCGAGGCTCTCCTCCAGCTGCTTGCGCCCGTCGGGGTCGCCGGCGCGCCAGCGGGCGGTGCCGACGTTGTTGAGGGCGTGCGAGAGGATCGCCGTGTCCTCGGTCTTGCGGGCCAGGGTGATCGCGCGCTCGGCGTGGGAGACGGCCTCGGGGTAGCGGTCGGAGAGCATGCGCAGCTGGGCGATGTTGCTGACCGCGAGCGCCAGCAGGCGGTCGTCGCCGGCGTGCTCCAGGACGGTCACGGCCTCCCGGGCGGCGTACTGGGCCTCGTCCGCGTCGCCGGCCCACCAGTGGATGCGGGAGAGCCAGCGCAGGTCGGCGCCGAGGGCGGGGATGTCGCCGAGCGAGCGGCGCAGGGCGACGGCCTCGCGCTGGGCGGCGACGGCGGCGGCCGAGTCGGCGATGGTGTAGCTCTCCACGGCATAGCGTTCGAGCAGGTCGGCGAGGTCGGGCGGGGCGTAGCGGTAGCGCTGCTGCAGGACGAGCCCGAGCTGGGCGGCGGCCTCGCGGTGGGCGCCGGCCGAGGCGGCGTCGCGGGCCGCGTCGGGCCCGTAGCGGGCGATGGCGTCCAGGTCGCCGGCCTGCGCGGCGTGGTGGACGATGCGCGCGGCGTCGGTGCCGGGGCGGGCGACGAGGGCCGCGAGGACGTTGCGGTTGAGCTCGATGCGGCGGGCGGTGGGCACCGGGTCGACGACCGCGCGCCGGATGAGCTCGTGCCGGAACGCCACCCGTTGCGGGGTCACGGCCAGCAGGCCGCGCTGCTCGGCCGCGGCGAGGTCGGTCACTCCGGCCGGGAGCAGGGCGTCGACCAGCGGGCGCTCCACGGCCGAGGGGACGACGGCCAGCTGCTCCAGCGCGTCCACGGTGGCCGGGTCCAGTCCGCGCAGCCGGGCGAGGACGGCCTCGACGACGGTCGGGGGCACTCCCCCGGTGCCGCCGGCCGCGACGACCTCGGCGACGAAGAAGGGGTTCCCGGACGTCACCGCGTACACCTGGGCCGCGTCGAGGCCGTCGGTGCCGCTGAGGGTGCGGACCGCGTCCAGGGAGAGCCGGGCCAGGGGCAGGCGGTGCACGCGGGGCACGCGGGAGACCTGGCCGAGGAGGTGGCGCAGGGGGTGCCCGCGGCTGAGCTCGTCGTCGCGGTAGGTGAGCACGAGCAGGGCGGGCAGCCGCTCCATGCGCCGCACCAGGAAGCGCAGGGCGTCCAGGGACGCCTCGTCGGCCCAGTGCACGTCCTCGACGACGAGTACTGCGGGGTGCGGAGTCACGGCCAGCTCGCCGCGCAGGGCCTCGTAGACGCGCTGGCGATCGCCGCCGTCGGTGACGGCACCGGCCAGCTCCGCGCCGACGCTGCCGACGAGGTCACGGAAGGGTCCGAGCGGCCGCCGGGTGGCGAGGTCGTCGCACTGTCCGACGAGTACGCGCGCCTGCAGCGGAAGGCGGTCGGGCATGGCTCTCACCAGGCTCGACTTGCCGATTCCGGCCTCACCGAAGACGAGCACCACCGAGCCGGCCCCGTCCGCCGCCTCCCGTGCGGCCGTGGCCAGCAATGCCAGCTCGGGCTCGCGCTCGAGGATCCCCCGGTCCACCTGGCCGATTCTGCCACCGGGCGCCCGCCCTGTCCGTGCCAGCACGTTTCCCCGGCCTTCGGCCCGTGCCCGCGGCGGCGTCAGGACGGCGTGAGGATCAGGACGGCGTGAGGGGGAGGTCGTCCGTGTAGGCGTTGACGGGGGGTGCGATGCGGTCGATACGGTGGACGTCCAGGGCCGCCGCCGCGGCCTTCGTGCCGAGGGTGCCGGCGGGGTGCCAGGTCCCGTCGACGGCCAGCCAGGTGTTGGCGGGCGGGGCGGGGGTGCCGTACATGCGGACCTTGACCGACTGGGAGTCGGCCGCGCAGCAGGTGAAGATGATCCGGGTCAGGTACCAGCCGCCGCCCCGGCCGGCCGGGGTGACGAAGCCGGTCATCCGGATGCTGCGGCTTCTGATCGCCTGTTCCGGGTCCTGCTGGACCCGCGCGGTGAAGTCCGTGAGGGTCATCGGCAGGGGGCTGGTCGCGGGCAGCGGGTCGAAGTGCTGCTCCTTCCGCACGGCCTTGTCGTGCGTGCGGGCGGCCGTGTAGGCGCCGAGGGCGGGCGGGGCGTGCAGGAGCAGGCTCAGGACGGGCAGGAAGAGCAGCCAGGCGACGCGGGGGACGGCGGAGTGGTCGTGGCCGTGTGCGTGGCCGTCGTCCTCGGTGGCCCTGCCGTCCAGGACCGCTCCCGCCAGGCCCAGCAGCACGAGCAGCGCTCCGGAGGCGATCAGGAGGGGGCGCTGGCCCTCCTTGACGTAGCGCAGGCAGAGGTCGGTGAAGAGGGAGGCGTGCAGCAGGCCGAGGCCGGTCAGGACCAGCAGGGTGACCTGGAGGTGGCGTTTCACAGCAGTGCGCCTCCGATCAGGACGCTCGCGACGACGGCCACGAGGGTGGTCGCGGAGGAGAAGCGGAGTGCGAAGCCCCGCCCGAACGTGCCCGCCTGAAGGGCGATCAGCTTCAGGTCGACCATCGGGCCGACCACCATGAAGGCCAGCCGCGCGGTGGGCGAGAAGCCGGTGAGCGAGGCGGCGACGAAGGCGTCGGCCTCCGAGCAGACGGCGAGCAGGACGGCGAGCCCGGCCAGGAAGAGCACGGACAGCCAGGGCGAGCCGGAGAAGGTGTCGAGGACGGAGCGGGGCACGGCGACGTTGAACGTGGCCGCCGCCATGGCGCCCAGCACCAGGAACCCGCCGGCCTGCAGGAAGTCGTGGCGGAAGCCGAGGCGGAACTCCGTCCAGCGGCTGTGCCCCGGCTGGTGGCCGGTGTGCCGGACGTCGCGACGCAGCCACTCCTCGCGCCCCAGCCAGAGCCACAGCCAGCCCATCGCGGCGGAGGTGAGCAGGGACGCGAGCAGGCGGGCGGCGACCATGGCGGGGTTGCCCGGGAAGGCGACCGCCGTGGCGGCCAGCACGATCGGGTTGATCGCGGGGGCGGACAGCAGGAAGGCGAAGGCTGCGGCCGGGGTGACACCGCGCCGGATCAGGCTGGTGGCGACCGGCACCGAGGCGCACTCGCAGCCCGGCAGGACGGCCCCCGCGACTCCGGCCACGGGGACGGCGAGCGCGGGGCGCCGGGGCAGGATCCGGGTGAACAGGTCGGCCGGCACGAAGGCGTTGATCGCCCCCGACAGGACCGTGCCGAGGAGCAGGAAGGGCAGCGCCTGGACGGTGATGGCCAGGCAGACGGTCTGCCAGGCGGCGACGGCGGGCCGGTTCAGCCACCCGATGCCGGTGAGCGCGAGGACCGCGGCCAGGACCGCGGTCGCGGCGAGGGCCAGATGCACCGGCCGTACGGTGGGGCGGCGCTCCGGAGGGTGGGGAGGTGCGGCGACCGCCGCCTCGTCCGCCACGTCGACCAGTGCATCCGTTTTTGACATATGTACTCCGGATGTCGGATTTCGTGGCGAAGATAAGCCAGATCCGGTTACTTCACGGAGCGCACACGCCGCCCGAGACCGATCGATGAACGGGACCGGGAACGGGACTGACCGTGCAGGGCCAGCACGATGGCGACGCCTATCGCTATCAGGTGCTCGCGGCCGGCCAGGTTGGGCACGGCGATCGACTCCCACACCATCGACCCGCTGGTGAGCGCGAAGAGAATGGGAGCGCGGCGCACGACGGCGACGTAGGTGAACAGGCCCACCACCGCGGCGGACGGTCCGGTGTCCAGCACCCGCCCGACCTCGGGCGGCAGCCCCAGCCCGCCCCATCCGGCGCCGAGCGCGATCATCACGCGCACCATGAGGGTGCCGGCCAGGGTGGTCGCGTACGAGACGACGAGCGTCCTGGTGCGGCCGAGGACGAGTTCGGCCAGCGCGAAGGCGAGGAACAGCTGCGTGATGCCGGCCCACACGGGCAGGTCGAGGGCCGGGACGTACAGGGACACCGGTGTGCGCAGCAGGGCCAGCCACAGCGGCAGGTCGGCGTTGACGCCGCCGAGGATGCGCACCGCCGTGGCACCGGCGGGGTGTTGCGCGAGCGCGTGGAAGAAGATCACGCCGAAGGCGGCCACGAACGCCAGCGTCAGTGCGGACAGCCCTCGCCGTACGAGCTGGCGTACGGGATCGACCACGATGCCGTACCACTCGCCGCGCAACGTGCGTCCGGCGAAGGACGCCGAGCGCCACAGTGCGGCCCGCAGCCAGGTCCGCATCCGGCGGTCGGCCGGGGCGGCCGACGGTCGGTCGGCGTACGACAGGTCGAGACGTACCTCGTCGGTACGCAGCTCGTCCGCGGCGCTGTCCTCGCAGCGCTCCCCCATGCGAAGCAAGACTCCCCCTGAGAGGGTGAAGGTGACCCGTGCGACACAGGGCCACGCCACCCCACCCGAGGGCTATGCCCGGCGGCGGGGCTTCCTGCGCTTGGCGCCCTTGGAGACGTCGGATTTGCCCCGGGGGTTGCGTCCCGTCGTTTTTGCGCCGGTGGAAGCGCGCCGGTCACCGGCCTTCGCCCCAGCCTTCTTCGCGCCGGTCCTCGCCGCCGGCTCGGGAGCGTCCGCCCTGCGGCCCCGGGAGCTGTTGACGGTGCGGCCGCGGACGATGCCGATGAAGTCCTCGACCAGGTCCGTGGTGGCGTCCTCGGGCCACGCCAGGGCGACGCCGGACTGGGGCGCGTCCACGACCGGCCGGTACACGAGGTCCCTGCGGTGGTAAAGGCGCGCCAGCGACTGGGGGACGACCAGGAGGCCGATGCCGGCCGCGACGAGCTCGACGGCGTCCTCCGTGGTGGCGGGGCGCTCGAAGGCCTCCTCGCCCGGCGGCCGGTCCCAGTCGAAGACGTCGTCCAGCGGGTGGAGGACGACCTCCTCCGCGAGGTCCTCCAGGGTCACCTCGTCCGCGGCCGTGATCACGTGGTCCTTGGGGACCACGACGACCGTCGTCTCGGTGTAGAGCGGGATGGCGCTGAAGTACGTGCGGTCGACCGGCAGCCGGACGAGCCCGGCGTCGGCGTCACGGGCGCGCAGCACGCCGGACGCCTCGGCGGCCGGTACGGCGAGGAGGGTCAGCGGGATCCCGGGCAGGCGCTCGTTCCAGATCCGCGCCCACTTCGCGGGCGTCGCCCCCGGGACGTACGCGAGCCGGAACGTGGGGGATTCATCCGAGCCTGTCACGCCGCAAGGTTACCGGCCGTGGTCGGCGCCCGGTCACCGGGCGTGGTCGGAGCGGTCGTCCCCGCTCGATACCCTTGACCCCATGAAGTCGCACCAGAGCACCCAGACGATGAAGCCCGCGACCGCGGCGAAGAAGCTGGGTGTGTACCTCGAGGCCACCCCCGCCGAGTTCCGGGAGGGTCCCGTCTCGCGGGCCGAGCTCGACCGGCTGCAGGCCGATCCGCCCGAGTGGCTGCGCGAGCTGCGGGCCAACGGTCCGCACCCCCGCCCGGTGGTCGCGGCGAAGCTGGGCGTCTCCATCGCAGGTCTGGCGCGCGGCGGTGTCACCGAGGCACTCACCACCGAGCAGATCGAGGCGCTGAAGCAGGAGCAGCCCGAGTGGCTGCGGAAGGAGCGCGAGACCCAGGCGGAGGTCCGCAAGGAGGGTGCGCGGATCAAGAAGCGCAACGCCGAGCGCGCGGCCCGGAGCGAGTCCGACCGCTCCTGACGCCGGGCCTCGATCGCCGGTCGTCCGCGACGGAACGTCGCCTTCCGCACCCGCTGTGTGCACGAAGCACGCATCTGACGGAACGTCACGACGAAGGTCACAAAAGCGTATCGGACATTACGCCCCTCAACCTTCACACGAGCCGCACAAGTTGGCTAGTTTGGCAGCAGGCCGCACGAGTTCCTCCGGCGCCCCGCCGGGACGTGCGGCCTCCGCCGAGTCCGGTGCGCCTGCACGGCAGCCGGAGCCGGGGACCCAACCGAACGATGGGGTGAATCGGCCCAACCGCCCACCAGGGCAAGGGCCGTAGGGCATACCTTCCGGATCGACGCCCGAACCCGACAGCTAACTCGGTAGGCGGAGATGGAAGGAGTACGGCTCCCATGGCGCCGGAACGATCGTCGCGCCCCGGAGGCTTCGGCCCCGGAATGCGAAACTCCGCTCTCGCCACCGCTGCCCTCACCTCGGTGGCCCTGTTCTCGCAGACGGCCGACGCCGCACCGAACACGCAGGACGAGGGCCCCAGTCGCGAGGACGTCCGGCAGCGGGTGAGCAGCCTGTACGACCGGGCCGAGAGCGACACCGGGCTGCACAACATCACCCGGGCGCAGTCGGTGCCCCGGGGCCGTGGCGGCCCCGCCGGCGGCGGCCGGACCTCGGATCCCGATCTGGACAACATCGCCCGGCAGTGGTTCCAGGGGGCGCGTTCGTCGCTGGGCCCGACGGTGCCGGCGGTCCTGCCGGCCGACCGGATGCCCGCGCAGCGCAGCGCGCCGGCCCGCCCGAGGGAGACCGAGCGGCCGTCCGTGACGCGTGCCGCCGGTGCCGCACGTGAGCTGGAGGCGCCGGCCCGGCCCGTGCTCGAACTGCCCGCCGCCGAGCCGCGCAGGCGCCCCGTGGCGGAGCTGACGGCCGGTCCGACGGCCGCGCTGCCCGCCGTGCCGGCCCAGCGCCAGGAGAGCCCCGCCCCGCCGGCCCAGCGGCAGGAGAGCGCCGCCGCGCCCGCCGCCTCCTCGGAGCCGAGGCAGGTGGTGCTGCGCCGTGCCAAGCAGGCGAGCCAGCGCAAGATCGCGGCGGCCAGCGACCTGCTGTACCGGTACACCGCCCGGCAGACGTCCGTGGCCCCGGTCGCGGCCGTCCAGCCCCAGGCCCTCACGACCACGTGGCAGGACCCGGCGGAGCAGTCACGCCGCGCGGCCGAGGAGGCGTGGCGGCTGCAGCAGCCCAGCGTCCTGGACACGGGCGTGCCCGCCGTCGAGGACTGGCGGACGCAGCAGCCGACGGTGCTCGACATGGGGGCGGCCATGGCCGAGGAGGCGTGGCGGATGCAGCAGCCCACTGTGCTCGACACCGGTATTCCCCCGGCCGACGAGGCGTGGCGCATACGGCTGCAGCAGCCCAGCGTGCTGGACACCGGGGTGCCGGCCGCCGAGGAGTGGCGGATGCGGCAGCCCAGCGTCCTCGACACCGGGGTGCCCGCCATCGAGG
>NZ_JBHVGU010000052.1:0-59995 GCF_042800575.1 Streptomyces sp. NPDC057616
GCTCGTGGAGGAGCGCACCGACAAGGCCGCCCGGCTGCAGCTGGTGCGGCTGGACCGGAAGTCGAACATCCTCGGTGGCGCGTACGACAGCGACACGACGTCCCCATCGCTGGAGCAGCTCGACGATCCCGCGGCCGCCGGGGTACCGGTCCTGCGCAAGCGGCTGGTCGTCGACCTGGGCAAGGTCGCGGGAGTGCCGGGGAAGGTCGAGGGCATCGCGCGCGTGGATCACGACACGCTCGCTCTCATGAACGACAACGACTTCGGCATGACGGACGGCGCAGGCGCCTTCGACGCACAGGGCCGGCTGGTCGACAGCGGCATCGAGACGACGCTGACCTACTTGCGGCTGCCACACGGCATCTGACGACCCCGCACCCAGCCGAAAGACACAACGGCACAACGGCACAACGGGTCGAGCGATCAGGGAAGTTGAACGTCCCCCAGGGACGGGATCAGCGATTCCAGATCGCTCGGGACCTCGCTGGGCAGCTTCGACGGGAGGTTGCTGGGCAGTTTGCTCGGCAGCTCGGTCGGAATGCTCAGCGAGGGCGAGGGTTTGGCGCTCGTACTGTTCCCCGCGGGCGACTTCTTGTCGGACGAGCCGTCGTTCCCGGAGTTCGACAACAGCATCACGAGGGCGACGGCCGCGAACCCCGCGAACAGGACCAGCAGGATATGAAGCCGGCTTCCTCGCCTCCTCGGAGGTTCCGGCGGCGGTTGCCAGCCTCCCAAGGTGGGCGGCTCACCTCCGCCCGGAGGCGGGCCGTAGCCCCCGCCCGCTCCATAGCCGGAGCCGGAACCGTAGTTGTCGGAGGGCGGTCCGAAGCCGCCGCCCGGAGGCGGCGAGTCACCCGGCGGCCCGGGCGGCGGAGGCGGTGGGGGCGGCATGGCCATACCGTCCAGAGTCGCCGCACATCGGGCAGCAGGCGACCCCCGTACGGAACTTGATACGGATCCATGCCATGGACCGCATGATTCCGGAGCATTCCGTACGGAGATCGCTCACGCACGCGCGCGTACCGCCACCAGGCCCGCGCACGCACTCACGCGTACACACACGCGTACGCGCGTGCCCTCAGCCGCGAGCGCCCAGCAGGTGGTCCATGGCCAGCTGGTCGAGGTGCTCGAAGGCCATCCCGCGCGCGGCGGCCGCCTCGACGTCGAACTCCTCGAAGGCGCCGCGGTCGGCGAGCAGGGCCTGCAGGCCGTCGGCGGCGGTCGGCTGGACGAGCTCGTCCAGACGCGAGGCGCGCAGGGCCTCCTGCACCTCCGGGTCCGCGCGGAAGGCGGCCGCGCGCTCCTTGAGGATCAGGTAGTTGCGCATGCAGCCCGCGGCCGACGCCCACACGCCGTCGAGGTCCTCGGTCCGCGGCGGCTTGAAGTCGAAGTGGCGCGGACCGGCGTAGCCGGCGCTCTCCAGGAGGTCGACCAGCCAGAACGCGGCCCGCAGGTCGCCGGCGCCGAAGCGCAGGTCCTGGTCGTACTTGATGCCGGACTGGCCGTTGAGGTCGATGTGGAAGAGCTTGCCCGCCCACAGTGCCTGCGCGATGCCGTGCGGGAAGTTCAGCCCGGCCATCTGCTCGTGGCCGACCTCGGGGTTGACGCCGTACATCTCCGGGCGCTCGAGGCGCTCGATGAAGGCGAGGGCGTGGCCGACGGTGGGCAGCAGGATGTCGCCGCGGGGCTCGTTCGGCTTGGGCTCGATGGCGAACTTCAGGTCGTAGCCCTGGGAGACGACGTACTCGCCGAGAAGGTCGAAGGCCTCCTTCATGCGGTCGAGGGCCGCGCGGACGTCCTTGGCGGCACCGGACTCGGCGCCCTCGCGCCCGCCCCAGGCGACGTAGGTCTCGGCACCCAGCTCGACCGCGAGGTCGATGTTGCGGATCGTCTTGCGCAGCGCGTACCGCCGCACGTCACGGTCGTTCGCGGTGAACGCGCCGTCCTTGAAGACGGGGTGCGTGAAGAGGTTGGTGGTGGCCATCGGCACGGTCATGCCGGTCGTGTCGAGAGCCTGACGGAAGCGCTTGATGTGCGACTCGCGCTCGGTGTCCGAGGACCCGAACGGGATCAGGTCGTCGTCGTGGAAGGTCACGCCGTGCGCGCCGAGCTCGCTCAGGCGCTGCACCGTCTCGACCGGGTCGAGGGCACGCCGCGTGGCGTCGCCGAACGGGTCCCTTCCCTGCCAGCCGACGGTCCACAGGCCGAAGGTGAACCTGTCTTCGGGGGTGGGCTGGTAGTTCATGCCGCGGCTCCTTGCTGCTTCGGTTTGCTTGCTCCGACTATTTCGTCATGGCGGTTTACAAATTAGTATGCGGACGCAGCTCTGGGAAGAGACAAGATGTCTTTGTCACCACAGAGCCCCTGTTTTCGTCCCGCAGAACCCCTGTCTTCATCCCGTAGAGCCGCGCAACAAGGGAGAGCACGATGTCAGCTGCCGAGGGTCCGCTCGTCGTCGGCGTGGACACGTCCACCCAGTCCACCAAGGCGCTCGTCGTCGACTCGGCCACCGGGCAGGTCGTCGCGAGCGGCCAGGCACCGCACACCGTCTCCGCCGGAGCCGGCCGCGAGAGCGACCCACGCCAGTGGTGGGACGCCCTGTGCGAGGCCCTGCACCAGTGCGGCGACGCGGCCCACGAGGCGGCCGCGGTGTCCATCGGCGGCCAGCAGCACGGCCTGGTCACGCTGGACGAGCGGGGCGAGCCGGTGCGCCCGGCGCTGCTGTGGAACGACGTGCGCTCGGCGCCGCAGGCCCGCCGCCTGGTCGAGGAGCTGGGCGGCCCCAAGGCGTGGGCGGAGCGCACCGGAAGCGTGCCCGGCCCGTCCTTCACGGTCACGAAGTGGGCCTGGCTCGCCGAGAACGAGCCGGAGGCCGCCCGCGCCGCCAAGGCCGTGCGCCTGCCCCACGACTACCTCACCGAGCGGCTGACCGGCCAGGGCACGACCGACCGCGGTGACGCCTCGGGCACCGGCTGGTGGGCCTCGGGGACGGAGTCCTACGACCACGAGACCCTCGCCCACGTGGGGCTCGACCCGGCGCTGCTCCCCCGTGTCGTGCGCCCCGGCGAGGTGGCCGGCACCGTCCGCGACAGCCACGACCTGCCCTTCTCCAAGGGCACCCTGGTCGCCCCAGGGACCGGCGACAACGCGGCCGCCGCGATGGGCCTCGGGCTGCGGCCCGGCACCCCCGTGCTCAGCCTCGGCACGTCCGGCACGGTCTACGCCGTCACCAAGCGCCGCCCCGCCGACCCGAGCGGCACGGTGGCGGGCTTCGCCGACGCCCGCGGCGACTGGCTGCCACTGGCCTGCACCCTGAACTGCACGCTCGCCGTCGACCGGGTGGCGGCGCTGCTGAACCTGGACCGCGAGGCCGTCGAGCGCACCACCGGCGTGACCTTGCTCCCCTACCTGGACGGGGAACGCACGCCCAACCTGCCGAACGCCTCCGGCCTGCTGCACGGCCTGCGCCACGACACCACCGGCGGCCAGCTCCTGCAGGCCGCCTACGACGGCGCCGTCCACTCCCTGCTCGGCGCGCTCGACCTGGTCCTCGACGAGGACGCGGACCTCTCGGTCCCGCTGCTGCTGATCGGCGGCGGCGCCCGCGGCACGGCCTGGCAGGAGACCGTGCGACGGCTGTCGGGCCGCCCGGTCCAGGTCCCGGAGGCCAAGGAACTGGTCGCGCTGGGCGCCGCAGCGCAGGCGGCGGGCCTGCTGACGGGCGAGGACCCGGCCTCGGTCGCCCGGCGCTGGAACACCGCCGCCGGGCCGGTGCTGGAGGCGGTGGAGCGGGACGAGGAGACGCTGGCGAGGATCGCCGGGGTACTCTCCGACGCGGCCCCGCTGCTGGAGCGGAGCACGGAGAGCCGTTGAGGACGGGGGCATGACCGCACCGCTGCACGAGGCCCACCCGGCCGGCCCGGGACGCGCCCTGCCCGACACCCAGCAGGGCATGCGCCGCCGCAATCTCGCCCGGGTGATGCACACCGTCAGCGCCGAGGGACCGCTCTCCCGGGCCGCCGTCGCCTCGCGCATCGGGCTGACCAGGGCGGCGGTGTCCACGCTCGTCGACGAACTCATCCGGTCCGGGCTGCTCGACGAGCTGGGCCCGGAACGGCCCGGCCGCGTGGGCCGTCCCGGCTCGGCGCTCGCCGTCAGCGGGCACGGCCCGGCCGGGATCGGCGCCGAGGTCGGCGTCGACCACCTCGCGGTGTGCGCGGTCGACCTGCGCGGACAGGTACGCGCGCGTGCCGTGCGGCACGGCGGGAACCGCGGCCGCGCACCCGAGCCGGTCCTCGAAGAGCTCACCGGCCTGGTGCACCAGGTCGTCGCCCAGGCACAGGGCGAGGGGCTGTGGTCCGCGGGGCTCGCGGTGGCGGTGCCGGGCCTGGTGGCGCGCGACGCCCGCACCGTCGTACGCGCCCCGAACCTCGAATGGCACGACACCGACATCGGCGCCCTGCTGCCCGGGGACATACCGCTCACCGTCGACAACGAGGCCAACTTCGGCGCCCTCGCCGAACTGTGGCTCGGCGAGAGCACCCCGCAGGACTTCCTGCACGTGTCGGCGGAGATCGGCATCGGCGCGGCGGTCGTCGTGGCCGGCGGGCTGCTGCGCGGAACGCGCGGCTTCGCGGGCGAGCTCGGGCATGTGCCTGTGCAGCCGGAGGGGCCCGCGTGCCCGTGCGGGGGACGCGGCTGCCTGGAGCAGTACGCCGGCGAGGAGGCAGTGCTGCGCGCCGCCGGGCTGGAACCGGGCGAGGACCGCGTCGGACTGCTCGCGGGCCGGGCCGCCGACGGCGACGAGGACGTACGCGGCGCGCTGCGCGACGCGGGCACGGCCCTCGGCATCGCGCTGACCGGAGCGGTCAACCTGCTGGACCCCGAGAGCGTCGTGCTCGGCGGCGCACTGGCCGGGCTCGCGCCCTGGCTACTGCCCTCGCTGGAGGCCGAGTTGGACCGGCGCACGGCGGGTCCGGCCTGTCCGGTGTCCGTGTCGCGGCTGGGCTCCGAAGGACCGCTGCTGGGTGCGGCGCACTCGGTGGTGCGGGCGGTGCTGGACGATCCCGCGGCGGTGGGCGCGCGCGCCTGACCTTGGGCGCGCCTAGGCTGTCGGCCGGCACCGTCCACCTTCGACCATCCGCCTCCGCCTCGACCTCCTGCTTCGCCTTCGCCCTTGCCTTTGCCTTTGCCTTTGCCTTTGCCCAGCCTCCCGCCGCTCAAGGAGCACCATCGTGTTCGACTCCGCCGCCGCACACCCCTACCCCGACAGCCACCGACCGGACACGGCGCCCGCACCCCATGACCTGCTCACGCCCGTGCTCGGTCTGCTGGGCACCTGGCAGGGCCGGGGCCAGGGCGAGTACCCGACCCTCGACGCGGACTTCACATACGGGCAGGAGGTCACCTTCAGCCATGACGGGCGCCCCTTCCTCCACTACGAGGCCCGGGCCTGGCTGCTCGGCGCCGACGGGGCGCCGTTGCGTCCGGCGGCCCGGGAGAGCGGCTGGTGGCGGCTGCAGCCCGAGGGCCGGGTGGAGGCGCTGATCACCCAGCCCACCGGCATCGCGGAGATCATGGTCGGGCAGGCGGCCGAGGACTCCATCGACCTGTCCACCCACGAGGTGGCCCTCGCCCCCACCGCCAAGCAGGTCGATGCCACGCGCCGCCGCTACACCCTGACCGACGGCGACACGCTCACGTTCGTGTTCGATCTCGCCGCGGTCGGCCAGGAGTTGCAGCACCATCTCGCGGCGAGTCTGCGGCGCGTGCGGTAGGCCGCACCGGCACGTGCTCGGCGCCGCCGTCACCCGGACAGGTGACGGGGTTATCCACATCGGCGCCTCCGTCCACCGAAGCACGCCGGGCTCTTCTGCCCAACTCGCAAGCGCCGTACCGTGAATCACGCGAGGCGCACCCGTCGAGACGGGCGACGCAGGGCAGGTCGACGTGAATTGAGGGGGATTCACATGGCGGGGGAAGCGGCGGTAGGTCTCAGGCGCGACGCGATCGGGTTGCGCGAGGTTCTGTTCCAGAGCATCACGGCCATGGCGCCGGCCGCCGCGGTCGCCGCGTCCATCCCGTCCGGTGCGGCCTTCGCCGGCGGAAGCCTGCCCCTGGCCGTGCTGATCGCGCTGGTGGCGTGCCTGTTCACCGCGTCCTGCGTGGCCGAGCTGGCGCGTGAGCTCCCGGCCGCCGGCTCGGTGTCCACCTATGCGGCACGCGGGCTGCACCCGACCGTCGGCTTCCTCGTCGGCTGGGGCTATGTGTTCGTGGAGGCGCTCGTGCCGCCGCTGCTGCTCCTGCAGCTCGGCTTCACCACGGCGGGCACACTGCACCAGGAGTGGTCCTCGTATCCGGCGGACCTGTGGTGGCCCTGGGCGCTCGCCGGTGCCGTGATCATCGCGACCGCCGGGTACTTCGGAGTGCGCGCCTCGGCGCGCTTCGGCACCGTCCTCGGCATCTTCGAGGTACTCGTCTTCCTCGTGTTCGCCGTCTGGCTCATCGCCAAGGCGGGCGGCGGCAACACCCTTACCGTGTTCGGCACTTCACACACGCCCCAGGGCTACGAGGGCATCAGCGGCGTCTTCGCCGGATCCGTCTACACGGTGCTGGCCTTCGCCGGCTTCGAGGCGGCCGCACCCCTCGCCGAGGAAACCCGCGAGCCGCGCCGCACGATGCATCGCGCGGTGCTCGGCGCGGCCCTCGGCATCGGCCTCTTCTACGTGATCACGACCTACGCGATGACGGTGTACTTCGGGCCGGACCGGTTCGCGAAGTTCGGGGCCTCCGGTGCCGCGTCCTGGGACGGCGTGGCCCGAGCGTCGTTCGGCCTGTTCTGGGTGCTGGTCTTCCTGGCCGTGGTGAACTCGACCATCGCCAACGCCAACGCCTGCTCCAACGTCTCCACCCGTACGGCCTTCGCCCTGGCCCGCATCCGCGTCCTTCCCCGCCCTTTCGCCACGCTCCACGCGAAGTACCGCTCCCCCGTCACCGGGATCGCCGCCCAGACGGCGGTGGCCCTCGGAGCCGTCCTGGGCCTGGGACTGGGCTACGACCCGGTGACCGCCTTCCTGCTCCTGGCCACGGTGATCGTCACGGTGGTGATCGGCGTCTACATCGTCGTGAACCTCGCCTGCGCCGGCTACTTCCTGCGCCACAGACGGGAGTTGTTCAACCCGGTACGGCATCTGCTGCTGCCCGTGCTCGGCATCGTCGCCTTCGTGCCCGCGCTGCTGACCGCCGCGGGACTCCCTGTCTTCGACTTCGTCACCGAGCTGACCGCTCCGGTGTCGTACGCCGGACCGATCGTCGGAGTGTGGATGATGGCCGGAGTCGTGGTGCTGCTCGTGCTGATGCGGCGCCATCCCGAGCGCATAGCCGACACCGCCCGCGTCCACCTCGAAGAGCCCGCACCCACCGATCCTGCGCAGAACGGAGCAGCGCAAGCATGAGCGACCCCCGCATCCTGACGGTCCGGCCCCAACCGGACGAGTACGCCTGGACGTTCGGCGGCGCACCACCCGTGGCGCGGATCGCGCCCGGCACGGTTCTCGACCTGTACACGGAGGACTGCTTCGCGGGGCGGGTGCGCTCCGAGAAGGACCTGGTGTCCGAGGTGTGCGAGTTCCCCTTCCTCAACCCGCAGACCGGGCCCTTCCACATCGAGGGCGCAGAGCCGGGCGACACCGTGGCCGTGCACTTCGTGTCGATCGAGCCGGCCCGCGACTGGGCCGCATCGACGACGGTCCCGCTGTTCGGCGCGCTCACCTCCACCCACACCACCGCCACCCTGCAGCCGCCGCTGCCGGAGACCGTGTGGATCTGGCAGCTCGACCGGGCCCGGCGCACGGCGCTGTTCAAGGCGCACGACAGCGACATCGAGGCCGAGCTGCCCATGGACCCGATGCACGGCACCGTAGGCGTCGCCCCCGCCAATCTCGAAGTCCGCTCCGCCCTGGTGCCCGACGCCCACGGCGGCAACATGGACACGCCCGAGATGCGGGCCGGCGTCACCTGCTACCTCGGGGTGAACGTGGAAGGCGCACTGCTCAGCCTCGGCGACGGGCACGCCCGCCAGGGCGAGGGCGAGACCTGCGGGGTCGCCGTCGAGTGCGCGATGAACACCGTGGTGATCGTGGAGCTGCTGAAGGGCGTCGCCACGCCGTGGCCGCGCATCGAGTCGGACACGCACCTCATCTCGACCGGTTCGGCACGCCCGCTGGAGGACGCGTTCCGGATCTCCCAGCTGGACCTCGTGCAGTGGCTGGCGCGTGACTACGGGTTCAGCGAGCTGGACGCGTACCAGTTCGCGACCCAGGCGGTCGAGTCACCGTTGGCCAACGTCTGCGACACCAACTACACGTGCGTGGCGAAGATCCGCAAGGAGTGGCTGCCCGCGCGCGAGACTCACCGCGGGATGCACACGCAACTGCGGGAGATCGCGGCCGCTCTGCGGGGCTGAGGCGCACCTCCGGCGGCTGGGCCGCACCCCACTGGGTCAGCCGCACCGACCTACCGGGTGAGTCGCCCCACCGGTTCACCGCCCCTACCGGGTGAGGCGTCCGGCCGGGGCAGTCACACCCACCGTGTGAGTCGCCCCGCGAGGCGATTCACATCCCCCACCGAAAGGCACGGCCTCATGGAACGGGCAAGACCGACCACCAGCAGACGGCGGTTCCTGAAGGGCGCAGCCCTCGCCGCCGTCCCGTACGCCTTACTCCCCGACACACAGGCCGGCGCGCAGGCGCAGGCCGTCGACTACCCGGGCGCCGAGTGGCAGCCGGCGAGCACGTCCAACTACACGGTCTCGAACCGCCCCACGTCCTATCCCATCGACTACGTGGTCATCCACGTCACCCAGGAGACCTATCCGGACGCCCTGTCCATCTTCCAGAACCCGGCCAAGCAGGTGTCCATCCACTACCTGGTGCGCTCCGTCGACGGGCACATCGCGCAGTGCGTGCGGGAGCACGACATCGCCTGGCACGCGGGCAACTGGGACTACAACACCCGCAGTATCGGCATCGAGCACGAGGGGTGGGTGGACCAGCCCGCCTACTTCACCGACGCCCTCTACGAGCAGTCGGCCAGGCTCACCGCGGCGCTGTGCACCAAGTACGGCCTGCCCAAGGACCGGGCGCACATCATCGGGCATTACGAGGTGCCCGGCACGGACCACACCGATCCCGGACCGAACTGGGACTGGACGCGATACATAAGACTCGTCAACTTCGCCTGACGTCGGCGGCACGGCCTTCCTTCGGGTTGATCGCGGTCGAAACGGTTGTCGGCGCGCGTACGCGGAGTGACGATGTCCCCAGCCGTTTCGCACCGGCCGTATCGCATCCGGGGAGGGTGAGTTGACCGATCAGTGGGTGGCCCTGGAGCCGGGGACCGACCCCGTCGAGCGCACGCGGATACTGCGTCGCGCGCACGAGACGTTCACCGAGGCCGGTACGGTGCCCCGGCCGGTGCGGTCGGTGGTGGCGGAGTCGTGGCGGCGTTCCGCGCGGGCCGGCGTGGGGCCCGACGGCACGGCGACCGTGGAGCTCCTCGACGGTGACCTGGGCAGTTACCGGGCGGAGCATCCGCTGGCGCGGGTGATGCCGTTGTTCCGGGAGCTGATGGGCACGTTCGCGGCGGACGGGGAGCATCTGCTCGCGGTGTGCGACGCGCACGGCAGGCTGCTGTGGGTCGAGGGCCACCCGACGACCCGGCGGCAGGCGGGGCGGATGAACTTCGTGCCGGGTGCCCGGTGGGCGGAGACGGCGATGGGGACCAACGCGCCGGGGACGGCGGTCGCCGTCGACCGGCCCGTGCAGGTGTTCGCCGCCGAGCACTTCATCCGGCGCGTCCAGCCGTGGACGTGTGCGGCGGCGCCGGTGCACGATCCGCGCACCGGGCGGGTGCTCGGCGCCGTGGACATCACCGGCGGGGACGGTCTCGCGCATCCGCACAGCCTGGGCTTCGTGCAGGCGGTCGCCCGGGCCGCCGAGTCCCATCTGGCGCTGCTCACCCCGGAGCGGCCCGCCCCCGACACGCCCGAACTGACCGTGCTCGGCCGGGACGAGGCGCAGTTGCTCAGCGGCGGGCGCAAGGTCAGACTCAGCCGGCGGCACAGCGAGATCCTGGTGCTGCTGGCCCGGCACCCGGAGGGGCTGACCGGCGACGAGCTGCTGTGCGCGCTGTACGAGGACGAGTCGGTGACGCCGGTGACGCTGCGCGCCGAACTGGCGCGGCTGCGCCGGGTGCTGGGCCCGGGGGTGCTTGAGTCGCGGCCCTACCGGCTGACGGTTCCCGTCGAGAGCGATGTCGCGGTGGTGGAGCGGCGGCTGGAGGCCGGGGCGGTCACGGCGGCGGCGACAGCGTACGCGGGACCGTTGCTGCCCGGTTCGCAGGCACCGGCGGTGGTGCGGCTCAGGCGCCGCCTCGCCGACGGCCTGCGTACGGCGCTGATCGCCCGTCGCGATCCCGATCTGCTGGCCGACTGGGCGCACGCGCCGTGGGGCGAGGACGACCTCGACGTCTGGCGGGCGCTCGCCGCCGTCCGGCCTACGGCTACGGTGCAGGCCCGACTGGCCTCGCTGGAAGGTGAGTTGGCGGCGCCGGTCGACTGGCCGGGAGCGGCAGGCCGCCGGGGTGCCGCATCGGCGTAGCACCGCACGAACGCGTCCCTGAGGGCACGGCAACGTGGTTGCAACGTCGCCGTCCCTAGCCTCCCGAGGGACGCTGCCCAACGGCGGGCAGCGCTGCGAAGGAGGCAAGGCAGCATGACCCGTTACGCGGCGCCCGGCACCGACGGCGCGATCGTCTCCTACCAGGCGCGCTACGACCACTTCATCGGCGGCGAGTACGTGCCTCCGCTGCGCGGGCAGTACTTCGAGAACCCGTCGCCGGTGAACGGGCAGCCGTTCACGGAGATAGCGCGCGGCACGGCGGAGGACGTGGAGCGGGCGCTCGACGCGGCGCACGCGGCCGCCCCCGGCTGGGGCCGCACGTCGGTGACCGAGCGTTCCGACATCCTGCTGAAGATCGCCGACCGGATGGAGGCGAACCTCGAACAGCTGGCGGTCGCCGAGAGCTGGGAGAACGGGAAGCCGGTGCGCGAGACGCTGGCCGCCGACATCCCGCTGGCCATCGACCACTTCCGCTACTTCGCGGGCGCGATCCGCGCGCAGGAGGGCTCGCTCGGCGAGGTCGACGACGACACGGTGGCGTACCACTTCCACGAGCCGCTCGGCGTGGTCGCGCAGATCATCCCGTGGAACTTCCCCATCCTGATGGCAACATGGAAGCTGGCTCCCGCGCTCGCCGCGGGCAACGCGGTCGTCATCAAGCCCGCCGAGCAGACCCCGGCCTCCATCCACTACTGGATGAGCCTGATCGCGGACCTGCTGCCGCCGGGCGTGGTGAACATCGTCAACGGCTTCGGTGCGGAGGCGGGCAAGCCGCTCGCGTCCAGCCCGCGGGTGGCGAAGGTGGCGTTCACGGGCGAGACCACGACGGGGCGGCTGATCATGCAGTACGCCTCCGAGAACATCAAGCCGGTCACCTTGGAGCTCGGCGGCAAGTCGCCCAACATCTTCTTCGACGACGTCTGGGCGCAGAACGACGACTTCCGCGACAAGGCCCTCGAGGGCTTCACCATGTTCGCGCTCAACCAGGGCGAGGTGTGCACGTGCCCGTCCCGGGCGCTCGTCCAGCGCGGCAACTACGCCGAGTTCATCGAGGCCGCCGTGGCCCGCACCGAACTGATCAAGCCGGGCCACCCGCTCGACACCGACACGATGATCGGCGCCCAGGCCTCCAACGACCAGCTGGAGAAGATCCTCTCCTACCTGGACATCGGCCGACAGGAGGGCGCCAAGGTCCTCACCGGTGGTGAACGCATCGAGCACGACGGCGAGTTGAAGGGCGGCTACTACGTCCAGCCGACCATATTCGAGGGCGACAACCGGATGCGCATCTTCCAGGAGGAGATCTTCGGCCCGGTCGTCTCCGTGACGTCCTTCGACGACTTCGACGACGCCATCAAGATCGCGAACGACACGCTGTACGGCCTCGGCGCCGGCGTGTGGACCCGCGACATCAACACCGCCTACCGCGCGGGCCGGGCCATCCAGGCGGGCCGCGTCTGGACGAACTGCTACCACGCCTATCCGGCCCACGCGGCCTTCGGCGGCTACAAGCAGTCCGGGATCGGGCGCGAGAACCACAAGATGATGCTGGAGCACTACCAGCAGACGAAGAACCTCCTGGTGTCGTACTCGCCGAAGAAGCTGGGCTTCTTCTAGAGCCTCAAGCGGGGTGCCCGGACGCTTCGTTGCGCTCCGGGCACCCCACAAGGCATGCCCCCGTGCGCGGCCCGCGCAGACCCCTTCCCCAAGGGGGCGCCCAGGAACGCCGGTCCGGCCGGTCCGAAGGCGACCGGATACAGTGCGCGAGACGGCAGCCTGGTCAGGGAGGCGAAGCGTGACCGACACCAGCGACACCCGGACCGCCGAGGGTGAGGCGCGAGCGCCGCGGCGGAGCCGACTGCACCGCCTGATGCGCTACATCCCCCGCATCGCCCCCTTCCTGCTCTGGGCCGTGCCCTGCGGCGTGCTCCTCTACGGCGGCCAGCACTGGCCGCTGCCCGTCACGCTGGCCGGCACCGCCGTGTTCCTCCTCGGCCTCATCGGTATGCCGTTCGCGATGGTGCGCGGCCACGGCCGGCGCCAGCAGGACGGGGCGGCGATCATTGGTGCCACCCTGCTCGGCAGCAGCTGGGTCCTGTTCACCTGGTCCGTTCTGCTCGGCGTCTTCCTGCGGCTCGCCCTGACCGTGGCGGGCGTGGGCCAGAGCCAGGACCGGGCCCGCATCGTGACCTGGGCCGTTCTCGGCGTGAGCGCCGTACTGCTCGCCTGGGGGTACGCCGAGGCCCGCCGCGTGCCACGCGTGCGCCGGCTCGACGTGCGGCTCCCGCGGCTCGGTGCAGGGCTCGACGGCACCCGCGTCGCCCTCATCACCGACACCCACTACGGCCCGCTCGATCGCGCCCGCTGGTCGGCACGGGTGTGCGAGAAGGTGAACACCCTCGAAGCCGACCTGGTCTGCCACACCGGCGACATCGCGGACGGCACCGCCGAACGCCGCCGCGCCCAGGCCCTCCCCCTCGCCACCGTGCGGGCCACCCGGGCCCGTGTCTACGTCACCGGCAACCACGAGTACTACAGCGAGGCCCAGGGCTGGGTCGACCTGATGGACGAGCTGGGCTGGGAGCCGTTGCGCAACAGCCATCTGCTGCTCGAACGCGGCGGCGACACTCTCGTGGTCGCCGGCGTGGACGACGTCACCGCCGAGTCCTCGGGCCTGGAAGGCCACCGCGCCCACCTCGCCGGAGCCCTGGACGGCGCCGACCCCGAGCTGCCCGTCCTGCTCCTGGCCCACCAGCCCAAGTTCGTCGACCGGGCCGCGGCCGGCGGCATCGACCTCCAGCTCTCCGGCCACACTCACGGCGGCCAGATCTGGCCCTTCCACCACCTGGTCCGCCTGGACCAGCCCGCCCTCGCGGGCCTCAGCCACCACGGCACCCGCACGCTTCTCTACACCAGCCGCGGCACCGGCTTCTGGGGCCCGCCGTTCCGCGTCTTCGCCCCCAGCGAGATCACCCTGCTCGTACTCCGCTCCCCGCACGTGCCCACCTCTGCGTAGCACTGCGCGGCCAGTCAGAGGACGCCGGCCTCAGCCGCCGCGCCGCACCCGGGCCGCCTTGCGGGCCTCCGCGAGTTTGCGGGCCTCGTTGCTCTTGCGGGACGACCTGCCGCCGGAGGCGCTCTTCGCGTCCTTCGTGCTGCCCAGGCCACGGAACGGGGCGTTGTGGTTCTTGGGGCGCGATGCCGCTGGCCCGCCGTCGAGAGGCACTCCGGAGGGGGCCTTGGCGCCGGTGATCCGGCTCAGCTCCGCCTCGCCGGACCGCACGCTGCTGACCTTGGGGACGACGCCGGCGTCCGCCATGACCTGGCTCGTCTCGCGGCGCTGTCCGGACAGGACGAGGGTCACGACGGTGCCGGAGCGGCCGGCCCGGGCCGTGCGGCCCGCGCGGTGCAGATAGTCCTTCGGGTCGGTGGCCGGGTCGACGTTGACCACGAGGTCGAGGTCGTCGACGTGCAGGCCGCGAGCGGCAACGTTCGTCGCGACCAGCGCGGTGACCTGCCCGTTCTTGAACTGGGCCAGCGTCCGGGTGCGCTGCGGCTGGGACTTCCCGCTGTGCAGGGCCGCGGCGGCCACGCCACTCGCCCGCAGATGCCGTGTGAGCTGGTCGACGCCGTGCTTGGTGTCCAGGAACAGCAGGACGCGGCCGTCCCGGGCGCCGATCTCCGTGGTCACCGCGTATCGGTCCGGACCGTGCACGACGAAGACGTGGTGCTCGATCGCCAAGACCGCGCTGGACGAGGGGTCCACGGAGTGAACGGCGGGCTCACGCAGATAGCGCCGTACCAGTTGGCCGACGTCGCGATCGAGGGTGGCGGAGAACAGCATCCGCTGCCCGTCGGGACGCACCTGGTCGAGGATCTCGGTGACCTGCGGCAGGAACCCCATGTCACACATCTGGTCGGCCTCGTCCAGGACCGTGATGCGCACCCGTCCCAGCCGGCAGGCCTTGCGCCCGATGAGGTCGTGCAGCCGACCGGGCGTGGCGACGACGATCTCGGCACCGTCCCGCAGCACGGCGGCCTGCCGTCCGATGGACACACCGCCCACCACGGTCGCGAGCCTCAGCCCCAACGCCTCGGCATGCGGGGTGAGCGCCGCACCGACCTGCTGCGCCAGTTCCCGGGTGGGCACCAGAACGAGCGCCAGCGGCTCCTTGGGCTGCGCACGCCGCCCGGCCGTCCGGGCGAGCATGCCCAGGCCGAAGGCGAGCGTCTTGCCGGATCCGGTGCGGCCCCGTCCCAGGACGTCCCGTCCCGCGAGCGCGTCCGGCAGTGTCGCCGCCTGGATGGGGAAGGGCACGGTCACGCCCTGCTCGTCGAGCACCCGCAGAATCTCCGCCCGCAGCCCCAGCTGGGCGAAGGACACCGCCGTGGACGGCGTCGAGGTGCTGCCCGGCGCCTCGGGCACATCGTCCTGCTGCCGGGCATCGACGCGTACTGATTCGCTCACCAAGAGCCTTCCTGCGAGGGGACCGTACCGAGGAGGGCGCGGCGGGGAAGCGGCCACCGGCCAGAGGCACCGAACGGGGCACCGACACAGCGACGCTGCAAACGCGCAACGCTAGCACGCCATCGGCGTAGCCCTCCTCGTCTCCGTGCCGGTGCGCGAGGAGACCAGGTCTCGGATCACCCTCGGTCGAGTACGTCCTGCAGGCTGGTGACGGCGTGCGCGCGGTGCTGGTCCAGCCGGCGGATCGCACTCTCGGCGTCGCCCTCGCGCAGGGCGGCGATGACGGCACGGTGCTCGTGGACGACGCGTTCCCGGTTGGGGGTCTCCGCGTAGTAGAGGGACCGGTAGGCGTCGGTGGAGTCCCACAGGGTGCCGATAAGCCGGATGAGCCGGGGCATGCCCGAGGCCTCGAAGAGGGCGAAGTGGAAGCGGCGGTTGGCGGCCGTCATGGCCGTGACGTCACCGGCCGCGTCGGCCCGCTCGACCTCGGCCTGGGCCTCCTCCAGCGCGTCGAGGAGGCCCGCCTGGGTCCGGGCGGCCGCCTGGCGGACGGCCTCCTCCTCCAGCAGCTCCCGGATGCGGTAGATCTCACGCAGGTCGGTGAGGGACAGCTCGGTGACGAAGTAGCCCCGGTGCACCTTGTGCTCGACCAGCCCCTCGCCCTCCAGCGTCTTCAGCGCCTCGCGGAGCGGGACCCGGCTGACGTCCAGCCGCGCGGCCAGCGCGTCCTGCCGGATCGGGGCGCCCGGCTTCAGCTCCCCGCTGGTGATGGCGCTCCGCAGTTCCACCAGCACGAACTGCTGAGCGGTCGGCGGCCTCCGCCGCTGCACAGCGCCATTCATCGCCCGACACCTCTCCGTCGTTCACCGGCCGTATCCCGGCCGGCGTCCCATCTTCTTACACGGCCGCCTCGTCGGGCCCTGACCGCCCCTCCCGTGCGGTCAGCCCGAGCTCGGCCAGCAGCGCGCCGGTGTCCTCGCCGAGCCGCGGCGGAGCGGAGCGGTACGTCGCGGGTGTGGCGCCGAGCCGGACGGGGTTCGCCACCTGCTCGACCGGGCCGCCGCGACGCGGGTCGTCGACCCGGACCCGGGCGTCCAGGCCGAGCCGCTCCGCCAGCTCGAACGCCGCCGCGAGGTCGTTGATGGGCCCGCAGGGCACACCGGCCCCGGTCAACTCGTCGAACCACTCGTCCGCGGTGCGCCCGGCGAGCGGTCCGGCCAGTTCGTCGAGCAGTTCCTGCCGGTGGGCGACCCGCGCCGCGTTGGTCGCGAACCGCGGGTCGTCCGCCAGGGGAGCCCGGCCGAGCCGTTCGCACAGCGTCCGAAACTGGCGGTCGTTGCCCACGGCCAGGACGAGCGGCCGGTCCTTCGCCTCGAGCACCTCGTACGGGGCGATGCTCGGATGCCGGTTGCCCATCGCCCGCGGCACCACTCCGGCCCCCACGTACGCCGCCGCCTGGTTGGTCAGGGCCGACAGCAGCGAGGTGAGCAGGGAGACCTCCACGAGCTGGCCCCTGCCGCTGCGCTCGCGCTCCCGCAGGGCGGCCAGGACGCCCATGCCCGCGTGCAGGCCGGTGATGACGTCGACCAGCGCCACGCCGGCCTTCGTCCCCCGACCGCCCGGCTCCCCGGTCACGCTCATCAGCCCGCCCATGGCCTGCACCAGCAGGTCGTAGCCGGGCAGCTGGGCGCCCTCGGCGCTGCCGAAGCCGGTCACCGAGCAGTAGACCAGCCCGGGGTTGAGCGCACGCATCTCCTCGTAGCCGAGGCCCAGGCGCTCCATCGTGCCCGGCCGGAAGTTCTCCACCAGCACGTCGGCGCGGGCCACGATTGCCCGGGCCGCCTCCTTGTCCCGCTCGTCGGTCAGGTCGAGGGCGACGGAGCGCTTGTTGCGGTTGACCCCCAGGAAGTAGGTGGTCTCGCCGTCCGCGAAGGGAGGGCCCCAGGCGCGGGTCTCGTCACCGGTCCCGGGCCGTTCGATCTTGATGATGTCGGCGCCGAGGTCGGCGAGCAGCATCGTCATGTACGGCGCGGCGAGCACCCGTCCGAAGTCGGCGACCACGATCCCGGACAGCGCCTCCTCCCGCGGCTGCTCGGCGGCTTCCCGCGGGACCGGCCGGCTTGAGCGCATGCGGCTCTCTCCCTTCCTCGGCATCCGCTGCGAACGTACGCACTCGCCTGCGGATAATCAATACTGGATCCAAAATCCGATCTGAGGTTGACTGGCGGCCGTGGGAGCCGCCCGCACCTGTCCCCCGGAGGCCGGAACATGAACACCTCTCCCGTCCATCCCTTCGACCTCGTCGCCGTCGACGGACTGCTGAGCGACGAGGAGCGTGAGATCCAGCGGACCGTACGGGCCCTGGGCGAACGGGAGTTGCGCCCTCACATCGCCCAGTGGTTCCAGGAGGGCATCCCCGCCCGCGAGCTGGCCCGGCTGCTCGGCGGCATCGGCGTCCTCGGCATGCACCTCGACGGCTACGGCTGCGCCGGCACCAACGCCGTCTCCTACGGCCTGGCCTGCCTGGAACTGGAGGCTGTCGACTCCGGGCTGCGCAGCCTGGTCTCGGTGCAGGGATCACTGGCCATGTACGCGATCCGGCAGTACGGCTCCGAGGAGCACAAGCAGGAGTGGCTGCCCGGCATGGCGGCGGGCGAGAAGATCGGCTGCTTCGGCCTCACCGAGCCGGACGCGGGCTCCGACCCGGGCGCCATGCGCACCCGCGCCAAGCGCGACGGCTCCGACTGGGTGCTGAGCGGCACCAAGATGTGGATCACCAACGGCTCGGTCGCGGACGTCGCGGTGGTCTGGGCCCGTACCGACGACGGCGTCCGCGGCTTCGTCGTGCCGACCGACACACCCGGCTTCTCCGCCCCCGAGATCAAGCAGAAGCTCTCTCTGTGCGCCAGCGTCACCAGCGAACTCGTCCTCGAGGACGTCCGGCTGCCCGCCGACGCCATGCTCCCGAAGGCCCGGGGCCTGTCCGGCCCGCTCGGCTGCCTCAACGAGGCCCGCTTCGGCATCGTCTTCGGCGCCCTCGGCGCCGCCCGCGACTGCCTGGAGACCGCCCTCTCCTACGTCGCCGACCGCACCGTCTTCGGCCGCTCCCTCGCCTCCTACCAGCTCACCCAGCAGAAGCTGACCGACATGGCCCTCGAACTCGACAAGGGCATGCTGCTCGCCCTGCGCCTCGGCCGCCTCAAGGACGAGGGTCGCATCACCCCCGAGCAGGTCAGCGTCGGCAAACTCAACAACGTCCGCGAGGCCATCGAGATCGCCCGCCAGTGCCGCACGCTCCTCGGCGCCAACGGCATCACCCTCGAATACCCGGTGCTCCGCCACGCCAACAACCTCGAATCGGTCCTCACCTACGAGGGCACCAGCGAGGTCCACTCCCTCGTCATCGGCAAGGCCCTCACCGGCGAGGCGGCGTTTCGCTGAACCACGCCCGCACCGGCCGTGACGCCGTGCTGGAGGCGGTGGCAGAGGACGAACGAGCGGACGCACGAGGGCGCCTGACAGAGCAAGTGCCTGTCAGGCGCCCTTCGTGAGACCGCCCGGCGCCGCGGTGCCGGTGTCTCCGATGCCGACGGGTGCGGCAAGGCGGTCACCTCGCTGCGGCCTCCTGCGAAAGGAGCCGCGGTGCTACCACGAGGACTTCGACGGAGCCGAGGGGTAGTTCGGCTTTGACGGCATGTCAGGCTTCGACGGGATGTCGGGCTTCGACGGGTAGTCGGGCCTCATGGGCTGCGACGGGTGGTCGGGCTTGGCCGGGTAGTCCGGCTTGGCCGGGTGCTCCGGGTAGGCGGGGTGCTCCGGCTTCGCCGGGTATGCGGGCCGCTCGGGCTGCGCGGGATACGCGGGCTTCTCCGGCTTTGCGGGATACGCGGGCTTCTCCGGCTTTGCGGGGTAAGCGGGCTTCTCCGGCTGCGACGGATAGGCCGGCCGCTCGGGCTGCGCCGGGTAAGCGGGCTTCTCCGGCTTCGCCGGATACGCCGGCATCGCGGGCTTCTCCGGATAGGCCGGCTTCTCCGGCTTGGCCGGATACGCGGGCATCTCCGGCTTCGCCGGGTAGGCGGGCCGCTCCGGCTTGGCCGGGTACGCCGGTTTCGCGGGGTAGGCGGGCTTCTCCGGGTACGCGGGCATGGCCGGCTTCGTCGGATACGCAGGCTTCTCCGGATAGGAAGGCATCGCCGGCTTTTCCGGGTACACCGGCTTGGCCGGGTAGGCGGGCATCTCAGGCTTCGTCGGATACGCGGGCTTGACCGGGTAAGCAGGCATCGCCGGCTTGACCGGGTAGGCCGGCATTTCCGGCTTGACCGGATACGCGGGCATCACAGGCTTCGAGGGGTACACCGGCTTCACCGGATACGCGGGCATCTGCGGCAGCACCGGGTAAACGGGCTTCGAAGGGAAGGCCGGCTTCACGGGGTGAGCGGGATACTCGGGCTTCACCGGATACGCGGGCATCACAGGCTTCGAGGGGTACATCGGCTTCACCGGATACGCGGGCATCTCCGGCTTCACCGGATAGACCGGGTACACCGGCTTCGACGGATACTCCGGCTTGACCGGATGGGCCGGATACTCGGGCTTCACCGGGTACACGGGCATCTCCGGCTTGACCGGATGGGCCGGGTATTCAGGCTTCACCGGGTGCGACGGGTATTCGGGCTTCACGGGGTGAGCCGGGTACTCCGGCTTCGAGGGGTGCTCCGGCTTGGCCGGGTAGGACGGGTGCTCCGGCTTGGCCGGATGCCCCGGCTTCTCCGGCTTGGTCCAGTGCCCCGGCTTTCCCTCATGTTCGGGCTTGCCCTCGTGCTCAGGCTTGCCTCCGTGTTCGGGCTTGCTCTCATGCGACGGCTTACCCTCATGCCCCGGCTTTTCGGGCTTCGAGTCGTGCCCCGGATTCTCCGGCTTCGCCTCGTGCGCCGGTGTCGCCTGCTGATCCTGGGGTACCGCCTCCGCGGGCTGCGATTGCGGACCCGTTCCGGACGACTGCCCCGGGTGCGGGGGCATCGGGGCGCTGTCGTCCTGGGCGAAGGCGAACAGCGGGCTCGTCAGTGGGGTGGTGGCGAGCGCGGCGACCATGGTGGCTGACGCCAGAACAGATCGCCATCTCGGCGATGTCGTCATTGATTCCACTCTCCTCGTCTTGGTTCGGAGCTTGGTGACAGCTGGTCAGTACCAAGAGCCGGACAGTGGAATAATCAGGAAATCGGAAGGGGGAATAACGCTACGGCGGCCATAAGCCACCGGATGGGGTAGCGCGGGAGGCCAGTTGGCCCGGCGCATGGCAAAATCTTGGGCCGGGATCAGGCAATTGAGCGCAGTCAACCACCACGCGCTCGTGTCGCCGAGAATGGCACCGGCGGCGTAATGAGAAGAAATAGCGAGACGGTTGGCGCGACGGTTCAGGTCACGGGCGCCAGTACAGTGCGGGGTCCGGGAGATCCGTGAAGCCCAGGTCGCGGTAGAGGGGCTCGCCCTCGACGGAGGCGTAGAGGTCGACGCGGGCCACCTCGCGCTCGCGGAACCAGTCGAGCAGACCCCGCATGATCGCCCGGCTGTGGCCGCGCCGCCGGTGCGCCGGGTCGGTGATCACGCCGATCACATGGCCGATGCGGCCGTTGCGCAGGTGCGGCCCGGGCAGCCGCTGCTCGATCGTGCCGATGCCACAGGCTGCGAGGCCGCGGTCACCGTCGCCGCGCTCACCGCCGTCGCGGTCCCCCGCCGCGTCCGCGACCAGGATGCGTACGTCCCCCGCCCGCAGTTGCTGCTTCAGCACCACGGCCAGGGTGTCCAGCCAACTGCCGTCGTCCGTCGCGGGATTGAAGAAGTCACCGCCGAGGTCGTCGAAGAGCAGGGTCCGCAGGCGCAGGAGCTCGACGAGGTCGTACTCGCCGGCCCGCCGTACGGCACTGGCGATTCCGGTGCGTGGTGACATGTCCACCAGCCTGCTGTAATGGTCTTATGCACCTCAACCCTTACGGCGAGGATGCCGTGAACCTCGCCGCCGACCTGGCCAACCGGCGCCCCGCCGACGCCGAGAACCTCGCGGACCGCTGCCGGGCCGCCGGGCTGGTGCTGGACCGCCCGGCCACCCCGGAGGACCTCGCCGACGCCCTGGAGGCGCTGGACGCGTGGGAGGAGGTCGTCGACGCGACCGACGAGCACGAGCGGGCCGGGCTGCTCAACGCGATGCTGGCGTCGGCCGCCGCCTACCCGCGGATGACCAACCACGCCGGAACCGGCTGGCACGTGCACTACCGCGACGAACGTCAGCCGCTCGGCAGGCTGCTGCTGTCGCTGATCTCCGTGGGCACCGCCCTGCACCTGACGGGGCGCGGCATGCACCGGCTGCGGCGCTGCGACGTAGCGGAGTGCACCGCGATCTTCGCCGACACCTCCCGTACCGGCCGTCGGCGCTACTGCTCCCAGCGCTGCGCCAACCGCGACGCGGTCCGCCGCCATCGCGCCGCCCGTACCGCCGCTTCCTGACCGCGAACCTCCCGGCGCACCCCAACCCTTGTCACGTCAGGAGCAACCGCCGTTCCACGAGACTCAACTCCCGCAAACAGAGCGGCGATCAACCAAATCCTCTCCCGTCCCGCTGCCATATTCGAAAGCAACTTCGGAGGTGGCTGTGACGCGTGAGGCGACTACATCTCGAACCACGAGGACGGCACCCGCGCCGGACGGCACCGCCGGCCGCATGGCCGACCTGAAGCGCCGCCATGCCCAGGCGGTGGCTTCGGGGGTGTCCCGACGGCGCGGCGCCCTCGGCGCGCGCGAGCGGATCGCGCGGCTGCTGGACGACGACTCCTTCTGCGAGACCGGCCTGTTCGTACGCGCCCGGACCACCCCGGACGACGCTCAACGCCCGTACGGAGACGGGGTGGTGACCGGATACGGCACCGTCGACGGAAGGCCGATCTGCGTGTTCGCGCAGGACTCAACGGTCTTCGGCGGCAGTATGGGCGAGGCCTTCGGCGAGAAGACCGTGGCGCTGATGGACCTGGCGCTGAAGACGGGCTGCCCGGTCGTCGGGCTCAACGACTCCGGCGGCGCCCGCATCCAGGAGGGCGTCGTCTCGCTCGCCCTCTACGCGGAGCTGGTGCGGCGCAACGTGCGGGCGTCCGGGGTGATCCCGCAGATCTCCGTCGTCCTCGGGCCGTGCGCGGGCGGCGCCGCCTACTCGCCCGCCATCACCGACTTCACGGTGATGGTGGACGGCGTCTCCCACATGTTCGTCACGGGCCCCGACGTCATCGAGACGGTCACCGGGGAGCGCACCACCGCCGAGGACCTGGGCGGCGCGCGCACCAGCAACACCGTCAACGGCAACGCCCACTTCCTCGCCGCCGACGAGGAGGACGCCCTGGACGCCGTACGCGACCTGCTGTCGTACCTGCCCGCCAACAACCTCGAGCGGCCGCCCGCCTACGCGCCCGGGTCCGCCGACGACGGTGATCTGCTCGACCGGATCGTGCCCGATCGGACCGGGCAGGCCTACGACATGCGGGGCGTCCTGCAGTCGGTCGTCGACGACGGTGAACTCCTGTACGTGCAGGAGCTGTTCGCGCCCAACATCATCTGCGCGCTCGCCCGGATCGAGGGCGCCAGCGTCGGCGTCGTCGCCAACCAGCCGCTGCACTCGGCCGGTGTCCTGGACATCGACGCCTCGGAGAAGGCGGCGCGGTTCGTGCGGTTCTGCGACGCGTTCGGCATACCGCTGCTGACCTTCGCCGACGTCCCCGGCTATCTCTCCGGCGTGCGCCAGGAGCGGGCCGGCATCATCCGGCGCGGCGCCAAACTGCTGTACGCGTACGCCGAGGCCACCGTCCCGAAGATCACCGTCGTGGTGCGCAAGGCCTACGGCGGCGGGTACGCGGTGATGGGCTCCAAGCATCTCGGCGCGGACGTCAACCTCGCCTGGCCCACCGCCCGTATCGCCGTGATGGGGGCGGAAGGGGCCGTCGGCGTGCTGCACCGGCGCGAACTCGCCGCCGCCGCCGACCCCGACGCGTTGCGCGCGCGTCTCGTCGCCGCGTACGAGATCACACACGGCACGCCGTACCCCGCCGCGGAACGCGGGTACGTCGACGCCGTCATCGCCCCGCGCGACACCCGCGCCCACATCTGCCGCGCCCTGCGGGCCCTGCGCGGCAAGCGCGCCCCGATGCCCGAGCGCCGGCACGGCAACATCCCGCTCTGACCCGCACCTCCCCCGGCGCTCCAGCCCGCCCCATGCCCCACCGCTCCGATCCGCACCATCCCCCACCGCGCACGACCCGCCAGCCGAACCGCGATGTGAGGAGCCACGCCCGTATGGAAAGCCGCCGCATCCCGCACGCGCCCGTGTACCGGACTCTGCCCGAGTACGTGCGGCACTGGGCCGAAACCGCCCCCGACCGCCGGGCGTTCACGTTCGTCGACCATCCCTCCCCCGGCTCGCGCGGGGTGCATCGCACCCTGACCTGGCAGCGCCTTGACGTGCGGGTGCGGGCGCTGGCCGCCCGGCTCGCCGAGCGGGCCGAGCCCGGGTCGCGCGTCGCCCTGCTGTGCCCGCAGGGGACGGAGTACGTCACCGGCTTCCTCGCCGCGCTGGCGGCCGGGCTGGTCGCCGTACCGCTGTATCCGCCGGGTCTGCCCGGGCACGGCGACCGGCTCGTCGGGGTCCTGGCCGACGCGCGTCCCACCGTCGTCCTGACCACGAGCCGCGCCTTGGAGGAGGTGCGCGACTTCTGCGAGCGCACGCGGGTACCGGTCCTCGCGGTGGACGAGGTGCCCGATGCCGCCGCCGAAAACTGGCGGGCTCCCGCGCCGGACGCCGGGGCGACCGCCTATCTGCAGTACACGTCCGGCTCCACCCGCGCCCCGGCGGGCGTGGAGATCACCCATGCCAACGTCGTCGCCAACGCCCGCCAGGCACTGACCGCCTACGGCGCGGACGCGCACCCGGTGACCTGCGTGGGCTGGCTGCCGCTCTACCACGACATGGGGCTCGTGCTGAGCGTCGCGGCACCGGTCGTACGGGGTCTGCTGTCGGTCGTCATGGACCCGGCCGCCTTCCTGCACGAACCGGCGCGCTGGCTCCGGCTGCTCGCCGCGCACCCGCGGGCGATCAGCGCCGCACCCAACTTCGCCTACGACTACTGCGCCTCCGCCGTCACCGAGGCGCAGAAGGCGGACCTACGGCTGGACGGCGTCGCCGCGCTGATCAACGGCAGCGAGCCGGTCCGGCCCGGCACCGCGGACCGCTTCCACACCGCGTTCGCCGCGCAGCGGCTGCCCGCCGGGGCGCATTGCCCCTCGTACGGTCTCGCCGAGGCCACCGTCTTCGTCAGTGCCGCCCGGCCCGGCGAGCCGATCGCCCGGTTCGCCCTCGACCGCGACGCGCTCGCCTCCGGCAAGGCCCTGCCGGCGCGGCCGGACGACCCCAGAGCCGTGCTGGTGGCGGGCTGCGGGACACCGGCGGGGCAGCAGGTGCGCATCGTCGATCCCCTGTCCTGCGCGGTGCTCGGCGAGGGGGAGGTCGGGGAGATCTGGGTGCAGGGGCCCAATGTCGGCCGGGGCTACTGGAACAACGAACCGCAGACGCGGCGGGTCTTCGGCGCGACGGTCGCGGAGGCGGTGGACGGGCACGCGCACGACGGCCGCTGGCTGCGCACCGGCGACCTCGGCACCGTGCTGGACGGCCAGTTGATCGTCACCGGCCGGCTGAAGGACCTGATCGTCGTCGACGGCCGTAACCACTATCCGCAGGACGTGGAGGCCACCGCGCAGGAGGCCGATCCGGCCGTGCGGCGCGACCGGCTGGCCGCCTTCGCGGTGCCGGGCGGCACGGCCGAGCGGGTGGTGGTCGTGGCGGAGCACGCGCGCGCGTTGAGCCTCGCCGACATCGACGTGCCGGCCCTGGTGCGGGCCGTGCGCGCGGCCGTCTCCGTCCGGCACGGGCTGCGGCTCGCCGACGTCGCGCTCGTCGCTCCGGGCACCGTGCCCCGGACGTCCAGCGGCAAGGTGTCGCGGGCACTGACCCGAGCCCGATACCTGGAGGGCGCCTACACGGCGGAGAGCGCGGAATGAGGGCCGTCGACGAGGGCGCGGTGCGCCGTCTGCTCTCCGAGCGGGTCGCCGCCTGGCAGGGCGGCCCCGCCGGCCCCGTCCCGATGGACCGCCCACTGGCGGATCTGGGCATGTCCTCGCGGGACGCGGTCGTGCTGGCCGGGGAGCTGTCCCTGCTGACGGGCCGCGAGCTGCCGGCGACGCTGCTGTGGGAGGCGCCCACCGGCGACGCCCTGGTGGCACACCTGTGCCGTACGGCGGCCCAACTCGCCCCCGAGCCGGTCACGTTCCCGCCCCCAGCCGTGGCAGCCGAACCCGTCGCGGTCATCGGGGTGGGCTGCCGGCTGCCCGGCGGCGTGCACGGCCCGGCGGACTACTGGCGGCTGCTGGAGGAGGGAACCGACGCCATCCGGCGCGTACCGGAGGCCAGATGGGGCGACTTCACGCCCTTCCCGCCCGACGAGGCGCCCGCGTACGGCGGTTATCTCGACGACATCGCGGGCTTCGACGCCGAGTTCTTCCGCATCACCCCGCGCGAGGCCGCGGTGATGGACCCCCAGCAGCGGATTCTCCTGGAGGTCGTCCGCGAGACCCTCGACCACGCCGCCGTGCCGGCACACGCGCTCGCCGGTACGGCCACCGGCGTCTTCGTCGGTGTCTCGGCGCCGGAGTACGGGCAGCTCACCGGCGCCGACCCGGCCGCCGTCGACCCGTGGGCCCCGGCGGGCGGAGCCCTCAGCGTGACCGCGGGACGGCTGGCGTACGCCCTCGACACCCGCGGGCCCAGCATGGCCGTCGACACGGCCTGCTCGTCCTCGCTGGTCGCGGTGCACCACGCCTGCGTCAGCCTGCGGACCGGCGAGAGCGACACGGCCATCGCCGCCGGGGTCAACGTGCTGCTGTCGCCCGTCGTCGGCGTCGCCTTCGGGCGGGCGGGCGCGCTGGCGCCGGACGGACGCTGCAAGCCGTTCTCCCCGGCGGCCGACGGCATCGGGCGCGGGGAGGGCTGCGCGGCCGTCCTGCTGAAACGGCTGTCCGACGCCGAACGGGACGGCGACCGCGTCCTGGCTGTCATCCGCGCGACCGCCGTCAACTCCGACGGCCGCTCGAACGGCCTCCTCGCCCCCAACCCCGCAGCGCAGCAAGCCCTGTTGACCACCGCCTACGCACGCGCCGGGCTGGCTCCGGCGCACGTGGATCACGTGGAGGCGCACGGCACCGGCACCCCGCTCGGCGATCCCATCGAGGCGGGCGCGCTCGCCGCCGTGCTCGGGGCGGGCCGCGATCCCGAACAGCCGCTGCTGCTCGGCTCGGTGAAGGGCAACCTGGGTCATCTGGAGTCCGCCGCGGGCATCGCCGGCCTGGTGAAGACGGTCCTCGCACTCCACCACGACCGCATCCCGCCGTCGCTGCACTGCGCGCACGGCAGCGCCCTGACCGACCCGCGTCTGCGCGTGGTGACCGAGCCCGAGCCGTGGCCCCGCTACGGCGGCAGCGCCGTCGCCGGGGTGTCGGGCTTCGGGTTCGGCGGCACCAACGCCCATGCCGTCCTGGAGGAATGGCGGCCCGGCGCCCTCCCCGCGCCGCCGGCCGAGGAGCCCGCGGCCCGCCTCCACCTGCTCTCCGACGTCGACACGGCACGCGTGCGCGACACCGCCAAACGGCTCGCGGCGTGGCCGGCCTCGCCCGAGGGGTCCCACGCGTGCCCGGCCGACGTGGCCCGCACCCTCGCGGGACGTGCGGGCCGTGGTGCCGTACGCGCGGCGGTCGTGGCGCGCGGCGGAGTCGAACTTGCCGAGGCACTGCGCGCGTTGGCCGAAGGGCGCCCGCATACACGGGTCCTGACCGGCGACCGTGATCGCGTCGGACGCGGGCCGGTCTGGGTGTTCTCCGGGTACGGCAGCCAGTGGCCCGGGATGGGGCGCCGGCTGCTCTCCGAGGAGCCGGCCTTCGCCGCCGCCGTGGAGAAGCTGGACGCGCAGATCTCCGACGAGTTCGGCTTCTCCTTCCACGAACACCTGGCCTCCGGCGGTCCGCTCGATCACCTGGAAGTCGCCCAACCCATGCTGTTCGGAGTCCAGTTGGCGCTGGCCGAGCTGTGGCGCTCCTACGGCGCCGAACCGGTCGCCGTCATCGGCCACTCCATGGGCGAGGTGGCCGCCGCCGTCTGCGCGGGCGCCCTGGACGTGCCCGACGCGGCGCGGGTCGCCGCCATGCGGGCCCGGCTGCTCGGCAGGCTGCACGGCGGCGCGATGGCCGTCGTCGACCTGGATGACGACGAACTGCCCTCCCTGGCACAGGACTTCCCCGACGTGCACATCGCCGTCCACTCCTCGCCCCGGCAGAAGGTCGTCACCGGCGCGGAGGCCGCGGTCGCGCGGCTGGTGCGACGGCTGGAGAAGCAGGGCCGTACCGCCCGCGCCATGCGGGTCGTCGGCGCCGGGCACAGCCCCCAGGTGGACCCGCTCCTGCCGGAGCTGACCGAGACCCTGGCGGACGTCCGGGGCGGACGGCCGCGTATCCCCGTCTACTCCACGGTGCTCGACGACCCGCGCGGCGAGTGCGAGTTCGACGCCGCGCACTGGGCCGCCAACCTGCGCCGGCCGGTCCGTCTGGACCGGGCGCTGGCGGCGGCCGCCGAGGACGGCCACACCGCCTTCGTCGAGGTCTCGCCGCACCCGGTGCTGGGCCGTTCCGTCGCCGACACGGTGCCCGACGCGCTGACCGTGGCCACGATGCGCCGCGACGCCGACGAATCGGCGGTGTTCCAGACGGAGTTGGGCACCCTGTACGCGGCCGGCCTGCGCCTGCCCCTGCCCCCCGGGCGGGTCGTCGACCTGCCGGCGCCGCGCTGGCGGCATGCCCGGTTCTGGTGGACGGACGGCGCCGCCTCCTCCACCGCACCGGCCGCGGAACGCTGGGCGGAACCCGCCGCACCCGCCGTCGCGGACACATCGGTGGCCGCCCGCGTCAGCCGGCACATCGCCGCCGTCACCGGCCATCCGACGAGCCGCATCACCGCCGCGACGGCGCTGACCGAGCTCGGCCTCGACTCCCTGATGGCCGTCCGCATCCGGACCGCCCTGGAACGGGAGTTCACCGTCGACCTGCCCCTGCGCGACCTGTTCGGCGCGGCCACGGTCGGCGAGGTCGCCGACCGGATCGGCAAGGCGACGTCCACTCCCCTCCGGGCCCTGCGCACCGACGGCACGCGGCCCCCGCTGTTCCTCTTCCACGCGGCGGGCGGGCCCATCGACGTCTACCGCGGGCTCGCCGAACGGCTGGGCGGCGACCGGTCGGTGTACGGCCTGGAACGGATCGAGGACGCCCGTACCGTGCCGGAGAAGGCCCGCCGCTATGCCGAGGCGATCGACGCCGCCCACCCGGACGGGCCGTGCGCGCTGGGCGGTTGGTCCTTCGGCGGCTTCCTGGCGCAGGAGACGGCCCGGCAACTCACCTCCGCCGGACGGGTGGTGGAGCTGGTCGCGCTCATCGACTCCGTACGGCCGCTCCCCCAGCCGGGCCGCACCCGCGCCGACCGCATCCGTGCACACCTCACGGGCTTCGCCGGGTACGTCGCAGACACCTACGGAGTCGACCTGAGGCTGCCGTACGACGAACTCGTGGCGACGGACGACGACCACGAGCGCATCGAACGGGTGCTGCGGGCCCTGCGCGGCACCGTAGAGGTGCCGGCCGCCGCGCTGGAGCACCAGCGGGCCTCCTACCTGGACCTGAGGACCGGCGAGGCGCACCGGCCGGGTGCCTACGACGGGACGGTGGTCCTGTACCGGGCCACCGCACCGGCCCCGCACACCGTGCGCGATCCGGCGTACGAGCGGGACGACGACGCGCTCGGCTGGGACGAGGTGTGCCCACGGCTGACCGTCGTGCCGGTCCCGGGGCACCACCTGTCACTGCTCGACCCGCCGCACGTCGACCAGATCGCCGCCCATCTGCGGCGGGTGCTCGCCTCGCCGGACGCCACCGCCCGGCCGGACGCCCAACCCGACTGAGGAGCCGCCATGCCGTACAGCACCGCCGGAATCTCCCGACGCTCCGTCACCAGGGCCGCGGCCGTCACGGGACTGGCCGCCCTGTTCGGCTTCTCTGCCGCCGGACGCGCCCGGGCCGCGACCCAGGCCGGCGCGCGCACCTTCGACGTGCCGGTCGCCTCCGCCGCGCTGGACCGCACCGCGACGGTACGGCTGATCCTGCCGTCCGGCTTCGACGCGCGGCCCGGCCGCACCTATCCCGTGCTGTACCTGCTGCACGGCGCCCACGACGACTACACGTCGTGGACCCGGGAGACGGACATCGAGTCCTTCACCGAGGGCCGCGACCTGATCGTGGCCATGCCGGAGGCGGGCCCCACCGGCATCCCCACCACCTGGCGCAGCGGTGCGGACTACGAGACCTTCCAGGTCCAGGAGGTGCCGGCGCTGCTGGCCCGCGACTACCGGGCCTCCGGCGTGCGGGCCGTGGCGGGCGTGTCCACCGGCGGCTACGGCGCGATGGCGCACGCGGCCCGCCATCCGGGGGCGTTCGCCGCCGCGGCCTCCTACAGCGGCATCCTCGACACGACGGCCGTCGGCGTACCCGCTCTCGTGGACGCGATCGTGGCCCGCGAGAACCTGGCGCCCCACTCGCTGTGGGGCAGCCCGGTGCTCGATCTGCTCGTCTGGCACGACTTCAACCCGCGGGCCCGCGCCACCGGGCTGCGCGGCACACCGCTGTACGTCTCCAGCGGCAGCGGGGTCGCGGGCGGCCTCGGAGACTGGCTGCCCGAAGCCCTGGAGAGCCTGCTGTGGCCCTCCGCGCACCGCTTCACCGACACCCTCGCCCTGCTCGGCATCCCGGTCACCACGCACTACTACGCGGGAGGAGGGCACAGCTGGGCCTACTGGAAAGGGGAGTTCGCCGCCTCGTGGCCGATGCTCGCCGGTGCGCTCGGGCTACCGGAGTGATGTCGGTGCAGCCGGGGCACGGAACGGAGCGCAGGGGGCATCCGTCGAACACAGGACGTTCCCCTCGTCCCATGGGCACCGGTCCATGGATGAGCCGCCTCCGGGGGAAAGGAGTGCCCGTCGTGGCCGTCCCCACTCCGCGCGGCACGTCTGATGATCCCGGAGTGGCTGGCGATCGCGGTGTGACTGGCGATCGGGGTGCGCCAGGCGAACGCGGTAGGCCCGGAGATACCGGTACGCCCGGCGCACGCGGCACGTCTGTTGAAGGCGGCACGTCTGGCGAACGCGACACGCCCGGCGATCCCCGCACGCCTGCCGGTCTCGGTGACCCCGCGGTCCCGCCCGAGCTGGCCGAGCTGCTGTTCGCCCGACTCGAGCGCGTGGCGGACGAGGTGGAGGAGGAGGTGTGCCGCCAGGTTCCCGAGTACGCGCGGCCCGCCGACGGCACCTACCGCCGCAATCTGCGGGCCGGCGTGGTGCAGGCGCTCACGCTGTTCATCGACCACATCGCCGATCCAGGCGGCCAGGGGGCGTCGATCGCGGCGACGTACTACGAGCTCGGGCGCGGCGAGGCCCTGGAGGGCCGCAGCCTGGACGCGCTGCAGTCGGCGCTGCGGGTGGGAGGTCTGCACGCCTGGCGGCTGATGGGCCGTACGGCGGAGGAACTCGGCCTGGACACGGCGGCCGTGGCGGCGCTGGGCGAACTGGCGTTCCGGACCGTGCACGAGGTCGCCGAGGCGGCCGCCGCCGGATACGCCGAGGCACAGGCGCGCAGCGCGCACGAACTGGAACGGCGCCGCAGACGGCTCCTCGACCTGCTGCTGGACGACGGTCCTGTGTCGCCGGAGACGGTGCAGGACCTGGCGCACGGGGCACGGTGGCGGGTGCCCGCCGAGGTGGCCGTCGTAACGCTGGCGTCCTCCACGGACGCCCGCTTCGACGACCAACTGCCCTCCATACCCGGGGCGTTGACGGACCTGGAGGCCCGGCCGCCACGGGTGCTGGTGCCGGATCCCGGGGGCACGGGACGGTTCGGCGGACGGGCGTTCGTCATCGGCCTGGGCGGCCGCCCGGCGGCGATCGGCCCGACGGTCCCGCTCGCCGAGGCCGCACGGTCGCTGCAGTGGGCGACGCGAGCGCTGGGTCTGATGGGCCGCGGAATCCTGCCCCGCCAAGGCGTCGTGCGCTGCGCCGACCACCTCGCCACCCTGCTGCTCCACAGCGACGAACCGCTGCTCGCCCACCTCGCCGCGCGCGTCCTCGCCCCCTTGGACGCCGCGTCCGAGGGGCAGCGGGCGCGGCTGGCCGACACGCTGCTGGCCTGGCTGCTCAGCGGCAGCAACGTGCCCGACGTCGCGGCCCGCCTCCACGTCCACCCGCAGACGGTCCGCTACCGCCTGCGCCAACTGGAGAAGCTTTTCGGGGACGGCCTGCACGACCCCGAAACCCGCCTGGACCTGATCCTGGCCCTGCGCTCCACGCCGTCACGGACGTCGGGCATCGCCGAGGGAGACCGACCCGCCCAGTGATCAAGTAAACGGGTTGGCGCCCTCCGCCCCTCAGGCGGTCGGCAGCTGATCGTACGTCCGGAAGGTGTAGGTGGCGTCGTAGCTCATCAGGTTCCCGCTCGACGCCGGCAGCCCGAGCCGCCGGTTGAGCGGTGCGGTGAGCGGCCCGCAGTTCTCGGCGGCGGGGGCGGCGAAGGTGTCGTCGTACGCCGAGAACTTGATCAGCGGCGGGTCCTGCGAGAGCCACTCGGAGGGACCCGACCGCTTCAGCTGGAAGTCGACCGGCGCGCCGGCCCCGATGGTGCACCCGCGCGACAGCAACGGGCTCAGCACCCGGAAGCGCAGGCTCAACGTCCCGGTATAGAAGTCGGACCGCCCCCCGTACTCCGGCTTGATCGCGAGCCGGAGCTGCCGCACATGCTCACCTGCCGCGGTGCCGCTCAGCCCGCCCGGGATCGCGGTCGGCGCGCTGTGCATCGCACCCCACACCTGCCCCTTGGTGCCGTCGGGCATGGGACCCTCGGCATGCGTCATGGTGATCGGAGCGAGGGTCACGCTGACCTTGCCCATCGTCAACTGCGGTGCCGCCGTGTGCACTTCGCACCTCCAACGGGCCGGATCGACTCCGTCGGGAAGCGCCGGGCAGTCACTGAAATCGAACTGGGGCGGGGCGGTCGCGGCACTCGTCCCGGCGTACGCGAAACCTGGCGCGTACGCGGCCGCGAGTCCTGCCAGGGCGGCAGCACCGGCGAGGGCGACAGCCGCACGCCGGGCGAGGGATGGACGGGAAGCATCGGCAGTGATGTTCAACATGCCCGCCAGCCTCCCGACCACGACGGGCCGACCGCTATCAGTGACCTCCCTGCCTCACCCCCGAGCCGACCCTGATGCCGTGTCAGGGATCAGCTGACGACAGAACAACAACCTGCGGGATTTCTGAATTCCCGTCCATAACGCCTCGCCGGAAAACGCGCATACCTTCGGGATATCCACTCCCCGGCACCCAGCGGTTCATTCTCGTCGGTCATTCGCAGGGCGCGAACGTCGTCGGCAACTCGATGGGCATCAGCAGCGACGGCGCTGTCGTCGGCAGCCCGATCGTGGCGACGATCTCGGCGGCTCTCGAGCCCAGGGTCGCCGCGGTCCTGATGTTCGACAACCCGATCCGAGCCCTCGGCAGGAGCGTCACCGGCACGTACCAGAGCCGTACGATCGACTTCTGCGCCCAGGGCGATCCCGTCTGCGAGAACGGCGGGGACGGTCTGAGCCTTCGGGTGTGAGGTTGGGCCCCAGACGGATCGGGGTCCCGAAAGCAGCGAGGGCGCGGGACACCACCCCGGTCGGCAGTCGTTCTGCGCTGCTCAATGTTTTTCCTCTGCTGCGACTCGTGTCCATGGCCGAACCTCGGCAGCCTCGCCGCCGCACGTCGTGCTGCGCCGGGTCGAGGTCAGCCATCGAGGCGGCGCTTCGCGAGCCAGTCGACCATGGCCGGGTCGTGGTGGTCGAAGAAGAGGGTGGTGCGGGTGTCCAGGGTGGCGATGGTGGCCATCTGGTCGTCAGTCAGGGTGAAGTCGAAGACGTCGATGTTCTGTGCCATCCGGTCGGGGTTGACCGACTTGGGAATGGTGACGATGTCGCGCTGGATGAGCCAGCGCAGAACGACCTGAGCAACGGACTTGCCGTGGGCATTGCCGATGTCGCTGAGGACGGGGTTGGTGAACAGGTTGTTCTTGCCTTCGGCGAAGCCGCCCCAGGACTGGGGCTGAACGCCGTGGCGGCGCATGAGCTCCTGATCGGCGGTGCGCTGGAAGAACGGGTGGGTCTCGATCTGGTTCACCGCCGGAGTGATCTCGTTGTTGAGGATCAGGTCCAGGAGACGGTCGGGGTAGAAATTGGCGACGCCGATCGCCTTGGCCAGCCCCTCCCGGCTCACGGCCTCCATGGCGCGCCACTGGCCGTAGACGTCGCCGTAGGGCTGGTGCATCAGGTAGAGGTCGACGTAGTCCAGTCCGAGCTTGGTCAGGGACGTCTCGAAGGCGCGGCGGGTGTTGGTTTCGGCGGGGGCGTCCTGGATCCACAGCTTGGTGGTGACGAACAGGTCCCGCCGGGGGATGCCGCTGTTCTTGATCGCGTGGCCGACGGCTTCCTCGTTGCCGTAGGCGGCGGCGGTGTCCAGGAGGCGGTAGCCGGCGGCGAGGGCGTCGGTGACGGCCTGCTCGGTCTGCTCCGCGGGGATCTGGAAGACGCCGAAGCCGAGGACCGGCATGTCGACGCCGTTGTTCAAGGTGAGGTGCTGCACGGGGACTCCGAAAGGGGTTGATGGTCGGGTGTCCAGTGGGGGGCTCGGTGAGCTGGGCCAGGACGACGGCCGCGCTCATGGCGGCGGGTCAGTCCTCGAGGAACGCGAGATGGGTGATCGTCTCGGTGAGTTCGCCGGGTCTGAGGCCGTTGTCGAGGGGCGCGGTGCCGCTGGTCGTTCAGCCGGGTGTCGCGGCCCAGCGCCACCAGGGCGGCGACGGTGATCAAACTGCGGTCCCTTGGGGGCAGTTCGGGCCGCTGCCAGACGTCCGCGCAGAGTACGGCGTCGGTGAGGGCGACGAGTTTCGCTGCGTGGCGGCGGATCAGGAGCGGTGCGACGCGCGGGTTGTCCCGGTCATGAGCGCTCCATCATCCGCATCTGGGCCTCGGTGTGGGTGTGACCGGCGGCCGGGGGCAGGCTGCTGAGCTGGGCGAGTTGCTCGTCGGTGAGATGGACGGCGTCGGCGCCGACGTTCTCCTCGACCCGGGCGACGCGTCGGGTGCCGGGGATGGGTGCGATGTCGTCGCCCTGGGCCAGTAGCCAGGCCAGGGCGACCTGCGCCGGGGTGGCGTCGATCCGGGCGGCGATGGCGGCGACCTGGTCGGCAAGGCGCAGGTTGTGCTGGAAGTTGTCTCCGGTGAACCGAGGGTTGTCGGCGCGGAAGTCGGTGGGGTCGAACTGTTCGGTGGAGCGGATGGTGCCGGTCAGGAAGCCGCGGCCGAGCGGGGAGAAGGGTACGAACCCGATGTTCAGCTCCCGCAGCACCGGCAGGACGTGGGACTCGGGGTCGCGGGTGAACAGCGAGTACTCGGACTGCACAGCGGTGATCGGGTGCACCGCGTGGGCCCGCCGGATGGTGTCGGGGCCGGCCTCCGAGAGGCCGATGTGCCGGATCTTGCCCTCGGTGACCAGCTCGGCGAGCGCCCCGATGGTGTCCTCGATGGGGGTACCCGGGTCGACGCGGTGCTGGTAGTACAGGTCGATCCGGTCGGTGCCCAGGCGCGTGAGGGAGCCTTCGACGGCGGCGCGGATGTTGGCCGGGCTGCTGTCGGTCGCCCCGGGGCGGCCGGTGTGGGAGATCAGGCCGAACTTGGTGGCCAGCACCACCTGGTCGCGACGACCCCGCAGGGCGCGGCCGACGAGTTCCTCGTTGGTGTAGGGGCCGTAGACCTCGGCGGTGTCGATGAAGGTGACGCCCAGGTCCAGGGCACGGTGGATGGTGCGGACGGACTGGTCGTCGTCGGTGCCGGCGCCGGTGTAGCCGTGAGACATGCCCATGGCTCCCAGGCCGATGCGGGAGACGTCCAGGTCGCGCAGGTGGATGTGCTTCACGAGATGTCCCGTTCGTTTCGGGGGGTGGTGGTTTCCGGTGCGCCCGACCGTGTCAGGGGCGGACGATGACCTTGAGGGCCTCACGGTCGTTCATGAGCCGGTAGCCCTCGGCGACGTCTTCCAGGGCGACGGTGCGGTCGAAGACGCGTCCGGGGTGGATGGAGCCGTCCAGGATGTGCGGCATGAGTTCCTTGATGTAGGCGCGGGCCGGGGCGACGCCGCCGGTGAGGGTGATGTTGCGCAGGAACTCGGGGAAGCCGAGGGGCACGTCCGCGTACTGCGGGGCGCCGACGCGGCTGATGGTGCCGCCGTCGCGGACCACGCCGGTGGCCTGGACCAGAGCGTCCTTCAGACCGACGCACTCCAGGACCCGCTCGATGCCGCGGCCCCCGGTGAGCTCGCGGACCGCGATCACGCCGTCCTCGCCGCGTGCGGCCACGACATCGGTTGCGCCGAACCGGCGGCCGAGGTCGGTTCGCGAGGTGTGGCGGCCCATCAGGATGATCCGTTCGGCACCCAGCAGCTTCGCGGCGATGACGCCGCACAGGCCGACAGCGCCGTCGCCGATGACGGTGACGTGGTCCCCGGCCTGGACGCCGGCCGTACGGGCGGCGTGGTAGCCGGTGCACAGGACGTCCGACAGGGTGAGCAGGTCCGGGAGCAGATCGGAGTCCTCGCCGACGGGAAGCGGGACGAGGGTGCCGTCCGCGTACGGGACGCGGGCCGCCTGACCCTGGCCGCCGTCGACGCCGTTCACGCCCCAGGGGCCGCCGTGCACGCAGGAGGTGTGCAGGCCGCGGCGGCAGTTCTCACAGGTTCCGTCGCTGTAGGTGAACGGTGCCACGACCAGGTCCCCGGGCTTGACGGTGGTCACCTGGCCGCCGGTCTCCTCGACCACGCCGAGGAACTCGTGGCCCATCTGGCGGGGATGGGCGGTCAGCGGTGCCGACTTGTAGGGCCACAGGTCGCTGCCGCAGATGCAGCCGAGCACGATCCGCACCAGGGCATCGGTCGGCTGCGTGATCTTCGGGTCCGCGACGTCCTCGACCCGGACGTCGCCGGCCTGGTGAAGCAGGGTTGCGCGCATGGGTTCAATCTCCTCGATGTAGTCGGTACGGGCACCTGCTCCGGTCCCGGCGGGGGACAAAGGGGCTCAGCAGCGCCGCACCGTGCGCGAACCGCGCACCGGACGACCGCTCGGCCACATCAGGCGCGCATGCCTGTTCGACTCCTTGAGCGGTGGCGGGCATCAGGGGGACCTCCTGGGGCGGGCTGGCGGAACCTGTACTCCAGCCAACACCGCCAGCACCGCCGCCAGAGCCGCCAAACAGACCCTGACAAGGACCCCCACGCCGGTGTCCATCGAGGTGTCCGGTCGTAGTGTCGAGGCATGGACCGACGCAGCGAGATCCGCGACTTCCTCACCACCCGCCGCGCCCGGGTCACCCCGGAGCAGGCCGGGCTCAAGGTGTCCCCGCTCGCCGGACCCCGTCGTGTCCCCGGACTGCGCCGCGAGGAGGTCGCACAACTGGCCGGGGTCAGCGTCCCCTACTACACCCGGCTGGAACGCGGTGACGCCCGCGGTGCCACCAATGCAGTCCTCGACGCCATCGCCGGTGCCCTGCTGCTGGACGACGCCGAACGCGCACATCTGTTCGACCTGGTCCGGGCGGCCCATGCCACTGCCGCCCAGGCTCGCGCCCCACGGCACCCGGCCCGCCGCACCCTGCGCCCGGAGCTGTGGAACATGCTGGAGGCGATGACCGGCGTCCCCGCCTACATCCGCAACGGCCGCCTGGACCTCCTGGCAGGCAACACGCTGGCGCGTGCCCTGTTCACGCCGGTCTTCAACAGTCCGGCCCGGCCGGTCAACTCCGCCCGGTTCACCTTCCTTGACCCGGCCGCCGTCGAGTTCTACCCCGACTGGGACGCCGTCGCCGACCAGAACGTCGCCACCCTGCGCGCCGAGGTTGGCCGCAACCCCCACGACAAGGCCCTGTCGGACCTGATCGGCGAGCTGTCCACCCGCGGCGACACCTTCCGCCAACGCTGGGCCAGGCACGAGGTCCGACGCCACCGCGCCGGAGCCAAGCGCATCAACCACCCGCTGGTCGGAGAGTTGACGTTCACCTACGAGGCCATGGAACTCGCCGCCGACGACGGGCTGTTCCTCATCGTCTGCGGCGTCGCCCCCGGCAGCCGGGACGCCGAAGCACTCGAACTCCTCGCCAGTTGGAACGCCAACACGCCAACCGCGTCACCGTCCAATAGCTGACACGAACTCCAGCTGAAGGCGAACCGTCCGCGACCGCGTGCGCTCACGCCTCCGCTGATCGGTGGGCTTCCCGAAGGACCGGCGCAGGGAGGGAGAGGGCAGCGACGACCAGCGCCACCGCGCAGCCGGCCCAGACGGCCGCGGGGGTTCCCGCCGCGACCGGCACGGCGGCCCTCAGCCGAGCGAACGGCCAACCACCCGACAGGGCACGGTGGAAGCAGGCGAAGCCGGCCAGGATCAGCGCACCACGACCGCGGGCCGCTGGACGACCGGGAGAGCTCTCAAACCAGGCTTCGCTGTCGTGCTCTACGGCCTGCGCAGCGCACGACACCGCCGTTGCCGCGAGGACGCAGGCGCGGGGGCTCGTCAGGCCAGATCGCCGCGCAGGATGCTGTAGCGCACGCCGTCGCGCCACTCGCCGTCTCGGAAGGCGACGCTGCGCAGGACGCCTTCGCGGGTGAAACCGGCCTTTTCCAGGGCGCGTTGTTCGGCGATGTTCTCGAGTTCCGTGTCCGCCTCGATCCGTACGACCGTCGTGTGGGCGAAGAGGTAGCGGACCAGCTGGCGTTGGGCCTCGGTCCCGACACCTTGGCCGCGGGCGTCCGTCAGCAGGCCGATGCCCATGTTCCAGTAGAAGGTGGTGTAGGTGGGTCTGACCTTCCGCCAGGCGACGAACCCCAGCCGCCGGGCGCCGCGTACCACCATCAGATGGCCTCCGTCGTCGCCGAGCAGGCCGTTCTCCGCCCACTGGCGCCGCCAGCGCCCGGTGTCCCACCAGCCGAACCACTGGAACGGCTCGGCCGTCTCCGGGTCGGTGAGGAACCGTTCCATGACCGGCAGGTCGTCCTCGGCCACCGGGCGCAACGCGATGTCGTCGGAGCTCATGGGCGCCAGCCTACGACGCGGCCCCTGGTGAGAAGGGGTGTCCGGATGCCATCAACTCCCCGCATTCGTGGGCTGCTTGCGCTGGCGCAGCGAGATGCGGTTGCCGTCCGGGTCCGCGGCCTCGATGCGGATGCCGAAGGCGTAGTCCTCGGGTTCGGCCTGGTCGAAGGGGACGCCGCGGTCGCGCAGGATGGTGAAGTCCTTGCGCAGGTCGTCGAATTCGAGGAAGACGATGCCAGGGGTGGCGCCGGGCCGGATGTCAGCCGGCTGTCCCGCGGCCGCGGGGTGCGGCCAGAGCACGAACTCCAGCGGGCTTCCGGGTACGGCCACCGTGAGGAAGCGTCCGTCGGGGCCGGTGACGTCGACGCGCTTCTCCAGGCCGAGTTGATCGGTGTAGAAGTGCAGCGCGCGGTCCTGGTCGGTGACGTAGATGGTCACAAACATGACGTTGGTCAGCATCGTGATGTCCGATCCGATCCGATTCGGTGACAGGTCACTTCGCTGACGGAACGCGGCGGTGATGTGTGACAGGGCAGGGTGACTGGACTACGTCGGGTCCATTCCCATCATGAGTTCGGCGAAGGCGCGGGTCGCGTGCGGGGAGGTGAAGAGCCGGTCGAGGCGGGCGCGGGCCAGGCCGCGGTGGAAGGGGCCGGTGCCGGAGTCGTCGCCCGCGTCGTGGAGCGTGCGGGTCAGCCAGTGGGAGAACTCCTGGTCGTTCCAGACCCGGCGCAGGCACCGTTGGGAGTAGCCGCGCAGGCCGGTGTCGTCCTGGTTGCGGACGTGGTCCTGGACGGCGTGGGCGAAGACGTCGGCGTCGTAGAGGGCGAGGTTCATGCCCTTGCCGCCCATCGGGGAGACGATGTGGGCGGCGTCGCCGACCAGGAAGAGGCGGCCGTACTGCATCGGGTCGTGGACCAGGCTGCGCAGCCGGAAGATCTCGCGGTCCGTGATCGGGCCGGAGGGGAGGGCGGGGTCGCCGAGCCGCGTGCGCAGCGCGTCCCAGATCCGGGTGTCCGGCCAGGCGGCGGGCTGGTCGTCGGGCGCGCACTGGACGTAGTAGCGGCTGGTCTGCGGGCCGCGCGGGAAGTGCGCGGCGAAGCCGTCCGGGCTGACGGCCAGGAGGGGATGGGCCGGGGGCGGAGTGTCCGCCAGGACCGTGAGCCAGCCGATCCCGTGGTCGAAGGCGTGGGCGGTGAGCACGCCGTCCGGCACCGCCGTGCGGCTGATACCGCGGTCACCGTCGCAGCCCGCGACGAAGGAGCAGGTGAGGGCGCGGACGGCGCCGTCGGCGGTGCGGTGGCGGACCGTCGGGCGGTCGCCGGTCAGGTCGTGCAGCGAGATGCCGGCGGCCTCGTAGCGCAGGTCGCCGCCGTCGGCGAGGAAGGCCGCGGTGAGCTTCTGGACCAGCACCTGCTGCGGGCACAGGCGCGCCGCGAGCCCCTCGGAGCCGTCACTGTCGGACAGCAGGTGGCTCTCGCCGTCGACCCGGATCTCCAGGATGCCGTCGTACGGCACTCCGCCGAGGACGCGGTCGGCCAGTCCCCAGGAGTCGAACATCCGGACCGCGCGGGTCTCGACGATTCCGGCGCGCTGCCGCTGCGCCACATGCTCGCGGCTGCGGCGCTCCAGGACGACGCAGTCGATCCCGCCGCGCCGCAGCAGATTGGCCACGGTCATGCCGGCCGGGCCCGCGCCGATCACCACGACGGTCGTGGATTTCGGATCGGCTTCGTCGGCTTCCAACATGCCCGCGTCTTCGGTGACTTGAGCGTCGCGATCGGCTGCCGCGTCCTGACCAGTCATGGGTGAGTCCTGTGCAACTGGTCGCGCTGCCAAACACGTTGGGAACGGGTTGGGCCCGACCGTCGCCGGCGGGCAGTGGTCACCCCGCGCGCAACGCCGCGAGCGCGGTCTCCAGGTCGGCCGCGCGGGGCCGGTTGTGCGGGAGCTTGGCGAGGACGTACGCCATGCCGCAGGTGTCGGTGAGCGCCGAGAAGACCAGGCCGCCCGCGACCCCGGCCGAGAGGAGCTGGAAGGCGGGGTGCACGACGAGACCGAGGAGCAGGCCCAGGAGGACCAGCGAACCCGCGACGAGACGCACCTGGCGCTCCATGCCCCAGGTGGCGCGCGTCTCGCAGGCCGCCGGCCGGTCCAGGTCGTGTCCCGCGGCGGCCCAGGCGCCGGTGCCGCCGATGAGCGTGGCGACCGCGACGCCCCGCTCGGCGAGGAGCTTGCGGGCGTTCTCCGAGCGCGCCCCGGAGGCGCACACGACCAGGAGGTCACCGCGCTCGGCGGCCTGCCGTATCTCCGGCAGTGCGCGGCGCACCTGGTCCAGCGGAACGTTGACGGCGCCGGGAAGGTGGCCGCTCGCGTACTCGCCCGGGGTGCGCACGTCGATGATCGTCAGCTCGTGGAGCCGGTCGCGGGCCTGGTCGGTGCCGAGGGAGGAGGGGGTGAGAGAGGGGGTGGAAGACGTGGTCATGGCGGTGGTGTTCCTTTGCGAATCGTCGGGCGGGTCGAGGTGAGGTTCGTCGGATGTTCGACGCCGGCCCGAAGCGGGACGTACAGTACCCCTAGGGGTATACGTAGATTGAGGAGTAGTCGTGGACATGGAGCTCGCGGGCGCGGAACTCAAGGCCGTGCTGAACCGGCTGCGTCGCGCTCAGGGCCAGATCGCCGGAGTGATCCGGATGATCGAGGAGGGGCGCGACTGCGAGGACGTCATCACCCAGCTCGCCGCGGCCTCACGGGCCTTGGACCGGGCCGGGTTCGCCATCATCGCCACCGGCCTTCAGCAGTGCCTGACCGATGTCGAGGCCGGCCGGAAGAACGGCGAGGACGTGGAGCAGATGCGCACCCGGCTGGAGAAGCTGTTCCTCTCGCTGGCGTGAGGTGACGCGCCCGGGGGTGGCGCCCGGAGCGTGTGGCGCGCGGGCCCCTGTGGCGGTCGACGCGGCGCGAGCCGTAAGCCTCTGGCGACCGCGCTCACACCGCCGACCCGATCAGCATGAGCCCCGCCACACCCAGCAGGGCGACGGCGAAGATCCGTTGGAGCGACTGGCCCGAGATCTTCTTGGCGAGGCGGCGGCCGTCCCAGGCGCCGAGGATCGCGGCCCCGACGAACGGTCCCACGACGCCCCAGTCGATCCCCTCGGCCGTACCCGCACGCAGCGCGAGCGCGGCGACGGAGTTGACGGTGATGACCAGCAGGCTCGTGCCCACCGCCGTCCGCATCCGCAGGCCGAGGACGTTCACCAGGGCCGGTACGGCGAGGAATCCACCACCCACCCCGAGGACACCGGTGACCGCGCCGAGCCCGGCTCCCGCTGCGGCGGCACGGCCGGGCCGTATCGCACGAGCGGGATCGGCGGGCGAGAGCCGCGGGCGCAGCATCCGTACCGCCGCCACCAGTGCGACCACGGCAAAGGCCGCCGTCAGCACCGCGGCCGGCAGCCGTGCCGCCAGCAGCCCGCCGAGCATGGCCGGCACGACGCCCGCGGCCGCGAACAGCAGCCCGGTGCGCCAGCGGACGTTCCCCTCACGCGCGTGCGCGGGCAGCGCGGTGGCGGTGGTGAGGGCCACGATGATCAGGGCGGCGGTGGTGGCCGCGACCGGGGTGAAACCGAGGAGATAGATCAGCGCGGGGACGGCGAGGACGCTGCCACCGCCCCCGAGCGCGCCGAGCGCCAGTCCGATGACGGCCCCGGACAGCAGGGCGAGGACGACGACGCTCACGCAATCGTCCCGCTCTCGCCGCGCTCGTCCACCACGGGCAGTCCGAGACGGTCCCAGGCGCGCATGCCGCCGATCACGTCGACCGCGTCGGCGCCGCGCGCGACCAGCAGCTCGGCCGCGTGCCGGGAACGGTTGCCCGACCGGCACACGACCACCAGAGACCGGCCCGCCACCCGCTCGGGCAGCGACCCGCCCGCCTCCAGCGCGGAGAGCGGCACATGGACCGCACCCGGTGCGTGGCCCGCCTGCCATTCGTACGTCTCACGGACGTCCAGCAGTACGACGTCGTCGGCCGCCGTGGCGCCGGCCGCGTGCCCGGTGCGCTCCGCGGCCTCCTGTGCCTCTGCCCGGCCGGCCGCGCGGCGGGCGACGGTGAGGCCCGCCTGCTCTGCCGCGCCGAAGGAGTCGTCGACGGCGACGACGTCCCGGCCCGCGGCGTCCAGAAGGGAAGCGGCGATGCCGGCGCGCATACCGCCGGCGCAGTGCACCCAGACCTGGCCGTCCGGCACCTCGGCGAGCCGCCCGCGCAGCTCGTGGATGGGGATGTGGACGGAGTCGGTCACGAAGCCACCGGCCCGCTCGGAGTCACGCCGGACGTCGAGGACGACCACGTGCCCTCCCCGGCGGCGCTCCGCCAGATCGGCGAACGTGCCGCGCGGGAAGGAGCCGGGGGTCTCGCCGGCACGCAGCCAGTCGGACGGACCGCCGGTGGCCGCGGCGGCCGGGCGATCGATACCGACCCGGGTCAACTCGCGCTGTGCGTAGCGGAGTTGATCGGCCGATTCGGCGAGCAACGTGACCGCCTTGCCCCACGGGATCAGCCAGGCCAGGTAGGTGGCGAGCTGGCCCGCGGCCTCGAAGTTGAAGGAGCCCGCGACATGGCCCTCGGCGAAGGCGACCCGGCTGCGCAGGTCCACGACCCACTCCCCCGCCGCCAGGCGCTCGGCGATCTCGTCGGCGTCGGCGAGGGCGGGCGGGGTGAGGTCGACGGGCGCGGGGCCGGCGGCGTTGGCCGGGGCCATGTGCGTGTAGTAGGCGGGGATGTCGTCCAGGCCGGCCAGCAGTTCGGCCACGAAGGTGTCCACGTCGCGGGTCAGGGCGGCGTTGGACGCCTTCTCCTTGCCGATGGTGGTCTCGCTGCCCTCGGCCTGGGACGAGGAGCAGAAGCTGCCGAAGCCGTGGGTGGGCAGCACGGCCGTCTCGTCGGGCAGCTCGGCGGCGAGGCGGTGCGCGGAGGCGTGCTGGGCGCGGGCGAGGCGCTCGGTCAGCCGCGGCTCGACCAGGTCGGGGCGGCCGACGGTGCCGATGAGCAGCGCGCCGCCGGTGAAGACCGCGACCGCGGTGCCGTTCTCCTCCAGGACGTAGGAGGTGTGGTGCGGGGTGTGGCCGGGCGTCGCCACGGCGCGCAGGGCCAGGCCGTCGGCGGCGTCGACCTCGGCGCGGTCGCCGTCGGTGACGGGTACGCGCTCGAAGGACACCCGGGCCCCGGCGGGCACGAGGTAGTCGGCGCCCGTGAGCCGGGCGAGCTCCAGGCCGCCGGAGACGTAGTCGTTGTGCAGGTGGGTCTCGACCACCTGGGATATCCGCACTCCACGCCGTGCCGCCGCCGCGATCACCTGCTCGACGTCCCGCGGCGGATCCACCGCCACGGCCGTGCGCGCACCGCCCGCCAGATAGCTGCGGTTGCCGAGGCCGGCCACCTCGATCGTGTCGACGAAGAACACGACGTACTCCCTTCCGCTGGAGATTACCCCTGGGGGTATACCTTCGACGCCTTCGACGGTAGCACGAGTACCCCCGGGGGTATATTTGAAGACCGAACGAAGGCAGGACAGTGCCAAGGAGGAAGGCAGAAAAATGGCAGGTGGGAATAGGTGACCCGACGCCCGTGGGTCGTCGCTCAGCCGCGCTTTGCGGTGAACCCGTCCCTGACGGCGTCGAAGACCGGGCGGTACCTGTCCCAGCGGGCGGCCGGGGCCGAGAGGTAGATGTCGTACTCGCGCCCGCCGGCGGTGCCGTAGCCGAGGTCGACGGCGCGGAACAGGCGGGCCCGGCCGTGGAAGGTGAAGTCCCACACGACCGCCGGCTGGCCCCTGAAGTCGGTCTCCTGCATGCGCAGCCTGCGGTACGTCGGGTAGTTGGCCTTGGTGTTGGCCTCGATGTCCTTGAAGTGCCCGACGGGGTGCGCGCCCGCGGGGTCCACCATGCCGACGGTGACGCCGGCCAGGCCGGTCGGGTCGGCGTAGGTGACCTCGTCGTCGCTCGACCCCTTCTTCTTCTTCCAGCCGTCCGGCACCGGGAAGGCGGCATCGAGCTGCGCGTCGCGGACGAGGTGGTGACCGGCGGGCAGCGGCGAGGGCGAGACGGACGGGGAGGACGGGCCGGTCTCGGCACCGTCGCGGCCCGCCTGGTGCGAGGCCGTGGCGAGGGTGGCGGCCGCGGCGGCCGCCGCCAGGACGGTCGCGGTGGTCACGAGGACGCGGCGCTTGGGCCTGCGCGCCCGCTTCGGCGCCGCTGCCGGCACCACCTGGCGCGTACCCTCCGGGGCCACCTGGCGCGCCCCCTCCGCGGCCGCAGCCACGACCGTCGGCCGGACCTCCGACCCGATCGCACGCAGTGCCTGTTCCGTCTGCTCCGCCGTCGGCCGGTCCGCCGGGTCCTTCGACAGCAGCGCCTCGACGAGCGGGCCCAGGGAACCGGCCTGCCGCATCGGCCGAGGCGGGTCGACGGCGACGGCGTACGCGGTCTCCATGGCGGTGTCACGGCGGTACGGCAGGTGGCCCTCCACCGCCTGGTACAGCGTCGCGCCCAGCGACCACAGGTCGGAGGCCGGGCCGGGCCTCAGGCCGCGGACCCGTTCCGGGGCCATGAAGTCGATGGAGCCGATCATCTCCCCGGTCTGGGTGAGCGTGGAGGTCCCGGCGGTCTGCGCGATGCCGAAGTCGGTCAGGACGACCCGGCCGTCGGCGCCGAGCAGGACGTTGCCGGGCTTGATGTCGCGGTGCAGGACGCCGACGGCGTGCGCGGCGCGTACGGCCGAGATCACGCCGAGGCCGACGCGTGCCGCCTCCGCGGGCGCCAGGGTGCGGCCGTCGGCGAGGGCGTCGCCGAGGGTGCCGGCGGAGACGTACTCCATGACGATGCACGGCTGGCCGTCGTCGTCGACGACGTCATGGACGACGACCACGTTGGGGTGCGTGATCCGGGCCGCACTGCGCGCCTCGCGGCGGATGCGCTCGTAGAGCGTGGTGACCTCGGCGGCGGACAGGTGCGGCGGCGTGTGCAGCCGCTTGAGCGCGACCTGGCGGGCGAGCTGCACGTCCTCGGCGCGCCACACGGCGCCCATACCGCCGCGGCCGACGAGTTCGACGAGCCGGTAGCGCCCGGCGACGAGCCGCCCTTCGTCCGACACTGCTTCGCCCTCCGAACCCTGCTCAGTCCCCCTGCACATCACCAAGCCATGCACACTAACCGAATTTGTCGACAAGACGATTCATGGGCTTGTGCTTGGCCGATTAATCGCGGGGTCCAGGCGGTCGGCCGTGACAAAGGTCATGCGGGAGGCCGCACGCCACAGTCACGCGCCTGGGAGACACGTAGGCGGCGTTCACGCATGGCCGCCGCGTACACCCCCGCCGTCGCCAGCGCCGCCGTGTCCCAGCCGAAGGAGCGGGCGTGGTGGGCGGCGGTGTGGCCCATGCGGGCGGAGAGGTGTGGGGCGTCGGCGAAGGTGAGGAGGGCGCGGGCGTAGTCCGCCGGGTCGTGGCCGGGGACGAGGATGCCGCTCGCGCCGTCGCGTACGGCCACCGGCAGGCCGCCGACCTCGGCCGCGATCACCGGGGTGCCGCAGGCCTGCGCCTCGACGGCGACCAGGCCGAAGGACTCGCTGTAGGAGGGCATGACCAGGACGGACGCCGACCGGAACCAGTCGGCCAGCCGGTCCTGGCCGACCGGCGGCCGGAAGCGCACGACGTCGGAGATGCCGAGCGCCGCCGCCAGCTTCTGCAGGCCCTCGGGACGGGCCAGGCCGCTGCCGCTCGGGCCGCCCACGACCGGGACCGCGATCCGCTCCCGCATCGACGGCCGCTCCTGGAGCAGCCGGGCCACCGCGCGCAGCAGGACGTCCGGAGCCTTGAGTGGCTGGATGCGGCCTGCGAAGAGCGGGATCAGGGCGTCCTGCGGGAGCCCGAGGCGGGCGCGGGCCGCCGCGCGGCCGGCCTCGATGCCGGCCGGGTCGGGGCGGAACCGCTCCAGGTTGACGCCGGGGTGGACGACCGCGACCCGTGCACGGTCGGCGTCGTAGTGGTGCAGGAGTTCCTCGGCCTCGCTCTCCGTGTTCGCTATCAAACGGTCGGCTGCGCAGGCGACTTGGTTCTCGCCGAGCACGCGGGCGGCGGGCTCCGGGGTGTCGCCGTCGGCGAGGCTGGCGTTCTTGACCTTGGCCATGGTGTGCATGGCATGGACGAGGGGCGCGCCCCAGCGCTCGGATGTCAGACGGCCTACGTGGCCCGAGAGCCAGTAGTGGGAGTGGATCAGGTCGTAGTGACCGGGGCGGTGCGCGGCCCACGCCTGCGTCACGCCATGGGTGAAGGCGCAGAGCTGGGTGGGCAGGTTCTCCTTGGCCAGGCCCTCGTACGGGCCGGCGTCGATGTGGCGGACGACGACACCCGGGGCCAGTTCCACGGTCGGCGGGAGTGCGGCGGACGTGGTCCGGGTGAAGATCTCCACCTCGATACCGAGGTCTGCGAGGCGCTGCGCGAGTTCGACGATGTAGACGTTCATGCCGCCCGCGTCGCCCGTGCCGGGCTGGTGCAGGGGGGAAGTGTGTACGGAGACCATGGCCACGCGGCGGGGGCGGCCCTCTGCGCCCGACGGGTGGGAAAGGGGCGAGCCGACGGATGTGACGGGGGCGAGCGTCGCGAGGCGGGTCACGCTGTGGCCTCGGCCGTCGTGTCGATGCGTTCTTCGCCCGCGTACACGTTCATGGAGTCGCCGCGCAGGAAGCCGACGAGCGTGAGGCCGGTCTCCGCCGCCAGGTCGACCGCGAGCGAGGACGGGGCCGAGACCGCCGCCAGTATCGGGATGCCTGCCATGACCGCCTTCTGCGCGAGTTCGAAGGAGGCCCGCCCCGAGACGAGCAACCCGCAGCGTGACAGCGGTAGTTGGCCGGAACGGAGTGCGCGGCCGACCAGTTTGTCGACGGCGTTGTGGCGGCCGACGTCCTCCCGTACGTCCAGCAGCTCGCCCTCGGGCGAGAACAGCGCGGCGGCGTGCAGGCCCCCGGTTCGGTCGAACACCCGCTGTGCGGCCCTGAGTTGGTCGGGGAGGGTGGCCAGCAGGGCGGGAGTGATCCGGACCCGTGGAGTGTCGGCGACGGGCCAACGCGCCGTCGTACGGACGGCGTCCAGGCTCGCCTTGCCGCACAGTCCGCAGGAGGACGTGGTGTAGACGTTGCGCTCGAGCGTGATGTCGGGCAGCGGCACGCCGGGCGTGCGCATGGTGATGGCCAGCGGGCGTCCGCTCAGGCGGATCTCCAGCGGCTCCTCCGCGACCAGGGTGTCGGCGCGGGCGTCGACCCGGCCGTCCCTGATCCGCAGCACACGGCGTCTCTCGGTGACTCGTCCCATGGTCAGCACTCGATGACGTTGACGGCGAGTCCGCCGCGCGCCGTCTCCTTGTACTTGACCTTCATGTCGGCGCCGGTCTCCTTCATCGTCTTGATGACCTTGTCCAGGGAGACGTGGTGGCGTCCGTCGCCGCGCAGGGCCATCTTGGCGGCCGTGACCGCCTTGACCGCGGCCATGCCGTTGCGCTCGATGCACGGGATCTGCACCAGGCCGCCGACCGGGTCGCAGGTCAGGCCGAGGTTGTGCTCCATGCCGATCTCGGCGGCGTTCTCCACCTGTTCGGGAGAGCCGCCGAGCACCTCCGCCAGCGCTCCGGCCGCCATCGAGCAGGCAGAGCCGACCTCGCCCTGGCAGCCGACCTCCGCGCCGGAGATCGACGCGTTCTCCTTGAAGAGCATGCCGATCGCGCCCGCGGCGAGCAGGAAGCGGACCACTCCGTCCTCGTCCGCGCCGGGCACGAAGTTGATGTAGTAGTGCAGGACCGCGGGGATGATGCCGGCCGCGCCGTTCGTGGGGGCGGTGACCACCCGGCCGCCCGCCGCGTTCTCCTCGTTCACCGCCATCGCGTAGAGCGTGATCCATTCCATCGCGTGCGCCAACGGGTCGCCCTCGGCGCGGAGTTGGCGCGCGGACACGGCGGCCCGGCGCCGTACCTTCAGACCGCCGGGGAGGATGCCCTCGCGGGACAGGCCGCGCGTCACGCACGCCTGCATGACCCGCCAGATCTCCAGCAGCCCCGCGCGGATCTCGTCCTCGGTGCGCCAGGCGCGCTCGTTCTCCAGCATCAGCGCGGAGATCGACAGACCCGTCTCCTTCGTCAGGCGCAGCAGCTCGTCGCCCGTACGGAAGGGGTACTTGAGCACCGTGTCGTCGAGCTTGATGCGGTCCGCGCCGACCGCGTCCTCGTCGACGACGAAGCCGCCGCCGACCGAGTAGTACGTCTTCTCCAGCAGCGGCACGCCGTCGGCGTCGTAGGCGAAGAGGGTCATGCCGTTGGCGTGGTAGGGCAGTGATCGCCTTCTGTGCAGCACCAGTTGGGACGGGACGTCGAAGTCGATCTCATGTGCCGGGCCGATCTCGGCGCCCAGGAGACGGATGCGCCCGGTGCTGCGGATCCGCTCGACGTCGAGGTCGGCCTGGGCGACGTCGACCGTGTGCGGCTCGTTGCCCTCCAGGCCGAGGAGGACCGCCTTCGGGGTGCCGTGGCCGTGCCCGGTCGCACCGAGTGAGCCGAACAACTCCGCTCGTACGGCGGTGGTTTGGGCGAGGACGCCGTCCTGCTTCAGCCGGGCGACGAACATCCCGGCGGCGCGCATCGGGCCGACGGTGTGCGAGCTGGACGGTCCGATACCGATGGAGAACAGGTCGAAGACGCTGATTGCCACGCCATGCTCCGTGGGATTGGCGAGACGTGCCGGGTGTCGACGGCACGCCTGTGCGGGCGAGTTGTCGGGGAGGGGCTAGAGCCTCGGGAAGGGCCAGAGCGTCGGGAGGGCCGGGGCCCCGGAAAGGGCGAGGGTCGCCCCGGGTGGGGCCGATGCGCGTGGGTCAGGGGCGATCTCCCCGGGTGCGATCTCCCCCGGCGTGGGCTCCCCGGGTGTGGGCGCAGTGCGCGGCGTACGCGTCGGCGGACAGGGCGCCGGCGATGTTCTCGACCCGCAGCCTGAACAGCCAGCCGACCGTGTAGGGGCCGTCGTTGACGACGCCGGGAGCGTCGGCGAGCTCGCGGTTGACCTCCAGGACCCGCCCGGTGGCGGGGGCGTACAGGCCGCCGGCGACGGTCCGTGAGGCGATCTCTCCGCAGCGCTCGCCCGCCTCGACCCAGGAGCCGACCTCCGGCAGCCGGAGGTGGACGACGTCTCCGAGGGCCTCGGCCGCGAACGCGGTAATGCCGACGGTGGCATCGCCCTCGTCCACCACCAGCCACTCGTGGTCCCAGGTGTAGCGCAGGTGCCGCGGAATGCCCGGGCCGCTCGCCCGCCGCGGAAGGCCCGGTCCGCCGTCCTGCCGCGGGTACGCGGAAGGCGCGGAGGCCGGGGACGCCGGCGTCATGAGACGACCGCCGCGGCGGCGGGGGTGAGGGTGCGCCGCAGGCGGTTGAAGACCTTGGGCTGGTTCAGGGAGAGCACGGCGGCGGGGTTGCCGTCGCGCAGGTAGACGGCGGTGAAGGTGCGGCTGTCGAGGTTGCCCTCGACGAGCTCGGGCCGGTCGCCGGGCGCGACGTGTCCGGCGACCTGGATGCGCACCTGGTACTGGTCGGACCAGAAGTACGGCGCGGTGACCCGACCGGGCGCGGACTCCCCGGTGAGCAGCGTGCGCGCGGCGGTCTTCGCCTGCTCGGTGGCGCTGGTCCAGTGCTCGATGCGGGCGTGCCGTCCGGTGAAGGGGTTGGGGCAGCGGGCGACGTCGCCGACGGCGACCACACCGGGGACGGTGCTCGCGCCGCCGACGTCGCAGACCACGCCGTCGTCCACCTGTACGCCGGAGCCGGCGAGCCAGTCGGTGGCGGGCCGTACCCCCACCCCGACCACGACGATGTCGGCGGGCAGCACGCGCCCGTCCGCGAGGCGCACACCGGTGACGCGGTCCTCGCCGACGAGTCCGGCCACGCCGGTCCCGCGCAGCAGGCGCACCCCGTGATCGCTGTGCAGCGAGGAGCACACCAGGCCCATCTCGCGCCCCAGTTGGCGCTCCAGAGGCACGTCGACGGCCTCGACGACGGTGACGTGGAGTCCGAGGCGGTGGGCGGTGGAGGCCACCTCGGCGCCGATGAATCCGGCGCCGATCACGACAACCCGGGGCAGGCCGTCGAGCAGTTCGGCGCGCAGGGCGCGGGCGTCGTCGAGGGTGCGCAGGGTGTGCACGCCGGCCAGCCCGTCCATGCCCGGGAGCAGCCGAGGGCTCGCGCCGGTCGCGACGACGACCGCGTCCGTGCGCAGCCGCCGCCCGCCCGACAGGGTGACGGAGCGGTCGGCGGGGTCCAGCCGCACGGCGCGCTCGCCGAGCATCCACTCCACCTGGAGGGCCTCGTACTCGTCCGCGTCGCCGAGCGCGAGCGCGTCGGCGTCGATGTCCCCCTTGAGGAAGCCCTTCGACAGGGGCGGGCGGTCGTAGGGGGTGTGGCGCTCCTCCCCCACGACGACGATCTCGCCGTCGTGACCCTGGGCGCGCAGCGCGCGGACCGTGCTCAGGCCGGCCAGCGACGCTCCGACGACGGTGATGGTCCTCATGCCGGGCTCCAGACGGGGTGATGTCTCGCACTGTCTCACATAGCACAACTACGCTCGCTATACGCAACATGGTTGAGGCGCGGTCCGGGGCTTGTCAAGGGAAGTACGGCAGGAGTTTCCGACCGCGCGGGGCGTTCCGTATCGCGCAACTCCCGCCGGATGGCAGCTCCCCGGGCGGCAGCCTTGCGACCTGGGGCTACACCGTCGGCTCGTCCCGCTGGTCCAGGAGCATGTCACCGAGTGCTTCGCCGAACTCGCCCGGTTCGGCGACCACGGACTGCTCGCTCCAGATGACCTTGCCGCGGGCGGTGTACCGCGTTCCCCAGCGGCGGGCGAACTGGGCCACCAGGAACAGGCCCCGGCCGCCCTCGTCGGTGGTGGCCGCCCGGCGCAGATGCGGGGCGGTGCTGCTGCCGTCGGCGACCTCGCAGATCAGGCTGTCGCGGTCGTGCAGCAGCCGCAGACGGATCGGATCGCCGCCGTAGCGGACGGCGTTGGTGACCAGTTCACTGAGGATGAGTTCCGTGTTGAAGGCGATCTCGTCCAGTCCCCAGGACTCCAGGGTGCGGGCGCAGGCGGCGCGGACGGGGCCGATGGCTGCGGGGTCCTTGGGTACGTCCCACTCGGCGACCCGGTCCCGGGCCAGCAGACGGGTCTCGGCCACCAGGAGGGCGATGTCGTCGCCGGGACGGTCGGTCAGCAAGGCGTCGAGCACGGCCTGGCAGGTCTGTTCCGGGCTCAGGCCGGGCCGCGCCAGGGCGTCGCGCAGCAGGCCGAGGCCCACGTCGATGTCGCGGTCGCGGCCCTCGACGAGCCCGTCGGTGTACAGGGCGAGCCGCGAGCCCTCGGACAGGTCCAGTTCGGCCGTTTCGATCGGCAGCCCCGAGCCCAGTCCGAGCGGCGGTGAGACGGGGACGTCGGGGAAGGTGACGGTGCCGTCGGGGCGGACCAGGGCGGGGCCCGGATGACCGGCCCGGGCGATGCTGCACCGGCCGGTGACGGGGTCGTAGATCGCGAGCAGGCAGGTGGCGCCGGTGACGCCCGCGCCCGCCCCGTCGGAGCCGCGGCCCCATTCGACGCTTCGGCCCCCGTCTGCGCCACGGCCCTCGACGACACCGCGCGCGCCGGCGCCCCCACCCTCGTCCGCGTCACCTCCGCTCGGGCCCCCTTCCGCGCCACCCCCGCTCCCGCCCGTCCCGCTCCGGTCGGCCTCGGTCCCGCTCCGGTCGGCCTCAGCCTCGGTCTCGCTCCCGGTCTCGGTCTCGGTCTCCGTCTCGTCCATGTGGGCGACCAACTCGTCCAGATGGCCGAGGAGTTCGTCGGGGGCCAGGTCCAGGGCGCAGAAGTTGTGCACCACGGTGCGCAGGCGGCCCATGGTCGCGGCGGCGTGCAGGCCGTGGCCGACGACGTCCCCGACGACCAGCGCGACGCGGGCCCCGGGCAGCGGTATCACGTCGAACCAGTCCCCGCCCACGCCCGCCTGCGCGGGCAGATAGCGGAAGGCCACCTCCAGCGCCGACTGCTCGGGCAGGGCGCGCGGCAGCAGGCTGCGCTGGAGCGTGACCGCCATGGTGTGCTCGCGGGTGTAACGGCGGGCGTTGTCGATGGCGACGGCCGCGCGGGCGGCCAGTTCCTCGGCGAAGGCCAGGTCCTCCTCCGTGAAGGCGCCCTGGTCCGAGCGCCAGAAGTCGACCATGCCGAGCACCGTGCCGCGGGCCTGCAACGGCACGCTGATCAGCGAGTGGATGCCGAACTCCAGGGCGCGCCGCGCCCGTTCGGCAACGTGCCCCTGCCAGCCCGGTGCGGTGCGCAGATCGGGCTCCAGCACGCCGCGGCCGGTCTCCAGCACCTGCGCCTGCGGGGTCGGCGGCAGGAAGGTGATCACCTCCTGCGCCGGGTACAGCGGGTGGTCGTCCCGGACGCCGCGCACGGCGACCCGGTGCATCCCCGGCGGCGCCCCGCCGGGTTCCTCGCCCCGGCGGACCGCGTCCAGCAGTTCGACCGTGGCGTAGTCGGCGAAGCGGGGCACGGCCGTCTCCGCCAACTCCTCGGCGGTGCGCACCACATCGAGGGTGGTGCCGATCCGTACGCCTGCGTCGTAGAGGAGATGCAGCCGGGCCCGCGCCATCTGGGCCCTGCCCGCGAGCGCGCGCAGCTCGGTGGTGTCGCGGAACGTCGCCACGCATCCGGCCGGCTCTCCCTGCGGGGCGGTCGGCCGTACGTTGGCCGCCAGCAGCCGCTCCCCGGCCAGCAGCACCACGTCGGTGGCCGGCCGGCCCGAGGTCAGCAGGGTGGTGGTGCGGGGGGCGAGGCCGAGCTCGGAGACCGGGCGGCCGACCACGTTCTCGGGCAGGTCCAGCAGCCGGCTCGCCTCGTCGTTTGCCAGCAACAGCCGGCCCTCGCCGCTCACGACGAGCACGCCCTCGCGCACCGCGTGCAGCACCGCGTCGTGGTGCTCGTACATGCGGGTCATCTCGGCCGGTTCCAGGCCGTGCGTCTGCCGGCGCAGCCGCCGGCTGACCAGCGCCGAGCCGCCCGCGACGAGCACCAGCCCGGCGGCGGCGGAGCTGAACAGCAGCGGCAGCTGCTGCATCACCTTGTGGTTGACGCTGTTGACCGTGATGCCCACGGACACCAGCCCGACGACCCTGCCGTCCGTGTCGAGGACGGGGACCATCGTGTCCACGGCCCGGCCCACCCCGGGGGTGTCGTAGGTGGCCTGGTGCACATGGCCGGCGAGGGCGTCGGAGTAGGAGCCGACGACGTGCTTGCCGATCAGGTTCGGGTCGGGGTGCGTCCAGCGGATGCCCGCCGGGCTGAACGCGATGATGTAGTTGACCCGCGACAGTCTCCGGGCCTCCTCGGCCCGGGGCTGCAGCACCGCGCTGGGATCCGCGGACTTCATCGCCGCCAGCGTCCCCGGCGCGTGGGCGAAGGTCTCGGCGCCGACGAGCGAGCGCTCGCGGGCCTCCTGCAGCGTGGAGCCGCGGGCCTGGAACACGAGTGCCGCCGCCGCGGCGACGAACAGCAGCGCGACGACGCCCAACTGGAGGAAGAAGACCTGTCCGGCGACGCTGTGCACGTTCGGCACGGACGGCAGGCGCGCCGGAGACCGGGACCGCCGGGATCTGGACATGGCCATATCTACAGTATTGACGCCCGCCCACCCGCCGGAGGGGCCGAACGGCGGGTGGACGGGCGGCCGGGGGCAGGGCTCAGCCGGCGGACGATGCGTCCAGCCTGCCCTGCAGCCAGGTGTGGAACTCGCCGATGTGGTGCTCGCTGGGCACCAGGACACCGCCCTTGGCGTACGCCCGGGAGCTCATCGCCGGCTGGGTGCGCTCGCACGCGTCGAAGTCCTGCTGGTTGACGCGGTGGAACAGCTCCACGGACCGGTCCACGTCCTTGCCGCTCTCGACGACGTGCGGCAGGTACAGCCAGTCGCACTCGACGATCGTGCGGTCATGCGCCACCGGGTACATCCGGTGGAAGATCACGTGGTCGGGCACGAGGTTGATGAACACCTGCGGCCGTACGGTGATCGCGTAGTAGCGGCGGTCCTGCTCGTCGCCGACCCCCGGGATGCGGTCCAGACCCTCGGAGCCGTCGACGGTGAAGCCCTGGACGTCCTCGCCGAACTCCGCGCCGTGGCCGACGTAGTACTGCGCGGCGTAGCCGTCCGCGAACTCCGGGAGCACCTCGGTGAGTTCGGGGTGGATCGTGGCGCAGTGGTAGCACTCCATGAAGTTCTCGATGATGAGCTTCCAGTTGGCCTTCACGTCGTAGGTGATACGGCGGCCGACGGAGAGGTTGCCGATGTCGTAGCGCTCGATCGACTCGACGTCTCCCAGGCGGGAGACCACGTCCCCGATGACCTCCTCCTCGAAGGAGGGCGGGTTCTCGGCCAGGCAGACCCAGACGTAGCCGAGCCATTCCCGTACATGAAGGCCGGCCAGGCCGTAGGCGGTCCGGTCGATGTCCGGCATCGAGGTCAGGTTGGGCGCGGCGACCAGCTTGCCATCCAGGCCGTACGTCCAGGCGTGGTACGGGCACTGGAAGGCCCGCTTGACCTCGCCGGACTCCTCCGTGCACAGCTTGGCGCCGCGGTGCCGGCAGATGTTGAGGAAGGCCCTGACCGAGCCGTCCCGGGAGCGGGAGACCAGCACGCTCTCCCGGCCCACCTGGACGGTGCGGAACTGGCCGGGCCTGGCCAGCTCCGAGGCGCGGACCACGCAGAACCACATGGTCTCGAAGACGTGCTCCTGCTCCCGTGCGAAAACCTCGGGATCGGTGTAGTACTCCCCGGGCAGCGTGGAGATGAGGCTGGGAGGCAGGTCCATCATGGTCATCAGGTCACCTTTGCGGGATGTGGGTCGGTGGCGGCGGCTCGGTGGCCGTTTCAGCGCCGGAGGCGGGACATCTCGGGGTCGAAGAGGGGCTCGGCGGCGGTGACGGCCGGGACCCTGGTGCCGAAGTACTCGATCTCCACCGGGGTTCCGGGGGTGGCGAGTTCGGCCGGCAGCCAGGCGTAGGCGATCGGCGCGTCGACGGTGTAGCCGTAGGCGGCGCTGGTCACGTAGCCGACCGGGCGGCCCTGGGCGTGGACCGGTTCGTGGCCCATGACCACCGAGTTCCGGTCCTGGACGACCAGGGCGGTCAGGCGCCGGGTGACCGTGTCGTCGCCGATCCCCTCCAGCGCCTGCTTGCCGGTGAAGTGCTCCTTGGAGCGGCGGACGGCGAAGCCGAGGCCGGCCTCGTAGGGGTTGTGCTCGGTGGTCATGTCGTGGCCCCAGGAGCGGTACCCCTTCTCCAGGCGCAGGCTGTTGAAGGCGCTGCGCCCGGCCGCGACGATCCCCAGCCGCTGCCCGGCCTGCCACAGGGTGTCCCACAGCTTGGCGCCGAGGTCGGCGGTGGTGTAGATCTCCCAGCCGAGTTCGCCGACGTAGCTCAGCCGCATCGCGGTGACCGGGACGTCGCCGATGCAGGCATGCTTGGCCTTGAAGTAGCCGAAGCCCCGGTGCGAGAAGTCGGTGTCGGTGAGCGGCTGGACGAGGTCGCGGGCGAGCGGGCCCCACACGCCCAGGCAGCAGGTGCCGGCGGTGATGTCGCGCACCTGCACCGATCCGTCGCCGTGCAGGCGCCGACGCAGCCAGTCCAGGTCGAGGTTGCCGTTGGCGCCGATCTGGAAGCGCTCGGTCTCCAGACGGGCGACGGTCAGGTCACTGCGGATGCCGCCCACGGCGTCGAGCAGCAGGGTGTAGGTGACCGAACCGACCGGCCTGTCCAGCCGGTTGGAGGTCAGCCGCTGCAGGAAGGCGAGGGCCTCGGGGCCGGTGACCTCCAGCCGCGTCAGCGGCGTCATGTCGTACAGGGCCACCCGCTCCCGGGTGACCAGGGCCTCGGCGCCCGCGATCGGAGACCAGTGGCGCGACGCCCAGGCGCCCCGGCCGGGGACGCGGGCCACCTCGGGCAGCGAGGCGTTGGCCTCGTACCACTGCGGGCGCTCCCAGCCGCCGCCCTCCAGGAAGACCGCGCCGAGGGCCTCCTGACGGGCGTGGAAGGGGCTGATCCGCAGCGGGCGCGGGGCCCCGGCCGGCTGGAGCGGGTGCAGGATGTCGTAGACCTCGACGAAGCTCTGGCAGCTGCGCTCGTGCACGTACGACGGTGCGAGCTGGACGTCCTCGAAGCGGTTGACGTCGCACGCGTGGACGTCGGTGCCGGGCCGGCCGTCGATCAGCCACTCGGCCATGGCCCTGGCCACGCCCGCGGAGTGGGTGACCCACACGGCCTCCGCCAGCCAGAAGCCCTGGACCGTCGGGGACTCGCCCATCAGCGGCATGCCGTCGGAGGTGAAGGAGAAGATGCCGTTGAAGCCCTCCTCGACCTTGGCGTCGGCCAGCGACGGCAGCAGGGCGAGGGAGTCGGCCCAGGCGCCCTCGAAGTCGGCCTCGGTGAAGGCGAGCGAGGACGGCATGGCGGCGTCGTGCGGGTGCGCCACGTCATCCAGCGAGACGGGCATCGGCCGGTGGGCGTAGGAGCCGATGCCGATGCGGTCGACGAGTTCGCGGTAGTAGAGGCCCGCGTCCTGGTTGCGCAGGATCGGCAGGGACGCCTGGGTGTGCTCGTCGTTGCGGCCCTCCAGCACGGGCAGGGCCGTGGTGCGGGCGTACTGGTGGGCCAGGGGCACCAGGGGCACCGGCTGCCCGACCATGCGGCCGATGCTCGGGCCCCAGAAGCCGGCGCAGGAGACGACGACGTCGGCCGGGAAGGTGCCCTGGTCGGTGACGACGGCGCTGACCCGGTCGCCGGTCGTCTCGATGCCCGTCACCGTGTGGTGGGCGAGGAACCGGGCGCCGCGGGCCATGGCCCGGCGGGCCTGCGCCTCGCCCGCGCGCAGCGCGTCGGCCAGGCCGTCGCTGGGGATGTGGAAGCCGCCCAGCACGCGGTCGGCGTCCAGCAGGGGGTGCAGAGCGGCGGACTCGCCGGGCGTCAGCAGCCGGCTGTCCACGCCCCAGGAGCTGAGCCAGCCGTGCCGGCGCTGGATCTCGGCCAGCCGCTCGGGGCTGGTGGCCACCTCCAGGCCGCCGACCTGGTTGAAGCACCACCGGCCGTCCAGGGTCAGCGAGTTGTACTTCTCGACGGTGTAGCGGGCGAACTCGGTCATCGTCTTGGACCCGCTGGTCTGGAAGACCAGTCCGGGGGCGTGCGAGGTGGAGCCGCCCGTGGCGAAGAGCGGGCCCTGCTCGAGGACGGTGACGTCCGTCCAGCCACGCGCCGTCAGCTCGTCGCCGAGCGCGCAGCCGACGATGCCGGCGCCGATGATGACCACCTTGGGCTGTGTCGCCATGGCCTTCCTCCAATTCGGTGGTGCGGGACGGGCGTTCAGTGGCCCCGGGCGATCCAGGCGCCGAGGTGGGGCGCCTCGGCGCCGATCGAGGTGGTGGCTCCGTGCCCGGTGTGGACGGCCGTCTCGGCGGGGAGGGTCAGCAGCCGGTCGCGGACGGAGGCGACGATCGTGCCGAAGTCGGAGTAGGAGCGGCCGGTGGCGCCGGGGTCGCCCTGGAAGAGGGTGTCGCCGGAGCACAGGGCGTCCAGCGCGGGCGCGTGGAGGCAGATCACGCCGGGCGAGTGGCCGGGGATGTGCAGCACGCGCAGCCGGACGCCGGCCACGGTCAGCTCCTCCTCGCCGACGAGCTCGCGGTAGCCGGGGGTCCGCGGGGCGTGTGCCGCCTTCCACTGCACCTCGTCGGCCGGGTGCAGCAGGATGGGCGCGCCGGTGCGGCGGGCCAGTTCGGGGGCGGCGTTGACGTGGTCGTTGTGGGCGTGGGTGCACACGATGGCGACCGGCCGGCGCTCTCCTACGGCCGCGGCGATCGCGTCGGCGACGGGGGTCCCACCGGGACGGAGCTCGTCGGAGTCGTGGGGGAGCGCGGCGTCGACGAACAGGACCTCGCCGTCGTCGCCGATGAGCCGGACGTTGTTGTCCACCTCCCAGCTGCCGCCGTCCAGTTGGAAGGCGCCGGAGGCGACCGGGTGCTCGATCCGGGCCGTCACAGGGCCACCACCGAGCGCAGAACCTCGCCGTGGCGCATCGTGGCGAAGGCGTCCTCGACCTCGTCCAGGGTGATCATCTCGGTGACGAAGCCGCCGAGGTCGAAGCGGCCCTGGAGGTAGAGGTCGATGAGGGCGGGGAAGTCGCGGGCCGGCAGACAGTCGCCGTACCAGGAGGACTTGAGCGCGCCGCCGCGGCCGAAGACGTCCAGCAGCGGCAGGTCGACGGTGTGGCCGGGGGTGGGGACGCCGACGAGGACGGCGGTGCCGGCCAGGTCGCGGGCGTAGAAGGCCTGCTGGAAGGTCTCGGGGCGGCCCACGGCGTCCACGACGACGTCGGCGCCGAAGCCGCCGGTGAGTTCCCGCACCGCCTCGACGGCATCCGCGCGGGAGGAGTCGACGGTGTCGGTGGCGCCGAACCGCTCGGCCCACTTCAGCTTCCGCTCGTCGACGTCGACGGCGATGATGCGGGAGGCTCCGGCGACCTTGGCGCCCGCGACGGCGGCCATGCCGACGCCGCCGCAGCCGATCACCGCGATCGAGTCGCCGCGGCCGACGCCGCCGGTGTGCACCGCGGCGCCGAAGCCAGCCATCACGCCGCAGCCGAGCAGGCCCGCCGCGGTGGCCGGTGCGGCCGGGTCGGCCTTGGTGCACTGGCCGGCGGCGACGAGGGTCTTCTCGGCGAACGCGCCGATGCCGAGGGCGGCGGTGAGCGGCGTGCCGTCGGCGAGCGTCATCGGCCGTCCGGCGTTGTGGGTGGCGAAGCAGTACCACGGCGTGCCCTTGCGGCAGGCACGGCAGGTGCCGCACACGGCACGCCAGTTGAGGACGACGAAGTCGCCGGGCGCGACCTCGGTGACGCCCTCGCCCACCGCCTCGACGACACCGGCGGCCTCGTGGCCGAGCAGGTAGGGGAACGCGTCGCCGATCCCGCCCTCGCGGTAGTGCAGATCGGTGTGGCAGACGCCGCAGGCCTGCACCTGGACCAGTGCCTCGCCCGGACCGGGGTCCGGCACCAGGACGGTCTCCACCGAGACCGGGGCGCCCTTGGTGCGGGCGACGGCGGCGCGTACCTCGTGTGTCACGGTCGAACTCCTCGTGAGGGGACGGCCGAAGGCGCTCCTCGGCCGGAGGTTCCGGATGTTCTGGATGTTCTGGATGGCGGGGCGGGGTGATCGCTCCCCGGGGCGAGGTGTGCCCGACGGCTCCGAGACCGGACCGCTAGTTGCGAGTTATGCAACTAGTATCACTATGAGCAACACTGAAACTGTGTTCCGCACGGGCGACCACTGTCAAGGGGGTGACGGGGGCGAATTTCACGCGATGTCGGCTCCCCGGACACGGACGGCGACATGCGGCGGCCGGCCC
>NZ_JBHVGU010000053.1:0-56503 GCF_042800575.1 Streptomyces sp. NPDC057616
CCACCCCACCCCCAGGTTTTGTGTGTCCCCCCCTCCTCCAGGACCACGTCAGTGGTCAGTGCACGTCGCCCATGAGCTCCTTGACCCGCTTGCGGTACATCCACACGGCCACACCGGCCAGCACCGCGAGCACGGCCTGCAGGGCCACGATGCCCGTCTTGTTGAGGTCGACGCCGGCGATGGAGAGCAGACCGGTCGTGGCGTCACCGGCGGTGACGGCCAGGAACCAGACACCCATCATCTGGGAGGCGTACTTCGCGGGCGCCATCTTCGTGGTGACCGACAGGCCGACCGGGGAGAGCATCAGCTCACCGACGGTCTGCACGAAGTAGATGCCGACCAGCCACATCGCGGCCGCCTTGTGACCGCCGTCGGCGATCGAGAGCGGGGCGAGGAAGAGGAAGAAGGACGCCCCGATCAGGGCCAGACCGCCGGCGAACTTCACGGCGGTGCTCGGCTCCTTGCCGCGGCGGGCCATCGCCAGCCACGCCCAGGCGAAGACCGGCGCGAACGCCATGATCATGACCGGGTTGACGGACTGGTACCAGGAGACCGGGAACTCCCAGCCGAAGACCGTGTTCTTCGCCGAGGACTCGGCGAACAGCGACACGGTCGAGCCGCCCTGGTCGTAGATCATCCAGAACACGGCGGCGGCCACGAAGAACCAGATGTACGCGGACATCTTCGACTGCTCGGGGCGCGTCAGTTCCTTGTCCCGCTTGATGCGGGCGATCACGACGACCGGGATGAGCAGGCCGGCGATGGTGATCGGGACCAGCAGCCAGTTCAGCGTGTAGACGCCGGAGACGCCGACGATGACGTAGAACACGGCCGCGACGCCCGCCCACAGGGCGGCCTTGGTCAGCGTGGCCTTCTTCTCGGCGGCCGACAGCGGCGTCGGGACGATGTCCGAGCGCGCGTCCAGGTGGCGGGTGCCGAGCAGGAACTGGGCCAGACCCAGCGCCATGCCGAGCGCGGCGAGCGCGAAGCCCAGGTGCCAGTTGACGTTCTCGCCGACCGTGCCGATCACCAGGGGAGCCGCGAAGGCGCCCAGGTTGATGCCGATGTAGAACAGCGTGAAGCCGCCGTCACGGCGCGGGTCCTCCGGGCCGTCGTAGAGGTGGCCGACCATCGTGGAGATGTTGGCCTTCAGCAGACCGGAACCGACGGCCACCAGGCCGAGGCCCGCGTAGAAGGTGCCGGAGTTCGGCAGGGCCAGGGTGAGGTGGCCGAGCATGATGATCGCCCCGGCGACCGCCACGGTCTTGCGGGGGCCGAGGACGCGGTCCGCGAACCAGCCGCCCGGGAGGGCGAGCAGGTACACGAGCGAGAGGTACACCGAGTAGATCGCTGTCGCGGCAGCCGCGTTGAGGTGCAGACCGCCCGGTGCCACCAGGTACAGCGGGAGCAGTGCCTTCATGCCGTAGTAGGAGAATCGCTCCCACATCTCGGTCATGAAGAGGGTGGCCAGACCGCGGGGGTGGCCGAAGAAGGTCTTCTCGGAGCCGGGGGTGCCCGGGCGTACCGAATCCTTCGTCAAGCTGGACGCCATGGTTGTTCCTTGCTGGTGGGGGTCTACCGCACACAAAAGAGACCTTCAGCGTCAAGTGCTCGCCAAAGGTCCCCGAAGTGCTACAGGCGTGGAATCACCATACGGCAGGACACTGCCTGATATGGAAGGACTTGAGACGCGGATCACAGGCGATCAAGGAACCGTACGCCCCTTTTCCAAGGTCTCTACCAGGATCGCACCACCAAGACACAGGTTCGCCCCCGCGCGGCCAAAGGTAAGAATCACCAGCGCCGATCACACCACAGCACCTGTCAAGAGCGGACTACCATCACCTCATGACCCGTGTACTGCTCGCCGAGGACGACGCGTCCATCTCGGAGCCGCTGGCCCGCGCCCTGCGCAGGGAAGGTTACGAGGTCGAGGTGCGCGAGGACGGACCCACCGCGCTCGACGCCGGAATGCAGGGCGGCGTCGACCTGGTCGTGCTGGACCTCGGGCTGCCCGGCATGGACGGCCTGGAGGTCGCCCGCCGGCTGCGTGCCGAGGGCCACACCGTGCCGATCCTCATCCTGACCGCGCGCGCCGACGAGGTGGACACCGTCGTCGGCCTCGACGCCGGTGCCGACGACTACGTCACCAAGCCCTTCCGGCTCGCCGAACTGCTGGCCCGCGTCCGGGCCCTGCTGCGGCGCGGCGCCGCCGAGCCGGCCCAGCCGCCCGCCACGCACGGCGTGCGCATCGACGTGGAGTCGCACCGGGCGTGGATGGGCGAGGAGGAACTCCAGCTCACCGCCAAGGAGTTCGACCTGCTGCGGGTTCTCGTGCGGGACGCGGGCCGGGTCGTCACCCGGGACCAGCTGATGCGCGAGGTGTGGGACACCACCTGGTGGTCGTCGACGAAGACGCTCGACATGCACATCTCCTGGCTGCGCAAGAAGCTGGGCGACGACGCGGCGAACCCCCGGTACATCGCCACCGTGCGTGGCGTGGGCTTCCGGTTCGAGAAGAGCTGAGCCCCCACCCGTAGGCCGACCCAGGTACAGAGGACATGCGCCGCCGCCTGATCCAGTCCACGCTCGCCGTGGTCCTCGTCGTGATCGCCGTGTTCGGCGTGTCCCTCGTCATCGTCGAGACACGGACGATCAGCAACAGCGCCCAGGAACGGGTCAGTTCCGAGGCGCAGCGGCTGGCCAGCATCGTGGACAGCCGCCTCATCGGGGCGGGGACCGTCAGCACGGACGTCCTGAAGAGCCAGGTCACCGGCGACCGCTACGCCGTCGTCGAGATCCCCGGGCAGGCGCCCATCGAGGTCGGCGACAAGCCACGGGGCGAGGTCATCCGCGGCCGGGCCACGGGCGAGGAGGGCGAGCGGGTCGTCGTCGAGGAGCCGCGCTCCACCGTGAGCCGCGAGGTGGGGCGCACCCTGCTGATCATCGCGCTGGTGGCGCTGCTCGCGGTGGTGGCCGCCGTCCTGCTGGCCATCCGCCAGGCCAACCGGCTCGCCTCCCCGCTCACCGACCTCGCCGAGACCGCGGAGCGCCTCGGCTCCGGCGACCCGCGCCCGCGGCACAAGCGCTACGGCGTCCCCGAGCTGGACCGGGTCGCCGACGTGCTGGACGGCTCCGCCGAGCGCATCGCCCGTATGCTCACCGCCGAGCGGCGCCTGGCCGCCGACGCCTCCCACCAGCTGCGCACACCGCTGACCGCGCTGTCGATGCGGCTGGAGGAGATCACCCTGACCGACGACCCGGACACGGTGAAGGAGGAGGCCAACGTCGCGCTCACCCAGGTGGAGCGGCTGACGGACGTGGTGGAGCGGCTGCTGACGAACTCCCGCGACCCGCGTACCGGCAACGCCGTCACCTTCGACCTCGACGAGGTCATCCAGCAGCAGCTCGCCGAGTGGCGCCCCGCGTACCGCAGCGCCGGCCGGGCGATCGTCAGCTCCGGCAAGCGGCACCTCCAGGCGGTCGGCACCCCGGGCGCCGTCGCCCAGGTGCTGGCGGCGCTGATCGAGAACTCCCTCATGCACGGCGGCGGCACGGTCGCGCTGCGCACCCGCGTCACCGGCAACCAGGCGGTCGTCGAGGTGACCGACGAGGGGCCCGGCGTCCCGGCCGACCTGGGCGCGCGGATCTTCGAGCGCACGATCAGCGGACGGAACTCGACGGGCATCGGCCTCGCCGTGGCGCGCGACCTCGCGGAGGCCGACGGCGGCCGCCTGGAGATGCTCCAGACCCAGCCCCCGGTGTTCGGCCTGTTCCTCTCCCGCACGCCCCCCTTGAAGCGCCCGACGACGGACACGGAGCCGACGGTCAGGTAGGACGCACCGGGCGGTCTCAGCTGACGCGCTGCTTCGGCTTCGGGCGGGTGATCTTGGCCTCGGGACCGGTGGCGGTGGCCGCCGCGGTGTCGGCCTCCTCCAGGAACGACTCCGCGTCCGCGACGGCCTCACGGGCCGGCAGGGCCCGGAAGACCCAGGTGCGGTAGGACCAGAAGCGGAACAGCGTGCCGAGCCCGATGCCGACGACCTTGAAGATGTTGCGCTGCAGCGAGCTGTCCCAGCCGAAGCCGTAGATCGCGGCGTACAGGACGCCGTTCTCGATGACCAGGCCGACCACGCTGAAGGCCAGGAACAGCGTGAGTTCCTTGGTCCGGGCGCTCTTGTCGCGGTCGCGGTAGGTGAAGTAGCGGAAGCCCAGGTAGTTGACGCAGATCGCGACGACCGTGGCGATCACGTTCGCGCGCACCGCCTGCAGGCTGGTCAGATGCCACAGCAGGTTGGAGACGCCGAAGTTCACGACCGTGCCGAGCGCACCCACCGCACCGAATTTGGCGATCTCATGTGCGAGCCTTCGCAGCCCTGAGGAACCCTGTCCCATGGTCCTGAAGGCCCCCGTCCGGTCGGTTCGTGGTCGTTTTCGTCAACCCAGCCATGCTAACCACCGCCCTTCATAAACTCCTGTGGATGCGCTCACAGGTCGGAAACAGGTTGGAAAGAAGGCGGGAAGAGGGGGAAACGTCCGGGAAGAGCCCGGTAAGAGCGTCAGAAAACGGCCGGAAACAGGTCGCGCCGACACGGCCGATACTCTAGGTGCGTGACGTTCCCGGTAGTCGGCATGGTCGGCGGAGGCCAGCTCGCTCGTATGACACACGAGGCAGGCATCCCGCTCGGCATCAGGTTCAAGCTCCTCAGTGACACCCCTCAGGATTCCGCGGCGCAGGTCGTCGGTGATGTCGTCGTCGGCGACTACCGCGATCTCGACACGCTGCGCGAGTTCGCGAAGGGCTGCGACGTGATCACCTTCGATCACGAACACGTACCCACCGAGCATCTGCGGGCCCTGGAGGCGGACGGCATCCCCGTGCGCCCCGGCCCGGACGCGCTCGTGCACGCCCAGGACAAGGGGGTGATGCGCGCGAAGCTCGACGCCCTGGGCATTCCCTGCCCGCGGCACCGGATCGTGAGCGACCCGGACGACGTCGCGGCGTTCGCGGCCGAGGGCGACGGCTTCCCCGTCGTGCTCAAGACGGTCCGCGGCGGCTACGACGGCAAGGGCGTGTGGGTCGTCGACTCCGCCGAGGAGGCCGCGGACCCCTTCCGCGCCGGCGTCCCGGTCCTCGCCGAGGAGAAGGTCGACTACGTCCGAGAGCTCGCGGCGAACGTCGTACGGTCCCCGCACGGCCAGGCCGTCGCCTACCCGGTCGTGGAGTCCCAGCAGGTCAACGGCGTCTGCGACACGGTCGTCGCGCCCGCCCCCGACCTGGCGGAGTCCCTCGCGCTCGCGGCCGAGGAGATGGCGCTGACCATCGCGAAGGAACTCGGCGTCGTCGGCCACCTCGCCGTCGAGCTGTTCCAGACCCGCGACGGCCGCATCCTCGTCAACGAGCTGGCGATGCGCCCCCACAATTCCGGCCACTGGAGCCAGGACGGCGCGATCACCTCCCAGTTCGCCAACCATGTCCGCGCCGTCCTCGACCTCCCGCTCGGCGACCCGCGGCCGCGCGCGAAGTGGACGGTCATGGTCAACGTCCTCGGCGGCGACTACCCGGACATGTACTCCGCGTACCTGCACTGCATGGCCCGCGATCCGCAGCTGAAGATCCACATGTACGGCAAGGACGTGAAGCCCGGCCGCAAGGTGGGCCACGTCAACACCTACGGCGAGGACCTGGACGACGTCCTCGAGCGCGCACGGCACGCCGCCGGCTACCTGAGAGGCACGATCACCGAATGAGCCCTGTTGTTGGCATCGTCATGGGGTCGGACTCCGACTGGCCCGTCATGGAGGCCGCCGCCCAGGCCCTCGACGAGTTCGAGATCGACTACGAGGTCGACGTCGTCTCCGCGCACCGCATGCCGCGGGAGATGATCTCCTACGGCGAGCAGGCCGCCGAGCGGGGCCTGAAGGTGATCATCGCGGGAGCGGGCGGCGCCGCCCACCTGCCGGGCATGCTCGCCTCCGTGACCCCGCTGCCGGTCATCGGCGTCCCCGTGCCGCTGAAGTACCTCGACGGCATGGACTCCCTGCTCTCCATCGTGCAGATGCCGGCCGGCGTGCCCGTCGCGACCGTCTCCGTCGCCGGCGCCCGCAACGCCGGCCTGCTCGCGGCCCGCATCCTCGCCGCGCACGACGAGGACCTGCTCGCCCGGATGCGCGAGTTCCAGCAGGAACTGAACGACCAGGCCACCGAGAAGGGCAAACGCCTGCGCACCAAGGTCGAGGGCGCGGGCGGCTTCGGCTTCGGTTCGGGGAAGTGACGCGGATGACCTCCCTGGAGGAAGCCCGCTCGCTGCTGCGCGAGTTTCCGGTCGTCGACGGGCACAACGATCTGCCCTGGGCGCTGCGCAAGGACGGGTACGACCTCGACGCCCGTGACATCGCCGTGGCGCAGAACGCGCATCTGCACACCGACATCCCGCGCCTGCGCGAGGGCGGTGTCGGTGCGCAGTACTGGTCGGTGTACGTCCGCTCCGACCTGCCGGACGCGGTGACCGCGACGCTCGAACAGATCGACTGCGTACGGCAGTTGCTGGCGCGCTACCCGGCGGACCTGGCGCCCGCGCTGACGGCCGCGGACATGGAGGCGGCGCGCGGGGAGGGCCGTATCGCCTCCCTCATGGGCGCGGAGGGCGGCCACTCCATCGACTGCTCGCTGGGCACACTGCGCGGTCTGTACGAGCTGGGCGTGCGCTACATGACGCTCACGCACAACGACAACAACCCCTGGGCGGACTCGGCGACCGACGAGCCGAACGTCGGCGGCCTGTCCGCGTTCGGCCGCGAGGTCGTGCGGGAGATGAACCGGCTCGGCATGCTCGTCGACCTCTCGCACGTGGCGGCGACGACGATGCGCGACGCGCTGGACGCCTCGACCGCGCCGGTGATCTTCTCCCACTCCTCGTCGAGGGCCGTCTGCGACCATCCCCGCAACATCCCGGACGACGTCCTGGAGCGCCTGCCCGGCAACGGCGGCGTGGCGATGGTGACCTTCGTGCCGAAGTTCGTGCTGCAGGCCGCCGTGGACTGGACGGCCGCGGCCGACGAGAACCTGCGCGCCCACGGCTTCCACCACCTGGACACCAGCGAGGAGGCGATGAAGCTCCACCGCGCCTTCGAGGAGCGCACCCCGCGCCCGGTCGCCACGGTGTCCACGGTCGCCGACCACCTGGACCACATGCGCGAGGTCGCCGGCGTCGACCACCTCGGCATCGGCGGCGACTACGACGGCACGGCGTTCACGCCCGACGGCCTGAACGACGTCTCCGGCTATCCGAACCTGATCGCGGAGCTGCTGGACCGCGGCTGGTCGAAGGCGGACCTGGCCAAGGTGACCTGGCAGAACTCGGTGCGGGTGCTGGGCGCGGCCGAGGACGTGGCCCGCGACCTGCGGGCGACCCGGGCGCCGTCGAACGCGACCATCGAGTCCCTGGACGGCTGAGCCACGGCGGGTACGGGGGCGGCCGTCCCGCCCCCGTACCCCCGAACGGCTCCGCTCATCAGGAAGCCCGGCGCGCTCCCGTGCGACGGTGGCCGTACCCCCTGCGGGACGAACACCACGTACGGAGCGCGCCATGGCAGATCTTCAGGACGAACTGCAGGGCACCAGCGGACTCGACGCACTGCCGGATCCCTTCGAGGACGACGACTCCCAGGTGTCCGTCTCCGAGGCGGATCCCGCCGATCTGGAGCGGGCCCGCGCCATCCTCGCCGCGCACCCCGTCGCCGACGGCTACAGCGGACTGCCGTGGGCGCTCAGGCGCCTGCCCTGGTACGACCTGGAGCTCGGCGAGAGCTCCGTCGACACGGACGTGCCGCGGCTGCGCCAGGGCCATGTCGGCGCGCTGTTCTGGTCGCTGCACCTGCCCGAGGGCATCGTCGGGGACCGGGCCGTCGGCGCGACGCTGGAGCAGCTGGACCTGGTGAACACCGTCGTACGGACCCATCCCGAGGGCCTGCGCCTGGTGCACACCGCGGGGCAGGCCACCGACGCCCGCCTGTGCGGCCGGATCGCCGTGCTGCACGGCCCGGCGGGGGCCGCCGCCCTCGGCGACTCCCTGGGCATCCTGCGCGCCCTGCACACGCTGGGCCTGCGCGTGCTCACCCTGTCCGGGGTGTCGTGGGCGGGCGAGACCGGCCTCACCCGGTTCGGTGAGGAGGTGGTGCGCGAGATGAACCGGCTCGGCGTCCTCGCCGACCTCTCCGGCGCCTCCGCGGACACCGTCATGCGCGTGCTGCGGGTCTCCCGGGCGCCGGTGCTGTTCACCCGCTCCGCCGCCCGCGCCCTGCGCCCCCACCCGGCCAACCTTCCCGACGACCTGCTCGCCGGGCTGGGCGCCGCCAAGGGCCTGTGCATGGTGCCGCTCACGCCGGAGCAGACGGGCCCCTCGGTCCGGGCGGTGGCCGACCACCTCGACCATGTGCGGGCGGTGGCGGGAGCGGAGTGCGTCGGCCTGTCCGGCACGTACGACGCCGGCACGACGCACCCGCAGGACCTCGGTGAGCCCTCGCGCTATCCGCACCTCATCGCCGAGCTGCTGCGCCGCGGCTGGCCGGAGTCCGACATCGCCCTGCTGACCTGGGGGAACGTCCAGCGGGTGCTGCGCAGTGCCGACTTCACCGCGCGTGCGGCGCAGCAGCGCCGGGAGCCGTCGACCGCGAAGATCGCGGACCTCGACGGCTGACCCGGCGTCGGCCGGCGGGTTACGGCTGCTCGATCCGGCAGAGGCAGAAGGGATGCCCGGCCGGGTCGGCGTAGACCATGAAGTCCTTCTTCTCGCGGTCCTCCAGGTCCAGCGGGCGGGCCCCCAGCGCCAGCACCTTCTCGTGCGCGGCGTCCATCTCCTCCCACGTCGACCCGGCATCGAAGTCGAGATGGAACTGCTGGGAGTTGCGGTCGGCGCGCGGCCACTCGGGGGGCGTGAGGCCCTCCGCGCGCTGGAAGGCGAGCCGGGGGCCGTCCGGGACGTGCAGCACGACCCAGTCGGGGTCGTCCTGCTCGGGCGTGCCGCCCACGACCGCCGCGTAGAACTCGGCGAGCGCGCGCGGGTCTGGGCAGTCGAGGACGACGGAGCGGAAACGAGCCACGGGCATGGGGTCCTCCGGGGTCAGCAGGCGCAGAGACAGAACGGGTGCCCGGCCGGGTCGGCGTACACACGCCAGGTGCGCGAGTGGTCGGCGGCGTCCAGCGGCCGCGCGCCGAGCGCCAGCACGCCCGCCTCGGCCGCGTCCAGGTCCTTCACGGTCAGGTCCAGATGGAACTGCTGCGAGCGGTCGGGCGCGGGCCAGCGCGGCGCCTCGAACCCGGGGGCGGCCTGGAAGGCCAGCGCCTGTCCGCCGGGCACCTTCAGGTCCACCCACTCTCCTTCGCCCTCCACGGTGCCGCCCAGCACCTCGGCGTAGAAGGCGGCCAGCGCGCCCGGGTCGGGACAGTCCAGTACGACGACGCCCAGCTCGGCGAGAGCCATGACTCCTCCTCGAGTCCTCGAAGTCGGGTTGCCTGGTCTCCGGTTACCCATAGAGGCGGGTAACCGGTAACGGTTACTGTATGCTCCCGCATTGGAGGTAACGTCGCAACCATGAATGAGAGATCGGCCGCCCCCGGGGGGCTGGCTCTGGTCGAGTCCCTGGTGAACACGGTGGACCTGGAGTCGGGCAGCGACGCCCTGGACACGGCCCAGGGGCGGGCGCCGTTCGGTCTCGGCGCGGGCGAGGTGGAGGAGGCCCGCGAGCTGCGCGAGTCACTGCGGGCGGCCCTGCTCGCACACGCCGGCCACCCGCCGCACCGCGCGGTGACCCCGCTGGGGGAGCTGCTGGCCCGGGCGCCCCTGGTGGTGACGGTCGACGAGCGGGACGGAACCGCCGCCCTGGCCCCCGCGGACCGCGGTCCCCTGCTCTCCCGCGTCGCGGCCGCGGTGGCGGGCGCGCTGGTCGAGGGCACCTGGGCCCGGCTGAAGGCGTGCGAGGCCGTCACCTGCCACTGGGCGTACTACGACCGCAGCCCGGCGGGCCGCGGCCGCTGGTGCTCGATGCAGGTGTGCGGGGCGCGCGCGAAGATGCGCCGCTACCGGGCGAAGTAGTTCCCCCGCAGGCTCACGGGCCGGTGGTGCAGAATGCAACGAGACGCCGGTTCGGCCGACTGAGCCTCGGCCGAACCGGTGTCGTCCTGCGCAGGGGGTCAGGCCGTGGGGCGGCCCATCGCGCGGTAGGTCCAGCCGGCCTTGCGCCACAGCTCCGGGTCGAGGGCGTTGCGCCCGTCCAGGATCACCCGGTCCGCCGCGACCGCGCCGAGCGCCGCCGGGTCCAGCTCGCGGAACTCCCGCCACTCGGTCAGATGCAGCACCACGTCGGCGCCGCGCACCGCCTCCACGGCGGAGTCGGCGTAGCCGAGCGTGGGGAAGACCCGGCGGGCGTTGTCCATGCCCTTGGGGTCGTAGACGGTCACCTGGCCGCCCTGGAGGTGGATCTGCCCGGCGACGTTCAGGGCGGGGGAGTCGCGTACGTCGTCGGAGTCGGGCTTGAAGGTGGCGCCGAGCACCGCGACCCGCTTGCCCAGGAAGGACCCGCCGCCCAGCGCCTCGCGCGCGAGCTCCACCATCTGCCCGCGCTGGCGCATGTTGATCGAGTCGATCTCGCGCAGGAAGGTCAGCGCCTGGTCGGCGCCGAGCTCACCGGCGCGCGCCATGAAGGCCCGGATGTCCTTGGGCAGGCAGCCGCCGCCGAAACCGATGCCGGCCCGCAGGAACTTCTTGCCGATCCGGTCGTCGTGGCCGATCGCCTCGGCGAGCTTGGCCACGTCGCCGCCGGAGGCCTCGCACATCTCCGCCATCGCGTTGATGAAGGAGATCTTGGTGGCGAGGAAGGAGTTCGCCGAGGTCTTCACCAGCTCCGCGGTCGGGAAGTCGGTGACGACGAACGGCGTCCCCTCGGACAGTGGCGTCGCGTACACCTCGCGCAGCAGCTTCTCCGCCCGCTCGCTGCGCACGCCGACCACGATCCGGTCCGGGTGCAGGGTGTCGTCGACGGCGAAGCCCTCGCGCAGGAACTCCGGGTTCCAGGCCAGCTCGGCGTCCTGCCCGGCCGGCGCGTGCTCGGCGAGGTAGCCGGCGAGCCGGTCCGCGGAGCCCACCGGCACGGTGGACTTGCCGACGACCAGGGCCGGGCCGGCCAGGTGCGGGGCGAGCGAGGCGATCGCGGCGTCGACGTAGGACATGTCGCAGGCGTACTCGCCGTGCTTCTGCGGGGTGTTCACGCAGACGAAGTGCACGTCGCCGAAGGCGCCGACCTCCGCCCAGTCCTGGGTGAAGCGCAGCCGCCCGCTGGAGCCCTCGAAGCCGGCGACGTGCTTGCGCAGCAGGTCCTCCAGGCCCGGCTCGAACATCGGCGCCTCGGCCCGCTCGAGCTTCTCGATCTTCTCCGGGACGATGTCCAGGGCGAGCACCTCGAAGCCCAGCTCGGCCATGGCCGCGGCGTGCGTGGCGCCGAGGTAGCCGGTGCCGATCACGGTGATCTTGAGGCTCATGGATGCTCCAGTAGGGGACGGCGTTCGCTGCGGTGCCCGAGCATATCCGGGGCGTGCCGCGGCCTTTCGGCGGGCACTTTTCCCGCTGTCGCCAAGCTCACGTATCACTCCCGTGAGCCGCCCCCTAAAATTTGAGTTACTTAACGGTAATTAGCGCCATCACCACCGTTCGTCATCAAGCGTCCTTGGAGCGTGAGAGACCTTGGCCGGATCGGCTGACTTCGACCTGTACCGCCCGTCCGAGGAGCACGACATGCTCCGCGACGCGATCCGTTCACTGGCCGAGGCGAAGATCGCGCCGTTCGCGGCCGCGGTGGACGAGGAGGCCCGCTTCCCGCAGGAGGCGCTCGACGCGCTCGTCGCCAACGACCTGCACGCCGTGCACGTGCCGGAGGAGTACGGCGGCGCGGGCGCCGACGCCCTCGCCACCGTGATCGTGATCGAGGAGGTGGCGCGCGTGTGCGTCTCCTCGTCCCTGATCCCGGCCGTGAACAAGCTGGGCTCGCTGCCGGTCATCCTCTCCGGCTCCGAGGACCTGAAGAAGCGCTACATGACCCCGCTCGCCAAGGGCGAGGGCATGTTCTCCTACTGCCTCTCCGAGCCGGACGCCGGCTCGGACGCGGCCGGCATGAAGACGAAGGCCGTACGCGACGGCGACCACTGGATCCTCAACGGCGTGAAGCGCTGGATCACCAACGCCGGCGTCAGCGACTACTACACGGTCATGGCGGTGACCGACCCCACCAAGCGCTCCAAGGGCATCTCCGCCTTCGTCGTGGAGAAGTCCGACGAGGGCGTCTCCTTCGGTGCCCCGGAGAAGAAGCTCGGCATCAAGGGCTCCCCGACCCGCGAGGTCTACTTCGACAACGTCCGCATCCCGGCCGACCGCATGATCGGCGAGGAGGGCACGGGCTTCGCCACGGCGATGAAGACGCTGGACCACACCCGCATCACCATCGCCGCCCAGGCCCTCGGCGTCGCCCAGGGCGCCCTCGACTACGCCAAGGGCTACGTCCAGGAGCGCAAGCAGTTCGGCAAGCCGATCGCCGACTTCCAGGGCATCCAGTTCATGCTCGCCGACATGGCCATGAAGATCTCGGCCGCCCGCGCCCTGACCTACCAGGCCGCGGCCGCCTCCGAGCGCGGCGACAAGGACCTCACCTTCCAGGGCGCGGCCGCCAAGTGCTTCGCCTCGGACGTGGCCATGGAGGTCACCACCGACGCCGTCCAGCTCCTCGGCGGCTACGGCTACACCCGTGACTACCCGGTCGAGCGCATGATGCGCGACGCCAAGATCACGCAGATCTACGAGGGCACCAACCAGGTCCAGCGCATCGTCATGGCGCGCAACCTGCCGTAACCCGCGTTCCGGAGCCGGCCGGCTCCGGCGACGGCTCGGCCCCCGGAGGGATTCCGGGGGCTTTTGTCGCTTCGGTGACGGCCAATTCGTAGCGGATTGTTCGGGTCCGCCCGATGGCGCCCGGTCTCGGGCGGGCGTAGGACGGAAGGGCACGGGACCCGCCCCGGGCCCCCTTCCTCCCTGGAGGAGTCATGACCCAGACCGGACCCATGAGCGCCATGAGCAAGGAGATGCAGGACTGCGTCGAGGCCTGCATGACGTGCCACAGCATGTGCGAGGAGACCATGAGCTCCTGCATGCAGAGCATGGGCGGTCAGGCCCAGATGCAGATCATGCGCGCGCTCATCGACTGCTCCGAGACGACCCGCATGTGCGCGGACATGATGATGCGCCGCTCGCCGATGTCCTCCGAGATGTGCGCGCTGTGCGCCAAGGCGTGCGACATGTGCGCCGAGGCGTGTATGTCCATGCCGGACGACCCGCAGATGATGCGCTGCGCCGAGGCGTGTCGCCGCTGCGCCGAGATGTGCCGTGCGATGGCGGGCGCCACGATGTGAGCCTCACCGGACCGCGCGTCCGCGGACCGGCGCTCAGGCGAAGAGCGGTTCCAGCGCCCGTTCCAGGTCGGCCGGTTCGCGGAAGTGCACGGCCCGCATGCCGAGGGCGGCGGCCGCCGCGACGTTCTCCTCGCCGTCGTCGACGAACAGACAGCGCTCGGGGGGCGTGCCCGCCAGCTCCGCGGCCAGGCGGTAGATGCGTGGGTCCGGCTTGGCGAGACCCACGCGGGCGCTGTTGACGACATGGTCGGCGAGGTCGTTCAGCCCCATGGAGTCGAGGTCGGACTCCAGCTCCAGGGCCGCGTTGGAGACGAGGACCAGCGGCACCCGGACACGGGCGCGGCGCAGCAGTGCCACGACCTCCTCGTCCGCGTGGAACGGCGACTCGATCAGGGCGAGTGCCAGTTCGTACGCCACCTGCGACTCCGCCACGAGCCCGCCGAGGCCCTCCGCGATGGCCTCGGCCCACTCCTGCGAGGTGATCTCGCCCAGCAGCAGCGGCTCCACCGTCTCCCGCGCGAACGCCACCTTCTGCGTGGTGCCCTCGGCGATCCCCGCGACGCGCTCCAGCGCCTGCAGGCGGGAGGAGTCGAAGGACCGGATCACGTTGTCCACATCGCACAGAACCGCCCCGAAGGGCGGTCTGCTGCCGTTGCTGCCGTCACTCACTCGAGACCGTGACCTTCTGGTCGTTGTTCAGTTCGTTCACCAGCGTCTTGACCTTCACCTTGTCCCAGACGAGGTTGCCGCCGGTGGACCCGGAGATCGGCATGTTCATCGACGTGCCGTCACCGCCACTGACGCCCTTCATGGCCCAGAACATCGAGGCCAGGTCCCACAGGCTCATGTCCTTGTCGACGGTGAGGGAGTCCAGGCCCGCGCCCATCGTCGGGTAGAACTTGAACGGGTTCAGCACCGTCGAGGGCGTCGCCACCTGGTGCGCCAGCGCGGAGAGGAACTTCTGCTGGTTCTTGGTGCGCTGCAGGTCGGAGGCGGCGAAGGCGTGCCGGGTGCGGACGAAGGCCAGGGCCTGGTCGCCGTTGAGGGTCTGCTTGCCGGCCTTGAAGTCGGCGCCCGAGTACTTGTCCTTGAAGCCCTTGTCGATGTCGATGGTCACGCCGCCGACCGCGTCCACGATGTTGGCGAAGCCGGCGAAGCCGATCTCGACGTAGTGGTCGATGTGCAGGCCCATGTTGTACTCGACCGTGCGGACCAGCAGCGTCGGCCCGTCCTCGGCGTACGCGGCGTTCAGCTTCGTCTGCCGGCCCGTGTTCGGGTAGGTCTTGCCCGAGGTCGATCCCTTGTACGAGGGGATCGTCACATTCGAGTCGCGGGGCAGCGAGATCAGGGTGTCGCCGTTGTCGCCGACGTGCAGGATCATCATCGAGTCGGTCCGCTTGCCCTCCGCGGAACCGGTGTGCAGCTGCTTCTTCTGCTCGCTGGACAGCCCGGCGCGGCTGTCGGAGCCGACGATCAGGTAGTTGGTGCCGTCGCCGGACGACGGACGGTCGATGACCTTGGACAGGTCGACGTCGCGGTGCAGCTTGGAGTCGGCCCAGAAGTACGTGGCGACCGACGTCACGACCAGCACCGTCACCAGGGTGATCGCGGTCCACTTGATACGGCGCCGCCAGTTCGGCCGCGGCCGGTAGCCGCCCTGGTCGCCGGGGCCGCCCGGACCGCCGCCGTAGACGTGGCCGGTGTTGTAGCCGCTGTCGTAGTCGTCGTGTCCGTCGCCGTCGACGTACGTCGGCTGCTGGGGGACGCGCCCGCCGTAGGGCGGTGCGGAGGGGCCGGGGCCCCCGTACGCGCCCGAGGCGGGCCGGCGGACCTGCCGCATCGCCCGCGCACCGTCAGGCTGTGCGCTCGCGCTGCCGCGTCCGTACCGGTTGCGGTTGTCGTCGGACCATGCCTCGGGCCAATCGTTCATGGGCCCCAGTGTGCAGGGAGCGGCCTGGTCCTTTACAAGGGTCGTAGGAAAATCAGGGCACGGCTGTTGCGAACCCAACACAAAGTCCGCAGGTGTCGCCTCGGCATAAGGTGGAGGCCATGACAGACCAGGCCCCCGCCGTGGAAGCGGACACTCCGGAGATCCCGGGCAAGCCCACTTCGGCGTCCCGGACCACGCTCAGCCACATCATGACCCACAACGACACGAACCTTCTGGGCACGGTGCACGGCGGCGTGATCATGAAGCTGGTCGACGACGCGGCGGGCGCGGTGGCCGGCCGGCACAGCGGCGGACCCGCGGTCACCGCCTCCATGGACGAGATGGCGTTCCTGGAGCCGGTCCGGGTGGGGGACCTCGTCCATGTGAAGGCCCAGGTCAACTGGACCGGCCGCACCTCCATGGAGGTCGGCGTGCGGGTCCTGGCGGAGCGCTGGAACGAGTCCACCCCGCCCACCCAGGTCGGCTCCGCCTATCTCGTCTTCGCCGCCGTGGACGCCGACGGCAAGCCGCGCCCGGTGCCGCCGGTCTGCCCGGAGACGGAGAAGGACCGGCGCCGCTACCAGGAGGCCCAGATCCGCCGCACCCACCGGCTGGCGAGACGGCGCGCGATCATGGAACTCAGGGAGAAGCGGGCGGCCGAGGGCCTGGACGACTGAGCGCTCCGCTGCCCGGGCCGGACGAGGTCCGTCGGTCGTCCGCGGTGCCGTCGTGGCCGGTCGCGCGGTTCCGCGCGCCCCTTCAGGGCACTGCCGTCCCGCTCGGCGGCATCACGAGCACGACACCTGGTCTCCCGTCATCACCCCGGCCGACCCGGGGGACGCGGCCTCCGCGTGCACCTGCCGTACCTGCTTGAAGTCGGCGCCGGCGATCACCTTCAGCGTCGGGCCGAGCCCCTTCACCGGCTTGAGCTCGCTGCCGGGCAGCGCGGCGGCCAGCGACTTCGCCGAGCGGTCCCAGCCGGGGTCGTAGGCGACGACCGTCCGCCGCAGGGTGCGGTCGTCCGCGTTCACCGGTGCCCGGGTCGTGCGGAAGCCGGTCGCCGCCAGCGCCGCGTCGACGCGCCCGCCGAGCCCCTCGGTGGCCGTGCCGTTCTCGACCTGGACCCGGATCTGCTGCGGGGCCACCTCGACCGCCACGGTCGTGGGCTGCGCGGACGCCACCGCCAGCGGCTTGTCGTCGCGCACGGACGTGAAGAGGCGGTCGGCCTTGGCGGTGTCCCACTTGAGCGTCTCGCCGATGCCCTTCACGACGAACTTCATCTGCCCGATGGGCACGGTCGTGAACTCGGAGGAGGAGGGGGAGAAGTTGCGCATCGCGCGCCCGAGGTCGAGCAGCTCGTCCGTGCCGAAGCCCTTGTCCGCGCGCACCGACCCCAGCACCGCCCGCGTCACGTCCCGGAACTTCATCGGGTTCAGCAGGATGCCGGAGGAGGTGGCCCGGTCGACCAGCGCCGCCAGGAAGCGCTGCTGGCGCTTCATCCGGCCGAGGTCGGAGGCCCCGTCGACATGGCGGGCGCGGACGTACTGCAGGGCCTGGCCGCCCGTGAGCCTGTGCGTTCCGGCGGGCAGGTCGAGTCCGGTGTAGGAGTCCTTCAGGGGGGTGGCCGTGCAGATCTGCACCCCGCCGAGCACGTCCACGGTCCGCATGAAGCTGGTGAAGTCGACCTCCAGGTAGTGGTCGATCTTCACGTGTGTCATGTCCTCGACGGTCTGGACGGTGAGGTTCGGGCCGCCCTCCGCGTACGCCGCGTTGATCTTGATGGGGTGGGCGGGGATCCGCCTGCCCGTCTGCGCGTCGACGCGGGCGGGCGTCATGGCGTACGAGTCGCGCGGCAGGCTCACCACGCTCGCCCGCTCCCGGTCCTCCGAGATGTGCACGATCATGATCGTGTCCGTGCAGTGGCAGGGGGCTCCGCCCAGGTGGTACCGGCGCCGCTCCTCGGCGCTGATCCGGTCGCGGCCGTCGGTCCCGACCAGCAGGACGTTCATGCCGTGGCCGGCCCGCGGGCGGTTCTTCATGTCCTTGAACGGGTCGACGCGCGCGATGTCCGCGTCGAGGCTGGTGACGACCGCGTGCCCGATCCCGGCCGAGGCGAGGACCACCACGGACAGGGTCGTCGCCGCCCGCATGGCCCAGCGCGGCTTCTTCCGCCGTACGGGGGGCCGGGGCCCGCGCTGCTGCGGCGTGCGGGGCGGCTGGGTGCCGCGCTGCGGGCGGGCGGGCGCGGCGGACCGAGGCTGCGTGGGCAAGGGGGACACCTCCGGCGTCGGCCGTACGTGGGATCGTGAGCACCGTAGGCCCATACGATCTGTGGCCCGGGCCACCGCCCCGGCGGGGCGCAAAGGTGTCCCCCATTCGCGGTAACGTAACGGGCGATGAACGCCAACCCCGACGTGCAGCTCCCCGCCGTGTCTGTGATCATGCCCGTCCTCAACGAGGAGCGGCATCTGCGCGGAGCAGTCCAAGCGATCCTCGCGCAGGAGTACGCCGGCGAGATGGAGGTCGTGATCGCCCTCGGTCCGTCCACGGACCGTACGGACGAGATCGCCGCCGAGCTCGTCCGCGACGACCCGCGCGTCCACACCGTCCCGAACCCGACCGGGCGCACCCCGGCCGCCCTGAACGCCGCGATCAAGGCCTCCCGGCACCCGATCGTCGTCCGCGTCGACGGCCACGGCATGCTCTCCCCGAACTACATCGAGACCGCCGTACGGCTCCTGGAGGAGACCGGCGCGCAGAACGTCGGCGGCATCATGCACGCCGAGGGCGAGAACGACTGGGAGCACGCCGTCGCCGCCGCCATGACCTCGAAGATCGGGGTCGGCAACGCCGTCTTCCACACGGGCGGAGCCGCCTGCGAGGCCGAGACCGTCTACCTCGGGGTGTTCCGGCGCGAGGCGCTGGAGCAGCAGGGCGGCTACAACGAGGAGTTCATCCGCGCCCAGGACTGGGAGCTGAACTTCCGCATACGCGAGGCGGGCGGCCTGATCTGGTTCTCGCCGGAGCTGAAGGTCTCCTACCGGCCGCGGCCGAGCGTGAAGGCACTGGCCAAGCAGTACAAGGACTACGGCCGCTGGCGGCACGTCGTCGCCCGCTACCACGAGGGCTCCATCAACCTGCGCTACCTCGCGCCGCCGACGGCGGTCTGCGCGATCGCGGCCGGTCTCGTGGTCGGCGCGGCGCTGACCCCGTGGGGCTTCGTGATCCCCGGCGGCTACCTCGCGGCGATCGTGCTCGGCTCCCTCCCGGCGGGCAAGGGCCTGCCGCTGAAGGCGCGCCTGCAGATCCCGCTGGCGCTCGCCACCATGCACATGTCCTGGGGCTGGGGCTTTTTGACCAGCCCCAAGTCCCTGGCGAAGAAGGTCATCGCCTCCCGCCGCCCCGCGGTGCTCGCCTCCAGCTGAGCACCGGGGGAGGTGGGCCGACTCCCCTGCCGACCCGGGCTACCAGGTGTAGCCCGGGTTGACGTGCATGCACTGCTTCTCGTCCGAGCCGTTGATGGCCTGCGCGGAGTCGGGCGTCCTGTCGTCGTCCTTCGCGGCCTTGTACGCCGAACCGGAGCGCCAGTCGGCGCCGACGACGAGCGTCACCCCGTCGACGTCCGTGGACTTCTCCACCGCCGACTCCGGGACGCCGAGCGCCTTCGCCACCCGCTGCGCGTCGCCCTCCAGGTCGGCGCTCGGATAGCGGATCACCGTCTTCTCCTCGCCGGGGACCGCCGAGGAGTCGGCCCGCGCCTCGGTGAACCCCTTGCCGGCGAGCAGCTCGGCCACCGTGTGCGCCCGCCCGGTCTCCGCGGCCCGCGTGCTGGACCGGGTGCCGTTCTGCACCTGTACGGCGATCCGGTCGTCCGCGGCGGCCGGGTCCGTCGACTGCGCGGAGGCGCCGGACTTCTTCTTGTCCTTGCCGTCCAGCGCGATGTCCTCGCGCACCAGCCGGAACAGCTTGTCCGCGTCGCCCGGCTTGGGCACCACGCGGCCGCTGCTGGTGGAGGAGTACTGCCAGGGCATCGTCGTCATGGTGATGCGCTGGGTGGGGACCTTCTTGAGCTCCCTGCTCAGGTCGTACAGCTTCGCCACGCTGCCCAGGCCGTCGTCCACGGTCAGCGCGCTGGTGGCCGTCTCGGCGAGCCGGCGGAGCTTGTTCGGACTGCCGAGCGTGGCGTTCTCGCGCAGCTGGCGGACCATCGCGTTCATGTACTGGTGCTGGGCCTTGGCCCGGGCGATGTCCGTGTTGTCCTCGAAGCCGTACCGCGTGCGCAGCCACTGAAGGGCCTGCACGCCCTTGACGTACGTGGTGCCCTTCTTCAGCTTCAGGCCCGAGCCGTGGCCGTCGGAGGACTTGGAGTGGATGTTGGCGTCGACGCAGACCGGTACGCCGCCGATGGCGTCCGCCATGGACACCACGCCCGCGAAGTCGATCATCATGAAGTGGTCGATGTGGATGTCCGTCAGCTTCTCCCACGTCGCCACCGTGCAGCCGGGGCCGCCGCGGCCGAGGGAGTCGTTGGTGATCGTCGAGGTGAGCGCCCCGTAGACCTTGCCGGTGTCCGGATCGGTGCACTTGGGGATGTCGACCAGGGTGTCGCGGGGCATGCTCACCACCGACATGTTGGTGCGGTCCGCCGAGAGGTGCAGCAGCATCTGGACGTCGGCGCGCGGCGCGGTGTTGAAGGTGTCCTTCGCGCCGCCGAGCTTCTGGTTCTCCGCGGAGTCGCGGGCGTCGGAGCCGATCAGCAGGATGTTCAGCGGGGTCTGCCCGGCCGCGTTGGCCTTCGGCTGCTGCGCCCTGTCCTTCGCGTCGCCGAGGTTGAGGTCGGACTTCCTCAGGTTGTCGTTGAGGTGCTGGTAGTAGAGATAGCCGGCCCCCGCCGTGCCGAGTATCACCACCGCCAGTACCGACGCCGACCAGCGCAGGACGCGGCGTCTGCGGCGTCTGCGGTCGCCGTCCGGACGGCCCTTCCCGCGCCCGGCCCCCTCGTCCGGCTGCTCCTCGCCCCGCGGCCTGAGGGACATCGTGTCCCCGGCCGCGGGCCCCTCTTCGCGCACACCGCTCCGCGCCACCCTGCTGCCCTCCCACCCCTGTGCCCGCACCACGGCGGGCTGTTGAACCTCCCGGTCACCCGTCCCCCCGGACGGGGCGAGCGAGAGGGCGCGCCGCCCCTGCGTCGTCCGTGCGACATCCGAACGCGAGCGCGCCTCATCATTGTGCAGGCAGATAGGAGAAAGCTGTGGCCCGGCGGGGCAGTTCGCCCGCTACCAGCGGTAGGGGGCGTACACGTCCATGCACTGAGTGCTGTCCGAGCCGTTGATCGAGTCGGCGCTGCTCGGCAGGCCGTCGTCCTTGGGCGTGGACTTCGGGTACGAGGTGCCGGTGCGCCAGTCGGCTCCGACGACGAGCGTGACACCGGAGACGTCCGTCGACTTCCGCACCGAACTCAGCGGAATCCCGAGCGACTTGGCGACGCGCTGGGCGTCGCCCTCCAGATCGGCGCTCGGGTAGCGGACGACGGTCCGGTCCTCGGAGAGCCCCGCCGTGGTGTCCTTGGCGGCCCGCGCGAACCCCTTCTGCACGAGCTCCTGGGCGACCGCGCCCGCGCGTCCGGGGGCCGGGGCGAGCGTGGTGGAGCCGGTGGCGTTCTGCACCAGGACGCCGATCCGGTCGTCCGGCGCCGAAGGGGCCTTCGTCGCCTCCTGCTTCGGCTTCGCCTTCTTCCCGCCCTTGTTGTCGAAGGGCACGTCGTCGCGGAGCATCTGCCACACCTTCGCGGCGCCGGCGGCGTCCGGCAGCAGGTGGTTGGCGTCCCTGGGGTCCTCGACGTTCGGCATCGTCAGCGAGGTGATGCGGTCCGTGGGCACCGACTTGAGCTGCATGCCCAGGTCGTAGAGCTTCTTCACGGTGCCGATCTCCTCGGAGACCTTCAGGGACTTGGTGGCCGCCTCGGCGAGGTCGGTCAGCCGGCCGGTGTCGGTGAAGACGTTCTGCTTCTTCAGCGTGCGCAGCATCGAGTTGAGGTACATGTGCTGCGCGCGGGCCCGCATCGGGTCGCTGCCCCAGGCGTGCCGGGTGCGCAGCCACTGCAGCGCCTGCTTGCCCTTGATCTTCTTGGTGCCGGCCGTCATCTTCAGACCGGAGCCGCCGGGCACGGCCGCCGTCGGGTGGTCCCACACGTTCTGCCGTACGCAGACGTCGACGCCTCCGATGGCGTCGGCCATCCGCACCACACCCGCGAAGTCGATCGTCATCCAGTGGTCGATGTAGACCCCGGTGAGGTTCTCCCAGGTGGCCAGGGTGCAGCCGGCTCCGCCGCGCGCCAGCGAGGTGTTGATGATGTCGTTGGTCGCCGGGTAGGTCCGGCCGGTGTCCGGGTCGGTGCACTTGGGGATGTCGACCCGGGTGTCGCGCGGGATGCTGACCATCGCGGCGCTCTTGCGGTCCGCGGAGAGGTGGATGAGCATCTGCACGTCGCCGAGCGGCGGGTTGTTGCGGTTGTCCTTGCTGCCGCCCAGCTTCACGTTCTCGTCCGAGTCCCGGCTGTCCGAACCGATGAGCAGGATGTTCAGCGGCGTCTGCCCGGCCGCGTTGGGCTCGGCCCTGCGGGCCTTGGAGTCCCCGCTGCTGCGCTCGCCCTTCTGGATGTTGGCGTTCAGGTGGCGGTAGTACAGGTATCCGGCGCCGGCCGTGCCGAGTATCAGTACCGCGAGCGTCGTCGCGGACCATCTGAGCACCCGGTGCTTGCGCCGCGGTCCCCGCCCCCGCCGGTGCCCGCCGTTGTCCGCGCCGGCCGTTCCGTCGCCGTCCCCGGCCCGCGCCGCCCCCCGGCCGCCGAGATCGCGCCGCACGTCCGGTCGAGGCGCTTCTCTGCGCACATCGCTCCGCGTCATCCCCCGTCCTCCCCACCCTTGCGCCGACAAATGGGCCTGCCATGCGCCCTGTTAGACGCACGACAGGCCCGTTAGGTCACTTGGCGGCCCGAACCTTGTCCGCTCAGGTCACTTGGCGCACTGAACCTTGTCCGCCGTGGACTTGTCGACGTCCGGTGCCTTGGACGCCGCGGTGAGCGGTTCGCCCGCGGTCTCGAAGTCCTTGCCCAGGGTCAGCGTCATCGTCGGCAGGCCCTGCGCGTTGGTCACGCTCTTGCCGGGCTTCAGGGCCGCGCCGGACAGCCCCATGATGGCGGCCAGCCGGCGCGCCTGGTCGGCCTGGTCCGGGGCGTACTCCAGCGTCGTCCTGCTGAGCGCCGCGTCCGCGTTGCCCGCGTTCTCGGACTTCAGCACGCCCGCCTGGTTCTGCAGGTACTCCAGCTCCGCCTGCGCGCTGCCGGCGGCGGCGCCGCCGTTGAGGATGCGCACACGCACGTCGGACGCGGCCGACTTGCTGCCCTTGAGACGGGCGGCCACGGCGGCCGCCTCCTTCTTCTTCTGCTGCTTGACCGCGGTGAAGGAGACGTCGTTCCTGATGGCCTGGAAGACCTGCGGGGCCTTCGAATCGTTCAGGACGACGGTCGCCTTCACCTTCTCGGCCGGGTTGTCGACCACCGGCACGGTGGTGAACGTCAGGTTCTTCGGGTTGAGCTTGCCCAGCTCCAGGCCGAGGTCCTTCAGCTTGCCGATGCTGTCGAGGTTGGAGTCGACGGTCAGCGCCTTGGTGCCCGCCTCGGCGACCTTGATCATCTTCGCCGGGTTGGTGAGCGTGTCGTTCGACTTCAGCTTGCGCATCAGCGCGCTGAGGAACTGCTGCTGCAGCGTGATCCGGCTCAGGTCGCCGCCGAAGCCGACCGCGTGCCGGGTGCGGACGAAGGCGAGGGCCGTCTCACCCTCGATGTGCCGCGTGCCCTTCTTCAGATTCAGGTGCGAGTCGGGGTCGTTGATGTCCTTGCCGAGACATACGTCCACCCCGCCGACCGCCGTGGTCAGCGTCTTGACCGCGTTGAAGTCGGCGACCATGAAGTTGTCCGGCTTGATCCCGGTCAGCTCCGTGACGGTGCGGGCGACGCAGCTGGGCGTGCGCTCGTCCTGGCCGAGGCTCGTGTTGAAGCGGACGCCGCTGGTCCCCGTGATGACCTTCTCGGTGCCGTCCTCCTGCTTGGTGGGGCAGTCCGGGACGTCGGTGATCAGGTCGCGCGGAATGCTCAACGCGGTCGCGTTGGAACGGTCCTTGGAGACGTGCAGCAGGATCGTGGTGTCCGCGTGCCCGACGCTGCCGGAGTCGCCGTACTTCGTGTTGCCCTTGCCGGTGCGCTTGTCGGTGCCGATCAGCAGGATGTTGATCGCCTTGCCCTTGCTGAAGCCACCGGTGCTCGCGCCGTCGTCGGAGACGGACGTGATGTTGTCGTTGAGGTGCTTGATGTAGAGGTAGGCGCCGCCGGCCGCGGCGAGCAGCACGAACGCCATGCTGCCGCCCGTCCACATCAGGGCCTTCTTCGCCTTCGACTTCTTCGCGGGACGGCGGCTGCGCCGGCCGGGCAGCGGCTCGTCGGGCTGGGCACGGCGCCGGCGCTGCGGCGGTACGTCACGGCCGGGGGCCTGCGGGCTCGCGGTGCGCGAGCGGGCCGCATCGCCTCCGCGAGGAGCGGATCTGCGAGGTCCTGGAACCGTCGATCGCGGTGTGGAAGGGGTCAGTCGCAGTTCGTATTCGCCGGTGTTCGGATTGAGCACCCACTGGTCTGCGGGGTCGACGTTGTCCGCCCGCCCACGGCTTTGCGCGTCCACGGTTGTCCGAATCCTCCGTTTGGGCCACGCGGCGCCTTCCCCCTCAAAGGCGCTCAGGTCACGGTCTCGCAGTGCACGGCCCCAGGAAGACGTCGCGGTTGGGTGCACCGGATCGCTCACACTATCCGCCCAGTTCAACGCCAAGCGACGTCGGTGACAAATTCCACGTCCCTACAAGGGGGCAATCCGCCCATTTCCTTGAACTTTCTTGGGGCGGCTGTTCGTCGCCTTGGTGTTCGCTTTACGTGCAGCGGTCCTCGGCGGCGGTGTTCCCGCTGAACGTCGGAGCGGGCGAAACGGATGTTCCGGGCTGGCCGGACCGTTTTCCGGCGGAGTTTCCGTCGCCCTTCGTGGTCGAATTGCGACTCTTCGCATCGGAATCCCGCCCGGACCTGCTCACGGCCAGTGGCGCGTCCGTGCGCAGTCGTTCGAACAGCTTTTCCGCCTCGGGCTCCACGAGCTGGTCGCGATTCGCGTTGTAGACGTACGACTCGCGCGGAACCGTGAGGAATTGCACGCGTTCCGCGGGGATGTCGCGCAGTCCGCGCACGAGTTCGTACAAACCACGCAGACTCGCCAGACCCGGGTCGGTGGTGAGGGACGACGTGGCGGCGTCCAGCACCGGATAGAGCTTCACCGGATTCAGCAGTACGTCATTGCTCTGCACCTTGTTGACGAGCGCGCCGAGGAATCGCTGCTGGCGCTCCATCCGGTCGGTGTCGCTGCCGTTGCCGAGGGTCTTGCGGGCGCGGACGTAGCCGAGGGCCTGCTCGCCGTCGAGCGTGACCCGTCCCGCGGGCAGCTTCAGCTTGGCGGCCTTGTCGTCGATCGGCTCCTTCAGGCAGACCCGGACGCCGTCGAGCGCGTCGACCATCTCCTTGAAGCCGTGGAAGTCGATGACGACGTGATGGTCGACGCGGACGTCCGTGAGCTTCTCGAGAGTCCGGATGGTGCAGGCCGAACCGCCCATCTCGAAGGCGTAGTTGAACATCGCGAAGGTCGGTTCGGAGCGGCTCCCGTCGGCGCGCAGGCATGAGGGCACGTCCACCATCAGGTCGCGGGGGAGGGAGATCGCGGTCGCGGTGTGCCGCCCCTTGGACAGGTGCAGCAGGATCGTGGTGTCGGACCGCTCGGTCCCCGAGTCGCGCCCGTAGCGGGAGTTGCCGTCCCCGGAGCGCGAGTCCGAGCCGATCACCAGGATGTTCTGCGCGTCCTTGACGAGCGAGGTGGGCCGCTCCTTCTCGTACCGCGCGAGTTCACGGGCGGCGGCCTCGTCGGGGGTGATGTTGCCGCTCAGCTTCATGTACAGCACCCACCCGCCCCCGGCGGCCCCGACGGCCAGCACGGCGACGGCGATCCCGCCGTACCGCAGCCACCGCCGCCGCGGCCGCACCGGTCGTCTCAGCCCTTTCACGTGCCGCTCCACCCCTCATGGCGTATGAACGTGCTGGTTCTACGACCATGCCTCGGAGGGGCTCCTCAAGCGGGCTGTTGCTGACCCGTTCGGGTGACTGCAGTGCTTTGTCGTTCAGGGGCGCGGGGAACTGCGCGATCAGCCCCCACAGGCCCCGGTCGCCCGACAACGGTCACCACCCACTCTCAGCGGCGGACCACGGACACCCGCTCACTCTCGACCCGCCCGGCGACGGTCTCCTCGCTCGCCTGCTCCAGGTGCCGGCACAGAACCACCGACCCGCCGACGGCGAGCGGCCCGTACAGCCCGGCGTTCAGCCCGTCCCAGGTGTCGTACGGCAGCCCGGACAGGATGCGCGCCCCCGGTCCCGTCAGCCCGAGCCCCGTCGCCTCCGCGGCCGCCCGCTCGACGACCTCCGCCCCGCTGAACTCCCGCCCGGCCACGATGAGCGCCGGCTCGTCGGGATCGACCGGCGCGAACGGAGCGAACCGGTCTCCCTGGCCCGGCACTTCCACGGCGTAGTCGACGAAGCCCGAAGGCGGTTGCGGGAACCGCCCGCCCAGCGGCCGCAGCGCGAGGGCGACCCGCTCGCCCCGGCAGGCCCGCGCCGCGTCCAGCGTGTCCGGACCGCTCACCACGACGTCGGCCGCCGCGGGATCCCCGTCGACGTCGGCGACCGCGCCCACCGACGCGCACGCCAGCAGCCACACCGCCGTCTGCCAGTGCGCGGGCAGCAGCAGCGCCACCCGGTCGCCGGGCGCGGCGGACAGGTCGCCCTGGAGGAGGTTGGCGGTCTTGGCCACCCAATTGGCGAAGGTGGCCACGGACAGTTCGACGCGCTCGCCCGTGGCGTCGTCGTAGAAGGTCACCAAGGGGCGCGCGGGGTCCGTGGCGAGCGCGGAACTCAGCAGGTCGGCAGGGGTGCGGTCGGTGGCGTTCACCCGCGCAAGCGTACGCGGGCGCCCGGTCGCGCACCGCCCGGCGCCGCCACCGGTTCGGGCGAACGGCAGCCGACGGTCCGTCAATTCCCGGATGGACAGATATGTCTGACTTTGTACAAGATCATGGGTATGCGTCGACTTCTCGCCTCTTCGATCGCCTCCTCGGTCGGCGTCGCCTGCGCGACCGCCCTCGCTCTCCCGCTGACCCTGCCCGCCGCCGCGGCGACCGCGAGCCCCGCGGCGAGCCGCGCGGGATTCGTACCGGCGGCCGCCCGGTACGACCTCCCCGGCAGCACCCGGTCGCTGCCCCTGCGGCCGCTCGGCCAGCGCGCCCGCGACCGCGCCATCGCCTCCCCGGCCGCCGGCGAGCTGGGCCTGACCCGCCGGGACGTCAGGCGCTTCTCGATGGTGGGGGTCGTCTGGGACAACCCCGACACCGAACTGCACGGCCGTGTCCAGGTCCGCACCCGCGCCACCCGCTCCGGCGTCTGGTCCGGCTGGCAGAACCTCGAGACCCACAACGACGACGCGGCCGACCCCGGCACCGCCGAGCGCACCTCGGGCCGCGTCCGCGGCTCCACCGCACCGCTGTGGGTGGGGGACTCGGACGGGGTCGAGGTCCGGGTCCGGGCCGAGGGCGGAACCCGGACGAAGGCGTCCGCGCCCCGCACCCGCGCCGCGTCGACCGCCGCCGCGCTCCCGTCGGGGCTGCGTCTGGAACTCGTGGACCCCGGCGACGACACCGGCGGGGAGGGCGGGCCGGCGGTCGAGCTGCACGGCATGCCGGCGGGCGCCCCCCGCACCGGCGCCCTCGGCGCCGAGTCGGCCGAGGCCCTGGCCGCCTCCGCCGCCAACGCCGACGTCGCGCCGCTCGGCGCCACCGAGATCCCCGCGCTGAGCCGGGCCGCGACCGAGCGGGAGCTACGGGGCCTGGGCGACAGCGAGTTGACGGGCGCTCAGCGCGCCAAGCCGTACATCGGCCCGCGTCCCCGTATCATCACGCGCCGCGGCTGGGGCGCGGACGAGAAGCTGCGCGAGAAGGGCTTCGTCTACACGAAGAAGGTCAAGGTGGCGTTCGTCCACCACACCTCGTCCGGCAACGGATACAGCTGCTCGCAGGCCGCCTCCGTCATCCGCGGTATCTACCGCTACCACGTCAAGAGCATGGGCTGGCGCGACATCGGCTACAACTTCCTCGTCGACAAGTGCGGAAACATCTACGAGGGGCGCGCCGGGGGAGTGGCGAAGGCCGTCCTCGGCGCCCACACCCTCGGCTTCAACGGCAACAGCATGGGTGTCGCCGTCCTCGGCAGCTTCGGCTCGCACAAGCCGCCCGCGGCCGCCCTGCGCGCCATCTCCCGGCTCACCGCCTGGAAACTCGGCCTCTACGGTGCCAATCCGCGTGGAAAGGCGTATCTGAAGTCGGGTGGTGGCAATCTCTACCGAAAGGGAAAGAACGTACGTCTCAACGTGATCTCCGGCCACCGTGACGGCTTCGCCACGGCCTGTCCGGGCACCCAGCTCTACCGCAAGCTCGGCACGGCCCGCTCGACCGCCGCGCGCTACCAGGGGCGCTGAGGGCCGCGCCCCCGGGCGACGCGCGGGAGCCGGTCACGGGGGCGCACGAGGACCACGTGCACGCCATCGGGGGACACCGGGTGGAACCGCTCAGCACCGCACGGCCGTCGAAGGCGCCACACGACGATCTGCATACACTGGCCGGCCGAAAGACAGTTCGGCCGGTCCCGGCAGGAAGCAGAGACGACAGGTGACAGAAGCGATCCTCCTGGTCGGCGGCAAGGGCACCCGGCTGCGGCCCCTCACGGTCCACACGCCGAAGCCCATGGTCCGGGCGGCCGGCGTCCCGTTCCTCACCCACCAGCTGGCGAGAGCGAGAGCGGCGGGCGTCGACCACATCGTCCTCGCCACGTCGTACCTGGCCGAGGTCTTCGAGCCCTACTTCGGCGACGGCTCGTCCCTCGGCCTCCACCTCGAGTACGTGACCGAGGAGGAGCCCCTCGGCACCGGCGGCGCCATCCGCAACGTCGCCTCCCGTCTGCACTCCGGGCCCGACGAACCGGTCCTGATCTTCAACGGCGACATCCTGACCGGCCTGAACATCCGCGCCCTGGTCGACACCCACGAGAAGACCGGCGCCGACGTCTCGCTGCACCTGACCAAGGTCACCGACCCGCGCGCGTACGGACTGGTCCCGACGGACGAGACGGGCCGCGTCCTCGCCTTCCTGGAGAAGCCGCAAACGCCCGAGGAGATCGTCACCGACCAGATCAACGCGGGGGCGTACGTCTTCCGCCGCTCGGTTATCGACACGATCCCGGCGGGCCGCCCGGTCTCGGTGGAGCGGGAGACGTTCCCCGACCTGCTCGCCGCCGGAGCCCATCTGCAGGGCATGGTCGACTCCACGTACTGGCTGGACCTCGGCACCCCGGCGGCCTTCGTCCGCGGCTCCGCCGACCTGGTGCTCGGCCGCGCCCCCTCGCCCGCCGTCCCCGGCCGCTGCGGCGACCGGCTGGTCCTGCCGACGGCGCGCGTCGCGCCCGACGCCAAGCTCACGGGCGGCACGGTGGTGGGCGAGGGCGCGTTCGTGGCGGAGGGCGCCCGGGTCTTCGGCTCGACGATCCTGCCGGGCGCCGTCATCGAACCCGGCGCCGTCATCACCGACTCCCTCATCGGCACGCGCGCACGCGTGGGCGAGCGCTCCGTCCTGACCGGCACGGTCATCGGCGACGGCGCGGTCGTCGGCGCCGACAACGAACTGCGCGACGGGGCACGAGTGTGGTGCGACGCCCGTATCCCGGCGGGGTCGGTGCGCTTCTCCTCCGACCAGTAGCCGTCAGCTGCGCACGCATCCCGGGGGCGTCCTGCGCGGCGCCCCCGTGCCGTCGTCCCTGGCTGCGGCTGTGAAACCGCGGCTCGGGCCTCGGCTCCCTCGGCTTCGGTCAGAGCCGTCCGATGTCGCCCTTCGGCATCCGCGGCGCCCGTCTCGGCGGTGTCCGGCCGCTGAGCAGGATCAGCCGGGCCGCCCGGTGCCGCTGTCCGGCATACGGCTCCAGCAGCTCCAGCATCATCGCGTCGTCCGCGTCCCGGTCCCCGGCCAGCGCCCATCCGACGATGCCGGGCAGATGCAGATCCCCCACGGTCACGGCGTCCGGCGCCCCGTGGCTGCGCTGCACCGTCTCCGCCGAGGTCCACGGGCCGATCCCGGAGACCAGCTCCAGCCGCGCCTGCGCGGCCGCCGGCTCCATCCGGGCCGCCTCCTCCATCCGTGCGGCGACCCGCACGGCCCGCAGGATCGTCGACGCCCGCTTGTTGTCGACGCCGGCCCGGTGCCACTCCCAGGACGGGATCAGCGCCCACGTCCGCGGCGCCGGCATCACCCACAGCCGCCCGCCCGCCGCCGGCCCCGGCGCCGGCTCACCGTACTTGCGCACCAGAATCCGCCACGCCTGGTACGCCTCGAGGGTCGTGACCTTCTGCTCCAGGATCGACGGGATCAGCGACTCCAGCACCAGTCCGGTGCGCGTCAGCCGCAGCCCGGGCCGCCGGTGCCGGGCGAGCGCCACCAGCCGGTGCCGGGGCGCGAAGGCGTCCGGGTCGTCCGCCGCACCGAGCATCTCGGGCAACTGCTCCAGCAGCCACTCGGCCCCCGGCCCCCACGCCTCGCCGCGTACGACGGTGCCCTTCGCGGCGACCCGCAGCGTCCCCGGCCCGGCCGGGGTGAGGCTGGCCCGCCACACGGCGCCGTCGGGCGTCGCCCTGAACGTCGGATCGCCCGGTCCGCGCCGCAACGGCCCCAGCACCAGTCCGAGGTCGATCGGTGCCTCCGGCACCACCGTCCGCACCCGCCCGGGCGCCGCGGCCTGCTGCGGCACGCCACCGCGCGCGGGTACGGCGACATGCCCGCCCCGCACCGTCGTACGGGTGGGCCGAGGAGCGAACCGTCCTGCCATGGATGAAGTCCCGGGAGGCGAGAGGAACCCTGTGGGGCACAGGGAAGGGGCCCTACGAGATTAGGCGCACGCGCGCGTGTGTCACCGGACCTCTATGAAGCTCCCCGCATCACGCTCCGGCCGCGGCCGGGGTTCCTCGGCCGGATGCCCGACCGCGACGGCACCCATCGGGTCCCAGTCCGCGGGCAGCCCCAGCGCCTCCCGTACGACGTCGCGGCAGAACATGGTCGACGACACCCAGGCCGATCCCAGCCGCTCTGCGGCGAGCGCGACCAGGAAGTTCTGCACGCCGGCGCCCGCGGCGACCACGAACATCTCCCGCTCGGCGCCGTCCCGGCGCGCGTCCCCGTAGGTGTGCGAGCCGTCCATGACGAGGCACGGCACCACCAGATACGGCGCGTTGCGCAGGACGTCGCCCCGGCGCACCCGCTTGGCGATGGACTCCTCGCTCTTGCCGTCCCGGCGCAGATCGGCGATCCAGGCGTCGCGCATGGCGTCCAGCAGCCCGGTCCGCGCGGCCTCGGACTCCAGCAGCACGAACCGCCACGGCGTCGTGTGATGCGGCGCCGGCGCCGTCACGGCCGCGGCGACCGCCCGCCGTACGGCACCGGGGTCGACCGGTTCACCGGTGAAGGCCCGCACCGTACGGCGCTGGGTCACCGCCGTCCGTACGGCCTCGGACGTCCCGAGCCGGAACATGTCGTCCCGTCCGCCGCGCACCATGGCCCGCGCCCCTTCCCCGTCGTCCTGCGCCACCACGTGCGCGAGCCCGCGCACGACGGCGACGGGAAGCCCGGCGGCCTTGCCCTTGACCAGGTCGCCGGCGGCGGCCAGCTCGTCCGCGGTCGCCACGACCGTCGCGCTGAGCGGATTGCCGTGCGCGTCCGTGCCGCCGCGCAGGTCGTCCAGCACGCGCACGCCTGCGGCGCCGATCGCCACGTCCGTGAGCCCCGAGCGCCACGGGCGCCCGAAGGTGTCGGTCACGACGACCCCGACCTCGACACCGAGTGCGTCGCGCAGTCCGTCCCGGATGGCCCGGGCGGACGCGTCCGGGTCCTCGGGCAGCAGCAGCACCGTGCCGGGCGCGGTGTTGGAGGCGTCGACCCCGGCCGCGGCCATCACCAGGCCCTGCCGGTTCTCCACGATCCGCAGGCTGCCGCGGCGCGCCACGACCCGTACGGTCTCGGCGTCGATGGCGGCCTCGCGGTCGTCGCCCGCGACGACGCGCCCCTCCGCCTTGGACACGATCTTCGAGGTGACGAGCAGGACGTCCCCGTCGGCGAGGCCGGGTTCGGCGGCGGCGATGAGCTTGGCGACGTCGTCGCCCGCGGTCACCTCGGGCAGCCCGGGCACGGCCCAGACCCGGAAACCGGGCGCCCCGCCGGAGGCCGCGGCGCCCTCGGAAGTCCGCTCGCTCAAGACGGCCGCACCTCCTCCGCCAGCGTCAGCGCCTCACGCGCCATCCGGGCGGTCGCCTCCAGGTCGGTCATCATCAGCGGCACCGCCCGGCAGCGGATCCCGGCGCCCTCGACCCGCTCCACGACGCCCGCGTCCACGGTGTCGACGAGCCAGCCGTCCAGCAGCCCCGAGCCGTAGTGCTCGGCCACCGCCGCGGCCGTCGACTCCACGCCGACCGCGGCCAGCACCTTGTCGGCCATCCCGCGCACGGGCGCGTCGCCGACGATGGGGGAGAGGCCGACGACCGGCACGCCCGCGTCGGCGATCGCCTCCCGGATGCCGGGCACCGCGAGGATCGTGCCGATGGAGACCACCGGGTTCGACGGCGGGAACAGCACGACGTCCGCCTCCGCGATCGCCTCCAGCACGCCCGGCGCCGGCTTCGCCTGCTCGGCGCCCACCGGCACGACCGCCTCGGCCGGCACCGAGGCCCGCAGCCGCACCCAGTACTCCTGGAAGTGCACCGCCTTGCGCTCGCCGTCGACCTCGACGGCCACATGCGTCTCGACCCGGTCGTCCGTCATGGGGATCAGCCGCACACCCGGCTTCCACCGGTCGCACAGCGCCTCGGTGACCGCGCTGAGCGGGTAGCCGGCGCCGATCATCTGCGTCCGCACGATGTGCGTGGCGAAGTCCCGGTCGCCGAGGCCGAACCACTCCGGCCCCACGCCGTAGGCCGCGAGCTCCTCCTTGAGGTGGAAGGTCTCGTCGGCCCGCCCCCAGCCCTGCTCCTCGTTGATGCCGCCGCCGAGCGTGTACATCACCGTGTCGAGGTCCGGGCAGACCTTCAGCCCGAAGAGGTGGATGTCGTCCCCGGTGTTGCCGATGACGGTGATGTCCGCGTCCGGTGCGGCCCGCTTGAGACCGCGCAGGAACCGGGCACCACCGATGCCGCCTGCCAGAACCACAATGCGCATGAGGCCCAGTCTTACAGGCGGGTGGGACAACGCGTCAGGCGGTTACCGCGTCGACCTCGTCGTACGCCACCGGCGCCGCCGTGCACGTCGTGTGCATCGGCATCTCGGTGAGGCCCGGGTAGTAGACGTGCAGGCTGACGGCCGGCTCCAGCGCGTCGTTGACCACCTCGTGGACGTACCCCGGCGCGAACACCCGCTGCGTACCCGCCCCCAGTGCGCGCGTGCCCCGCCGTGTGCGCTCGGTCAGCGTGCCCTCCAGGACGGTCAGCACACCGGAGGAACGGCCGTGGTCGTGCGGTCCGCTGCCCTGGCCGGGCACCCAGGACAGCAGCCACACCTCGTAGCCGGGCCCGGTGCGCAGCCGGTGGTACCAGCGCGTCGTGGCGTCGTACTCGACGAGGTGCTCCCACTGTGCGCGGTCGGCGGCGATGGAGCGGGCCAGTCCGACGAACTCGGCGACGGTGGCCGGATGTTCGCGCGGGGGCTGGAGCAGGTGCGGGACTTCGAGGATGTCGCCGGCGATCTGGAGGTCGTTGTCGCTGTTCATGGGGTGCGGTGGTTCCTCGGCGAAGAGTGGGGCTGGCTGGGGTCGCACACCGTCCGCCGGGACCGCGGACGGCGAGGATGCCCTGTCAGGGCGTCAGGCAGAGGGACAGCAGCCGAGTCGGGACGGACTCAGAGGCAGCCGGAGCGCGCGTGGCTCAACAGCTGGAACAGCAACAACAGCTACAGCGAGCGCGGGCAGCACCGTGGGACCCGGTCGTGCGGGTCGAGGCGAGTGCCGAGTTCGCGAGCATGCCCACTAGGACAGCGGTTCACACCTTCAGTGTCAACTCGGCGCCCGGTATGTGGGACATGGTTCACCTCATCCGGTTCATGTCCGAGGCGAAAGGTTTGTGCATACGGGTCGCGGGACACATGGCGCACAACCGGGCGCACAAGCCTCGTTGCGATCCCGTGATCCGACTGTGATCCGGTTTGCCTCGAGAGACGCGTGGAACGAGATCGGATCTACGGGCGTCCTTCCCCGTACAGGCTCTGCATGGGGTCGGCGGCCCGCCCGGGCCTCGTCTGCATGTCAAGGTTTATGCCGATTTGAACACTTTCCGCATGGCCTTGGTTCCGCAGAGTGAATAAGGGGCCCAATAGCAGATCTCGGCTTGACTCGCCCGGAGCAGCACACTTGTAATTTCACTCGTGTCGTTCAGCCGGGATCGGTAACGGCTACATCACGGGGACGCGAAAGACAGACGAGGGGCGCACATGACCGAGCTGGTGCAGCAACTGCTGGTCGACGACGCGGACGAGGAACTCGGCTGGCAGGAGCGCGCGCTGTGCGCCCAGACCGACCCCGAGTCCTTCTTCCCCGAGAAGGGCGGCTCCACCCGCGAGGCCAAGAAGGTCTGCCTCGCTTGTGAGGTCCGCTCCGAGTGCCTCGAGTACGCCCTGGCCAACGACGAGCGCTTCGGCATCTGGGGCGGTCTGTCCGAGCGGGAGCGGCGCCGCCTGAAGAAGGCCGCCGTCTGACCCGAAGGCTCCGTACTCCTCCGCACTCCTCCGTATTCGAACGGCCCGTCGCAGGTGGGTTATCCACAGGCGGCGGGCCGCCGTCATGCCCAGCCGATAGTGTGGTCGCTCGTCCGAGGCGCCTCGTGGCCCCCAAGGGGCACAGACGCCCACTGCAGTCCATCGAACCGGGGCCCGTACCTCGATGTCCGTGCACAGCCACACGGCAGCCCAGCAAGGCGTCGCTGCCACTCCAGAGTTCCCGCGTCACGTGGTGACGGCGGTCGTCGTCTCGCACGACGGCGCCCGCTGGCTGCCCGACGTGCTCGCCGGGCTGCTCGGCCAGGAGCGTCCCGTCCAGTCCGTCATGGCGGCCGACACCGGCAGCGCCGACGCCTCCGCGCACATGGTCACCGAGGCCCTCGGCGCCGACCGCGTCCTGCACCTCGCCCGGCGCACCGGCTTCGGCCAGGCCGTCGAGGAGGCGGCCCGCACCGCGCCCGTGCTGACCCCGGAGGAACTGCCCTATCTGAAGCGGCCGAGCGGCTGGGACCCGGTCACGCGCTCCTGGCGTGACGACGCGTACGACCTGCCCGAACTGCCGCACGGAGAGCCGGTCCAGTGGCTGTGGCTGCTGCACGACGACTGCGCCCCCGAACCCGACGCCCTGGCCGAGCTGCTGCGCGTCGTGGAGAACGAGCTGGAGCTGGGCCGCGACGACGTGGCCGTGGTCGGCCCCAAGCTCCACGGCTGGTACGACCGCCGCCAGCTCCTGGAGGTCGGCGTCAGCATCGCCAACTCCGGCCGCCGCTGGACGGGTCTGGACCGCCGGGAGCAGGACCAGGGCCAGCACGACCACGTGCGCACGGTGCTGTCGGTGTCCACCGCCGGCATGCTGATCCGCCGCGACGTCTTCGAACAGCTCGGCGGCTTCGACCGCCGGCTGCCCCTGATGCGTGACGACGTCGACCTGTGCTGGCGCGCCCACGCCGCCGGCCACCGCGTGCTCATCGCACCGGAGGCGGTCGTGCGGCACGCCGAGGCCTCCTCCCGTGAGCGCCGCACCGTCGACTGCGTGGGCCGCACCGCCGCCTCCCCGCACAAGGTCGACAAGGCCGGCGCCGTCTACACCCTCCTGGTCAACGCCCGCACGGCCGTGCTGCCCTGGGTGCTGCTGCGCCTGGTGCTCGGCACGCTCCTGCGGACCCTCGCCTACCTCGTCGGCAAGGTCCCCGGACAGGCCGTCGACGAGATCCGCGGCCTGCTGGGCACGCTGCTGCGACCCGAGCGGATCATCGCCGGACGGCGCAGGCGCGGGAGCCCGCAGATCGACAAGGACGAGCTGCGCGCACTGTTCCCGCCGCCCGGCGCGACGGTGCGCGCCACCGTGGAGCAGGTCGCGGGCAACCTCGTGGGCCGCTCCGACCCCGAAGCGACCTCCGGCGCCGGACGGCACGGCGGCGCGGTCGAGTCCGGACCCGGCGGCGACGACGCCGAGTTCCTGGAGATCGAGCAGTTCGCCCGCCTCAAGCGCATCGGCCGCAAGCCCGGCCCGATGCTCTTCCTGGTGCTGCTGCTCGTCTCCCTGGTCGCCTGCCGGCAGCTGCTCGGCGGCGGCGCGCTCGGGGGCGGCGCCCTGCTGCCCGCCCCGGCCGACGCCGGTGAACTGTGGTCGCGCTACGCCGACTCCTGGCACGCCGTGGGCGCCGGCGGCACCCCGTCCGCGCCGCCGTACCTGGCGATCGTGGCGATGCTGGCCACCGTGCTGTTCGGCTCGACCGGGCTCGCGGTCACGGTCCTGCTGGTGTGCTCCGTGCCGCTGGCCGGTCTCACCGCGTACTTCGCCTCCCGCCCGCTCGTCGAGTCGCGCCTGCTGCGTGCGTGGGCGGCCGTCGTCTACGCCTTCCTGCCCGCCGCCACGGGCGCGCTCGCGGGCGGCCGCATCGGCACCGCCGTGCTGGCCGTCCTGCTGCCGCTGATCGCGCGCGCGGGCATCGCCGCCGCCGGCCTGACGAACAGCTCGGGCGCGCGCGGCAGTTGGCGCGCCACCTGGGCGTACGCCCTGCTGCTGACGGTCACGACGGCGTTCACGCCGATCGTGTGGCCGATCGCGCTGGTCCTCGGCGTCGCGCTGCTGGCCCTGCGCCGCACCGACCTCCCCGCCCACGGGCTGCGCTTCCTGGCCCAGCTCGGCACCCCGCTGCTGGTCCTGGCGCCCTGGTCGCTGTCGCTGCTCCCGTTCGGCTTCTTCCAGCAGGCCGGGCTGGACTACGACCCCTCGTCCGCCTCCGCGCTCGACCTGCTCGGCGCGAGCCCCGGCGGCCCGGGCACGGTCAGCGGGCTGATGCTCATCGGCATCGTGCTGGCCGCGCTGGCCGCACTGCTGCGCTCGGAGCGCCAGTTCGGCATCTGGACGGCCTGGGCGGTGGCCCTGGTGGGCCTCGTCTTCGCGGTCCTGTCCAACGGATCGACCTGGGCGGGCCCCGCGACCCTCGTCTACGGCATCGCCCTGCTGACCGCCGCCTCCCTCGGCGCCGACGGCGCACGCACGCGCGTGGCCGAGCAGAGCTTCGGGTGGCGCCAGCCGGTGGCCGCACTGATCGCCTTCGCCTCGATCGCGGGCCCGCTGGTCCTCGCCTTCGGCTGGATGATCCGCGGCGCCGACGGGCCGGTCGAGCGGCAGGACCCCGTGCAGGTGCCCGCGTTCGTCGCCGAGGAGAGCGGCACCCGCGACCAGGCCCGCACGCTGGTGCTCGACAGCGACTCCACGGCCCGCGTCGCCTACAGCCTGGTCCGCGGCTCCGGCGCCCGTCTCGGCGACGCCGAGGCCGCCGCGGCGGACGGCGGGAACAGCCGCCTCGACAAGGTCGTCGCCAACCTCGTCGCCGGCTCCGGCGCCGACCAGGCCGACCAGCTGGGCAAGTTCGCGGTCCGGTACGTCCTCGTCCACAAGGGCGCACCCCGCGACGTCACCCGGGTCCTGGACGCCACCCCGGGCCTGTCCCGCCTGAGCCAGCAGGGCGGCAGCGCCCTGTGGCGGGTCGACCAGGAGGTCGCGCGCGCCACCATCACCTCCGGCTCCGGCGCGGCACTGCCGGTGGCCGCCGGACCGGTCGAGATCCACACCACGGTCCCGTCCGGCGCGGACGGCCGCGTCCTGCGCCTGGCCGACACCGCCGCCGAGGGCTGGACGGCCACCCTGGACGGCCGGCCGCTGACCCGCACCACGGTCGACGGCTGGGCCCAGGGCTTCCAGCTCCCGGCCTCCGGGGGCCGGCTGGACGTCACCTTCGACGACCCGATCACGCACACCGCGTGGCTGTGGGCGCAGGGCCTCCTGGCCGTCGTCCTGGTCGTCATGGCCCTTCCGGGCCGGCGCCGCCACATCGACGACGACCTGCCCGAGGAGCCGGCCGTCCCCGCCGAGGCGATGGCGGGCGAGGGCCGTCGGGCCCGCCGCCTGCGCGCCCAGGCCGAGGCCGAAGAGGCGGCCGCCGGCGAGGAGTTCCCCTCTCCTCCGCAGGAGGAGATCCCCGTCGCGATCCCGCAGCAGCAGTCCTACGACGAGTGGGACCCGGCGACGTACGCGGGCGCCGACTACAACGGCTACGGCGAGCAGTACCAGGACGCCCAGCAGTACCCGGCGGGCTACGACCAGGCGTACCAGGCGGACCCGTACCAGAGCGGCCAGTACGACCCGTACGGATACGGCAACGCGCCCCAGGGGACGTACGACCAGACCGCCTACGACCCGTCGTACCAGCAGGGTTACGACCCGGCGTACGACCCGGCGCAGCAGCAGCCGCACCCCCCTGAGCGCCCCGACGGGAGTCAGCAGTGAACCGCACCACCCTCTCCCTGATCGCCGGCACCGCCGCGCTCGCCGCCGTCACCGGATTCGCCGCGCTCAGCGCGCCGGGCGCCTCCGGTGCGGACACCGCCAAGGCGGCAGCCGAACTGCCGGTGGAGCGCACCAGCCTGCTCTGCCCGGCGCCCAGCACCTCCGACATCGCCGACACGTCGTACACGTCGTTCACGCCCGTCACCAAGGGCGCGGGAAGCGGCGGCAAGGGTGAACTCCAGGCCGCCACCGAGCAGTCGGACGACGCCTCCGGCACCGGCGGCAAGACGGACGGCAAGAAGAGCGGCAAGAAGAAGGCCGGTTCGGCGGACAAGGCCGCCAAGCCGGTCCTGGCCCCGAAGGAGCCCGGCAAGCCCGTCACCGGCGACACCTCCGGCTCCGACACGCCCGCCTACGTCGGCACCGCCGAGGGCGGGTACGCGCCCGGGTGGACGGTGCAGGAGACCACCCAGGTCGCCGCGGGCAGCGGGCGCGGGCTCCAGGGCGTCAACTGCACCGCCCCGGACACCTCGTTCTGGTTCCCGGGCGCCAGCACGGACGCCTCCCGCACCGACTACGTCCACCTGACCAACCCCGACGACTCCGCCGCCGTCGTCGACATCGAGCTCTACGGCAAGGACGGCACCCTCGACTCCACGGTCGGGGAGGGCATCACGGTTCCGCCGCACTCCTCCGACCCGGTCCTGCTGTCCACGCTCACCGACGAGAAGCAGACCAACCTCACGGTGCACGTGAACGTCCGCAGCGGTCGCGTGGGCGCGGCCGTGCAGTCCCTCGACGACAAGCTCGGCGGCGACTGGCTGGCCGCGTCCACCGACCCGGCGGGCAGTCTCGTCCTGCCGGGCATCCCCAAGGACGCCACCTCCGTGCGCCTGGTCGCCTTCACGCCCGGCGACGCGGACGCGGACCTGAAGGTGCGCCTCGCCTCGCCGTCCGGCCTGATCACCCCGGCCGGGAACGAGACCCTGCACCTGAAGTCGGGCATGACCACCGCCGTCGACCTCGGCCCGGTCACCCGCGGCGAGGCCGGCTCCCTGGTCCTCACGCCGACCGCCGGGTCCGTGCCGGTCGTCGCCGCGCTCCGGGTCGTCCGGGGCAAGGGCGCCGACCAGGAGACGGCCTTCATCCCGGCCACGAGTCCGGTGGGCACGCGCGCCACGGCGGCCGACAACAGCGGCAAGGGCTCCACCCTGTCCCTCACGGCCCCCACCCGCACCGCCCAGGTGAAGGTGACCGCCTCCGCGGGCAGCGAGGGCGGCACGGCGGCCTCCAAGACGTACACGATCAAGGCGGGCACCACCGAGGACGTCGGCGCACCGGTCCCGGCCGGCCTGAAGGGCACGTACGCGCTGACGGTCGAGACCCTCTCCGGCGGCCCGGTCTACGGCGCCCGCACGCTGTCGGCCAAGGTCGAGGGCACCCCGGGCTTCACGGTCCAGACCCTGCCGGACGACCGGGGGACGGTGGCGGTGCCGCGGGCCGACGAGGACCTGTCGGTGCTGCAGAAGTAGCCGCGAGGGGTCCGGGGGCAGCCCCCGGGCCGCGGGCGGGCCGGGCCGGGCGACCGGCCGGCCCCGGCTCAGTCCTCGCCGTAGCGCGGATCGACGGTCTCGGGGGTCAGCCCCAGCAGCTCGGCCACCTGCTCGACGACGACCTCGTGCACCAGCGCCGCGCGCTCGTCGCGGCCCTTCGTGCGGATCTCCACCGGCCGCCGGTACACGACGACCCGCGCCGGCCGTCCCTCCCGGGAGGGAATCGTGCCGCCGAGCGGGACCGCCTCGTCGTTCCAGGCCCGCCCGGGGCCGTCCAGACGCGGCACCTCGAGGACGAGGAAATCGATGTCGGCGAGCTGCGGCCACCGCCGTTCCAGCCGCTCCACGGAGTCCTGCACCAGGTCCGCGAAGGCATCGGCGCGACTCGCGGCGAGCGGCACCTGGGGCGGCGCGATCGGGCCGCGCATGCCCCGGCCATGGCGATCACGACGGCGGGGCCCGGGGCCGGCGACACGGGGCGGTACGGGGTTGTCCATCACTGACGAAGCGTAGTCCCCGCCGGAGCCGCACGCCGCGCCCCGCACGGCGTGCCGGTCGCCCTCCGGCCACTCCGGACGGCCTGTCGCAGGATGACCATTCCAGCCAAGGTTGGGCTCGATTCCGTATCCTCCGAGACCGGCGATCACGGGGCAAATGACGGTGTTTGTACGGACTGTTGACCGGATGCGGAGCCGCCCGGCGCCCTGTGAATGCCCGTCCTCGCAGGTCAGCCGGGTGAGGCTGGGGTGGTGTGTGGGGTGATTCACAGCACGACACGGTGGAGTGACCTGGGGGAGAGTCGTCGCGGCCCGCTCAAGAGTGCGGTACCGTCCAACGTCGTGAGCCCTGTACGTCGCTGTTCGCGCACCGCTTGCGGCCGCCCCGCCGTCGCGACGCTGACGTACGTCTACGCCGACTCGACCGCGGTCCTCGGCCCGCTCGCCACCTACGCCGAACCTCACTGCTACGACCTGTGCGCCGAGCACTCCGAGCGCCTCACCGCCCCGCGCGGCTGGGAGGTCGTGCGGCTGCTCGACGGTTCCGCCCCGGCCCGTCCGAGCGGTGACGACCTGGAAGCGCTTGCGAACGCGGTGCGCGAGGCGGCCCGCCCCCAGGAGCGGGCGGCCGGTGCGGGCGGCGGCGGACGCGGGGCGGACCCGATGGAGGTCGCGCGCCGCGGCCACCTGCGGGTTCTGCGCTCGCCCGACAACTGACCGCGCCTTCCCGGTCGGCCACCCCGTTTTCGTGTGCGTTCCGTGCACGTTTCGCTCAGTGGTGCACAGGCATTGACGCCTCCTTGTCGCGGACACGACCATTCCGTACCGGCGGGAAATCGCTTTCCGCATGCCGGAATCCGGGGAGGCGCCTGTGTACGTCCAGGAACTGGAACCCGTCGCCGACTCGCTCGGCCTGTCCGCGCTCGTCGCGGCCCTGCCCCTGCTGATCGTCCTGGTCCTGCTCGGCGGGGTGCGCATGAAGGCGCACCTGGCGGGCCTGACGGGGCTTGTGGCGGCCGTTCTGGTCGCCTGGCTCGCGTACGGCATGCCGCTCGACCAGACGGTCTCCAGCGCCGCCCAGGGGGCCGTGTTCGGCCTCTTCCCCATCCTGTGGATCGTCGTCAACGCCCTGTGGGTGTACCGGATGACCGTCCGCACCCGTCACTTCGACATCCTGCGGCGCTCCTTCGGGCGGCTGTCCGACGATCCGCGCATCCAGGCGCTCGTGGTCGCGTTCTGCTTCGGCGCGCTCCTGGAGGCCCTCGCGGGATTCGGTGCGCCGGTCGCGATCTGCTCGGTGATGCTCGTCGCGCTCGGCTTCGACCCGGTGCGCGCGGCCGTGGTCTCCCTGGTGGCCAACACCGCGCCGGTGGCCTTCGGCGCCATGGCCACACCGGTGGTGACGCTCGCTCAGGTGACGGGGCTGCCGCTGGACGACGTGGCCTCCGTGGTGGGCCGTCAGACACCGCTGCTCGCCCTCGTCGTACCACTCGTGCTGGTCTGGCTGGTGGACGGCCGGCGCGGTCTGCGGGAGACCTGGGTGCCCGCCCTGGTGTGCGGAGTCGCCTTCGCCGTCGTCCAGTTCGCGGCCTCCAACTACGTCTCCCCGCAACTCGCCGACATCGGCGCCGCCTTGGCCGGCGCGGGCGCCCTGGTCGCCGTACCGCACGCGCGCGTGCCCGCCACCGAGTCGGTACGCGCGTCCGTGCTGACCGGTTCGCGGGACGAGGAGCTCGACCAGGCGGACCCGCGAGGTGAAGTCCTGCGCGCCTACGCCCCTTACGCCCTGATCGTCGTCGTCTTCTCCGTCGCGCAGATCCCGGCGGTCAAGGACTGGCTGGCCCGGACGACGCAGACGTACGACTGGCCGTTCCTGGACGTCGCGGGGCCCGACGGGAAGCCCGTCGGCGGCAACGTCTTCACCTGGCCGATCGTCTCGACGGGCGGCACGCTCGTGCTGATCGCCGGCGTGCTGACGGCCGTCGTGCTCGGCATGCACGCACGCGTGGCGGCCCGCGAGTGGCTGGCGACCGTGCACGAGCTGCGGTACGCGATCCTGACGGTGACGTCCGTGCTGGCGCTCGCCTATGTCATGAACCTCTCCGGACAGGCGGGCACCATCGGCCACTTCGTGGCGGCGGCCGGTGCGGGCCTGGCGTTCCTCTCGCCGGTGCTGGGCTGGTTCGGGGTGGCGGTCTCCGGCTCCGACACCTCGTCCAACGCCCTGTTCGGGGCCCTCCAGGTGACCGCCGCGCGCGAGTCCGGCCTGTCTCCCGCGCTGCTGGCCGCCGCCAACAGCTCGGGCGGCGTCCTCGGCAAGATGATCTCTCCGCAGAATCTCACCATCGCGTGCGCGGCCGTGGGCCTCGCGGGCCGCGAGGGGGATCTGCTGCGCAAGGTGCTGCCGTGGAGCCTGGGCCTGCTGCTGATCATGTGCCTGATCGTGATGGCCCAGAGCTCGCCGGTCCTGGAGTGGATGCTGCCCTGACCCCGTCCCGCGGCCCCGGTTCTTACCCCTCCCTCACCCGGTCCTGACCTGAGGTTACGTTCGGGGACTCCACCCGGAGTGCGCACAGCGCTCGGACATCCCGTACGGGTAGTTTGGGGCGACCGACAGGACTTTCAGGAGGGTTGGCCGTGGCTGCTGATCTGTCTCGGATCGTGAAGGCGTACGACGTGCGCGGGGTGGTCCCGGACCAGTGGGACGAGGCGCTGGCCGAACTCTTCGGCGCGGCCTTCGTCCGGGTGACCGCCGCCGAGGCGATCGTCGTCGGCCACGACATGCGGCCGTCCTCGCCCGGCCTCTCGCGCGCCTTCGCGCGCGGGGCGGCCCTGCAGGGCGCCGACGTGACCGAGATCGGCCTGTGCTCGACCGACCAGCTTTACTACGCCTCGGGCGCGCTGAACCTGCCGGGTGCCATGTTCACGGCCTCGCACAACCCCGCGCAGTACAACGGCATCAAGATGTGCCGCGCGGGCGCGGCGCCGGTGGGCCAGGACACGGGCCTGACGCAGATCCGTGAACTGGCCGAAGAGTGGACGGAGTCGGGCGCTCCGCAACCGGTCGCGCGGCGGGGAACGATCACGCAGCGCGACACGTTGTCGGACTACGCGGCCCACCTCCGCTCCCTCGTCGACCTGACCTCGGTCCGCCCCCTGAAGGTCGTCGTCGACGCGGGCAACGGCATGGGCGGCCACACCGTCCCGACGGTGTTCGAGGGCCTGCCCCTGACCCTCGTCCCGATGTACTTCGAACTCGACGGCACCTTCCCCAACCACGAGGCCAACCCCCTGGACCCGGCGAACCTCGTCGACCTCCAGCAGCGGGTCCGGGAGGAGGGCGCGGACATCGGCCTCGCCTTCGACGGCGACGCGGACCGCTGCTTCGTCGTCGACGAGCACGGCGACCCGGTGTCCCCGTCCGCGATCACGGCCCTGGTGGCCGCACGCGAACTGGCGCACAACGGCGGGCAGGGTGTGGTCATCCACAACCTGATCACCTCGTGGACGGTCCCGGAGGTCGTCAGGGAGCACGGCGGCACCCCGGTCCGCACCCGCGTCGGCCACTCTTTCATCAAGGCGGAGATGGCCACCTCGGGCGCGATCTTCGGCGGCGAGCACTCGGCCCACTACTACTTCAAGGACTTCTGGAACGCCGACACGGGCATGCTCGCCGCCCTCCACGTCCTCGCCGCCCTCGGCGGCCAGGCAGGCCCGCTGTCCGCCCTCACCGCCGAGTACGACCGCTACAGCGGCTCCGGCGAGATCAACTCCACCGTCGCCGACCAGGCCGACCGCCTGGCGGCCGTCAAGGCGGCGTACGACGCCCGCGAGGACGTCACCCTCGACGAACTCGACGGCCTCACGGTCACCTCCGCCGACTGGTGGTTCAACGTCCGCCCGTCCAACACCGAACCCCTGCTGCGCCTGAACGCGGAGGCCCGCGACGAGGCCACCATGGCCAAGATCCGCGACGAGGCACTGGCGATCATCCGGGCGTGACGTCCGGCCCGCCGCGGGGGGTGTTTGCAGGGACCTCCGGGACCGGGGGCGGCCGTCCACAGGCACCGCCCCGCCGCGCCCCCCACGGCGGTACGCTGACCAGGCACATCCGCACAACCGCACGCCGCAGCAAGCGCACGCGAACCCGCTCGAAGGGACACCCCATGCCGCTCGAAGCCGCTCTCCTGGAGATCCTCGCCTGCCCGGCCTGCCACGCTCCCCTCAAGGAGCAGGAGGCCGAGCTGATCTGCACGGGCGCGGACTGCGGCCTGGCCTACCCTGTCCGCGACGGCATCCCCGTCCTGCTCGTGGACGAGGCCCGCCGCCCCGCGTGACGCCGGGCCCCACCACCCGCGCGTGACGCCCCGGGGCCACACCGGCGCCCCCGGCGACGCGCACCCGAAGACCCCCGGCGAATCGGAGGCTGCCGCCCATGCTCGACGAATCGCTGCTCGACGCCCCCGAGGCCCTCGCGGAGTCGGACCGGCGCGGCCTGCTGCGCGGCGCCGCCGAGGCCGGTGCCCGCGTCCGCACGGCCGCGCGGCACGCCGCCGAGGCAGGCGTCGGCGATCTCAAGCCCGACGGCCGCCCGCGCGCCGTCCTCATCGCGGGCCCCGGTGCCGCCGCCACCTGCGCCGCCGACCTCCTCGGCACCCTCGCCGGCCCCGGCAGCCCGGTCATCCGGCTCGCCCCCACCGGCGTCGCCCCCGCCGCGGGCGCCCTGCGCTGGGAGCTCCCGGGCTGGGCCGGCTCCGTGGACCTGCTGCTGATCACCACCCCCGACGGCACCGAGCCGGGCCTGTCCCTGCTGGCCGAGGCCGCCTACCGCCGGGGCTGCACGGTCGTCGCGGTCGCCCCCTCGGGCACCCCGCTCACGGAGGCGGTGGACGGCGCCCACGGCCTGTTCGTACCGATGGCGACGGCCCCCTACGAACCGGACGAGGAGGAGCTGGCCGCGTCCGCCCCCGGCGTCCTGTGGGCCCTGCTCACGCCGCTGCTCGCCCTCCTGGACCGCACCGGGCTGCTGAGCGCGCCGCCGGAGGCCGTCGAGAAGGTCGCCGACCGCCTCGACCACATCGCCGAACGCTGCGGTCCCGCCATCGCGACCTACAGCAACCCCGCCAAGACGCTCGCCGCCGAACTCGCCGACGCGCTGCCGGTGGTGTGGACCGAGGGCGTCTCGGCGGGCCCCGCGGGCCGCCGCTTCGCCGCCGCCCTCGCCGAGCTCTCGGGCCGCCCGGCGGTCGTCGCCGAACTCCCCGAGGCGCTCGCCGCGCACAGCGCCCTGCTGGCCGGGCCGCTCGCCGCCAGCGCCGACCCGGACGACTTCTTCCGCGACCGCGTGGACGAGGCGCCCGCGCTGCACGCGCGCGTGGTGCTGCTGCGCGACCGCCCCATCGGCGGCCTCACCGCCGCGCCCGCCGCCCGCGAGCTGGCCCTCAGCCACGACACACCGATCAGCGAACTGGAGCCGGAGCCCGGCGACGAACTGGAGACCCTCGCCGAGCTGATCGCCATCACGGATTTCGCCGCCGTTTACCTGGCGCTCGCCTCAGGGGCCTGATCTTGACGCCGACCCCCTGACCGCCGTACGCCACGCGAAGCGGAGTGCGTACGCCACCTGAGGGCAAGGCGCCGTACGCGCGAAGAAGTCGTACGCACGAAGAACCGGCAGAAAGAACCGCAACCGCATGGACCGCCTGGACAACACCATCCGCCCCTACGCCTGGGGCTCCACCACCGCCATCCCCGCCCTCCTCGGCGTCGAACCGAGCGGTGAGCCGCAGGCGGAGATGTGGATGGGCGCCCACCCGGGCGCACCCTCGCGCACCGCGCGCGGCACGCTCGTCGAGGTCGTCGACGCGGACCCGAAGAAGGAGCTCGGCCCGGCGGCCGTCGCCAAGTTCGGTCCCCGGCTGCCCTTCCTGCTCAAGATCCTCGCCGCCGGCGCCCCGCTCTCCCTCCAGGTCCACCCCGACCTGGCGCAGGCCAAGGAGGGGTACGAGGACGAGGAGCGCCGCGGCATCCCCGTGGACGCCCCGTACCGCAACTACAAGGACGCCAACCACAAGCCCGAACTGATCTGCGCGCTCACCGAGTTCGACGGGCTGTGCGGCTTCCGCGACCCGCTCCAGGCGGCCGACCTGCTGGCCGGCCTCGGCGTGGACTCCCTCAAGCCGTACGTCGACCTGCTGCAGGCCCACCCCGAGGACGCCGCCCTGCGCGAGGTCCTCACGGCGGTCCTCACCGCCGACCCCGTGGAGATGCACCGCACGGTGGCCGCGGCCGCCTCGGCGTGCAGCCGCCTGGGCGGCGCGTACGCCCCCTACGCGGACATCGCCCACCACTACCCGGGCGACCCCGGCGTCATCGCCGCCATGCTCCTCAACCATGTGCGCCTGCAGCCCGGTGAGGCCCTCTTCCTGGGCGCCGGCATCCCGCACGCGTACCTGAACGGCCTCGGCGTCGAGATCATGGCCAACTCCGACAACGTCCTGCGCTGCGGCCTGACCCCCAAGCACGTCGACGTCCCCGAACTCCTGCGCATCGTCCGCTTCGAGGCGAGCGACCCGGGCGTGCTGCGCCCGGAGGCGGCGCCGGACGGGGAGGAGGTCTACGAGACGCCGATCGACGAGTTCCGGCTGTCGCGGTACGTCCTCCCCGAGGGCGGCAGCACCCACGACCTCACCCGCGACACCCCGCAGATCCTGCTCTGCACGGCCGGTACGGTGCGGGCGGACGGGCACGAACTGCGCCCCGGCCAGTCGGTCTTCGTCCCGGCGGGCGAACAGGCCGAAGTCTCCGGAGCGGGCACGATCTTCCGTGCCACTGTGATCGTATGACCGGGGTTGTGGACACCTGACGGGCCGCTGCCGGGCCGGGCTGCAAGAATGGCCCACCGGCAAAGGACGGGCAAAGGCGGCGGGCGAGGGCCCGGCCGGCGCAGGTACGTAGGCGAAGGGACATCGCGAACACATGAGCGCGTCAGGCGGCAGCAAAGCGATCGTGGCGGCACTCGGCGCCAACCTCGCGATCGCGGCATCGAAGTTCGTGGCGTTCGCGTTCAGCGGTTCCTCGTCGATGCTCGCCGAGGGCGTCCACTCGCTCGCCGACTCCGGCAACCAGTTCCTGCTGCTGATCGGCGGCAAGAAGGCCCAGCGCGAGGCGACCCCGCAACACCCCTTCGGCTACGGCCGCGAGCGCTACATCTACGCCTTCCTGGTCTCCATCGTCCTGTTCTCGGTCGGCGGCATGTTCGCCATCTACGAGGGCTACGAGAAGATCCGCCACCCGCACGCGGTGGAGCACTGGTACTGGCCGGTGGGCGTCCTGGTCTTCGCGATCATCGCCGAGGGCTTCTCCTTCAAGACGGCCATCCAGGAGTCGAACGAACTGCGCGGCAAGCTCTCCTGGTCGCAGTTCATCCGCCGCGCCAAGGCGCCCGAGCTGCCCGTCGTCCTGCTGGAGGACTTCGGCGCGCTCATCGGTCTGGTCCTCGCGCTCGGCGGCGTCGGCCTGGCCCTGCTCACCGGCGACGGCCTGTGGGACGGCATCGGCACCGTCTGCATCGGTGTCCTGCTGGTCCTGATCGCGCTCGTCCTCGCCTCCGAGACCAAGTCCCTCCTGCTCGGCGAGTCCGCGGGCGTGGAGGAGGTCAGGAAGATCGAGGAGGCCATCGTCGACGGCGACACGGTCACCGGCATCATCCACATGCGCACGCTGCACCTCGGCCCCGAGGAGCTGCTGATCGCCGCCAAGATCGCCGTCGAGCACGACGACACGGCCGCCGAGGTCGCCTCCGCGATCAACGCCGCCGAGGCGCGGATCCGCGAGGCCGTCCCGATAGCGCGCGTCATCTACCTCGAGCCGGACATCTACAGCGAGGCGGAGGCCGCCAAGGGCCCGGACCGCGAGGCGACGCCGGGTGGCCCCGCGCCGCACCCCGCCGGTCACTGACACCGCCGCGCCGTACGGCCGAGGGGCCCGCCGATCACCCGGCGGGCCCCTTCGTCACACCTGCACGGCCCACGGTGGGGGCGGAGGCACCACGACCCGCTTGCGTACGGCCACGGCCGCGATGCCGAGCCCGAGCCCGGTCAGCGCCAGCAGCAGCCCGGCCACCGCGGCCAGTCCGAGCAGCTTGAGCCCGGTGTAGCCGTCCGTCACCCGGCCCTCGACCGCGCTCACCGGCACCGTCCCGCCGTGGTCGTCGGCGAAGAACCGCGAGTCCCTCGAGTTCGTCCGGTGATCGCCGAGCATGAAGAGCCGCCCCCTCGGCACCTTCACGTCGTACGGCCGGTGCATGCCGTCGGCGATCCCGTCCCACACGTACGGCTCGTCGAGCGGCTTGCCGTTCACCAGGAGCCGCTCGTCGTCGCCCTCCCCGGTGCAGCAGACGATGTGATCGCCGCCCACGCCGACGACGCGCTGCAGGACGGCGAGGCCCTGGTAGCGGTCCGGCGCCGTATAGAGCACCACGTCGCCCCGCCGCACCCCGGTCCCGTCCATCCGCTCGTACACCAGGTGCTGCCCCGGCGTGTAGGTCGGCGTCATGCTCTCGCTGGACACGGTCGTCCCGTGGTAGCCGGTCCACGCACTCGCGAGCGCGACGATCACCGTCACCAGTCCCAGCGGCCCCAGGACCCCCGCCCATATGCCCAGTTTCCGGGCCTTGCTCATCGCCACTCCCTCCCCACGCGGAACATCCGCGCCGCGCAGAGGCTAGCGGCCCTCTGCGAACCGCCTGTGCGGGCCCGCACCCTCGCGCGGACACGGGCCCGCCGCGCCGCTAGCGGATCTCGCCCAGCACCCCGAGGACCGCCCGCTCGTCGTCGGCCGCCGTCAGCCGCTCCCGGAACCCGGCGTCCATCAACTTCCGTGAGAGCAGCGCGAGAATCCGCAGGTGCTCGTCGCCAGCGGCGGCCTCCGGCACGGCGATCATGAAGACCAGCCGCGCCTTCGTACCGTCCATCGACTCCCACTCGACGCCTTCGTCGGAGCGCGCGAACCCGACGACCGGCGCGGTCACCGCGTCCGTCTTGGCATGCGGAATCGCGATCTCCTCGCCGAGCCCGGTGGTGCCCTGCTCCTCCCGCCGCAGCGCCGTCCGCACGAGCTCGTCCACGTCCGCCACGTCGCCGCCGCGCGCCAGCAGCTCCGCCATCTCGCGGATCGCACCCTCCTTCTCCCGCGCCCCGAGCCGCACCTTGACGGTCCGCTCGGTGAGGTAGCCGGAGAGAACGTCGGGGGTGGCGTCAGGAGAGGGGGCAGGGGAGGGACCGGAGTCGGCGTCGGCGGAGGGGCCGGACGTGGGGCCGGCGTCGGCTTCGGAGCCGGCGGACTCGGCCGGCTCGTCCTCGGCGGCCGCTCCGGTCGAGCCCGTCGCCGGCTCCGGAGCGGACAGGGGAGATCCGCCGACAGCCTGCGTCGGTACGGCAGCGGGCGCGGCGGAACCCGCCGACGACGACGCGCCTGCCCCCACCGCGACCAGCGCCGGCTCCGGAACAGCCGCACCCGCGACGGTCACCGCCGGCGCACCGCGCCGCCTGCGCTCGCCGACGTCGACCAGCGCCACCGTCGCCAGCGCGGTGACGACCGTGCCGATCACCACCGCCACGAAGAACATCGGCACGCCGCTCACCGCGCCCAGCACCGCCACGATCGGCCCGCCGTGCGGGACCGCGTCCTTCACACCCGCGACGCCCGCGACCGCACCGGCCACCGCGCCGCCGAGCATGTTGGCCGGGATGACCTGCGCGGGCCGCGCCGCCGCGAACGGGATCGCGCCCTCGGAGATGCCGAAGCACCCCATGAACAGGGACGCGAGACCGGTCTCCCGCTCCTGCTCGGTGTACAGCCGTTTGCGCACCAGCGTCGCCACACCCTGTCCCAGCGGCATGACCGGGATCGCGGCGGCGCACATCCCCATGACCGTCTGGTTGCCGGTCGCGATGAGCCCCGCGCCGAACAGGAACGCCGTCTTGTTGACCGGCCCGCCCATGTCGAACGCGATCATGAGCCCCAGGATCGCGCCGAGCAGGATCGCGCTCGTGCCGGTCATCCCGCTCAGCCAGCTGGTCAGGTGCTCGAACACCCAGGAGATCGGCTTGCCGATGACGTAGATGAAGAACATCCCGAGCGCCGTCGTCGCCACGATCGGGATCACGATGATCGGCATGATCGGCTGCACGAACTTCGGGACCTTGACCTTCTTGATCCACAGCACCAGATATCCGGCGAGGAACCCGGTCACGATCGCCCCGATGAAGCCGGCGCCCGCCTTGGAGTCGTACAGCGACCCCGTGTTCGCGATCCAGCCGCCGATCATGCCCGGTACGAGCGCGGGCCGGTCGCCGATCGCGTAGGCGATGTACCCGGAAAGGATCGGCACCATCAGCGTGAAGCCGATGACGCCGATGTTGTTCACGTCCATCCAGAAGGAGTCCTTCGGGATGACCAGGCCACCGGAGGGGTCGGTGTGCCCGCCGAGCGAGAGCGAGATGGCGATCAGCAACCCGCCGACCACCACGAACGGGATCATGTAACTGACCCCGTTCATCAGCGCCTTGTACGCGACGCTCCGCTCCCTGCCGCTGCCGCCGCCCGCCGGCGAGGCCGCCGCGGCGCCGCCGGGGTCGTGCACCGGCGCCGACCGCACCTGCTCGATCAGCCGCTCGGGGTGACGGATTCCCTCCGCGACCCCGACCTTCAGCACCCGCTTGCCCGCGAAACGGCTCAGGTCCACGTCCTTGTCCGCGGCGACGATGACGCCGTCCGCGGTGCTGACATCGTTGTCATCGAGGACGTTTTCAGCCCCGATGGATCCTTGCGTCTCCACCTTCATCTCGATGCCGCGGCTCTCGGCTGCCTGCGCGAGCTTCTCCGCGGCCATGTACGTGTGTGCGATGCCGGTCGGGCAAGCGGTCACCGCGAGCAGCTTCAACTGCTTCCGCTCGGTGCCGCCGTTGCCCGTGGGGGGAGGGCCGGCCGGACTGGTCACGTCGATCTCCTAACACCTTCGTCGTGCGGAACGCCGTCCCGGACGCCCGCAGGAACGATCAGGGGTTCCCGATCTCCGAGGCATCCTGCATCACCTGACGCTCCCCGCAAAGATGCGGAAGTCCCAGTTCATACGGTTCTGCGGGCACCTGTTCCCCCGTTCGTAGGTGTCCTGTTATCGCGCCCCGGAACCTCCGCGGCCCGCACCCGCCGTCCACGGTGATCGGCGGGATGCGTTCGGAGGTGGACTGGGGGAGGCCGGGCCGACCGGTGTAGCTTGGATGGGAGCCAGACGTCGCTGCTGATGGCGGTCGGGCGGTCCCACCGCGGACCGGCCGAGGGAGAGAGGGCCTCCGACGGACTGCGCTGCGCGTACGCGGGCATGCCCAGTGTCCTCTTCGGGCACCCCTGTGTCCGCCGCCGCGCAGAACAGCCGTACCCACCTCGCCCCAACCCCGAGGAGCAGCTCGCAATGACGACTGTCGACAACCGACAGGACTTCAAGGTCGCCGATCTCTCGCTGGCCGAGTTCGGCCGCAAGGAGATCACCCTCGCCGAGCACGAGATGCCCGGCCTGATGTCGATCCGCAAGGAGTACGCCGAGGCCCAGCCGCTGGCCGGCGCCCGCATCACCGGCTCCCTGCACATGACCGTGCAGACCGCCGTCCTCATCGAGACGCTGGCCGCCCTGGGCGCGCAGGTCCGCTGGGCGTCCTGCAACATCTTCTCCACCCAGGACCACGCGGCCGCCGCCATCGCCGTCGGCCCGAACGGCACGCCCGACAACCCCCAGGGCATCCCGGTCTTCGCCTGGAAGGGCGAGACCCTGGAGGAGTACTGGTGGTGCACCGAGCAGGCGCTGACCTGGCCGGGCACCGCCACCGGCGGCCCGAACATGATCCTCGACGACGGCGGTGACGCCACCCTCCTCGTCCACAAGGGCGTCGAGTACGAGAAGGACGGCAAGGTCCCCTCCGTCGACACCGCCGAGTCCGACGAGCACCGCGTCGTCCTCGAGCTCCTGCACCGCACCATCACGGACGGCTCGCAGAAGTGGACCCAGCTCGCCTCGGAGATCCGCGGTGTGACCGAGGAGACCACCACCGGCGTGCACCGTCTGTACGAGATGCAGCGCGACGGCGTCCTGCTCTTCCCGGCGATCAACGTGAACGACGCCGTCACCAAGTCGAAGTTCGACAACAAGTACGGCTGCCGCCACTCCCTGATCGACGGCATCAACCGCGCCACCGACGTCCTCATCGGCGGCAAGACCGCGGTCGTCTGCGGCTACGGCGACGTGGGCAAGGGCTGTGCGGAGTCCTTGCGCGGACAGGGCGCCCGCGTGATCATCACCGAGATCGACCCGATCTGCGCGCTGCAGGCGGCGATGGACGGCTATCAGGTCACAACGCTCGACGAGGTCATCGACAAGGCCGACATCTTCGTCACCACGACCGGCAACAAGGACATCATCATGGCCTCCGACATGGCCAAGATGAAGCACCAGGCCATCGTCGGGAACATCGGCCACTTCGACAACGAGATCGACATGGCCGGCCTCGCCAAGATCCCCGGCATCGTCAAGGACGAGGTCAAGCCCCAGGTGCACACCTGGACCTTCCCCGAGGGCAAGGTGCTCATCGTCCTGTCCGAGGGCCGCCTGCTGAACCTGGGCAACGCCACCGGTCACCCGTCGTTCGTGATGTCCAACTCCTTCGCGGACCAGACCCTGGCCCAGATCGAGCTGTTCACCAAGCCCGACGAGTACCCGACCGACGTCTACGTGCTGCCCAAGCACCTCGACGAGAAGGTCGCCCGCCTCCACCTGGACTCGCTCGGCGTGAAGCTGACCACGCTGCGCCCCGAGCAGGCCGCGTACATCGGCGTACAGGTCGAGGGTCCGTACAAGTCGGACCACTACCGCTACTGAGCGGCTCGGCTCAGCCCGCGGTGAGCGCGTCGGTGCGCTGACGCGCTCACCAGCAGCAGTTCCTCCGAGGCAGGCCCCCGCACCCCCGTGCCGGGGGCCTGCCCCTTTGGCCGCTGCGGCCGGACCGCCCCGTCAAGACCCAGGACCCCCATGCCCCGCGGCCGTTATTCGCTCCACGATCCGCACGATCACACCCCCCTCGCAGAAGAGCACTTCCACTGTGCCCCCGGCCCTTCCGGCTGGCGCTACGTCTCCCAGCTGACCGCCCCGTCGGGCGACCGCGTCGGCTCCGTCGACCTCGCCCTCGACGACCTCGGCCGGCCCATCCGCCTCGAACTGCACGCCATGGACTGGCAGGTCCGCGGCGCCGCCCTCGACGGCGTCACCTGGGTCCGTACCGACCCGACCGGGGCTCATGCCACCGAAGGCAATGTGCGCGCCCACGCCTTCACCGGCACATCCCCCGCGTTCCTCGTCGCCACCGCCCGTCTCCTGCGCCTCACCCCCTCCGCCGCGGCAACCCGCGTACGCCTCGTCTGCTTCACGGACCCCGTCCTCGCCCCGCGCACCGTGGACCAGTCCTGGGCCTTGGTCGACAGAGAAGCACACGCCACTGACAACGCCCCTCTGACCGTGGACGAATACCAGGTCACAGCCCTGGACACGGGTGAACAGCACGCGGTGCACATCGCCGGCGACGTGGTCCTCGCGGCACCCGGAATCGAGCTGGAAGACCTCGAATCACCGCCGTCCGCGTTCGCCTGAGCCAGGCCGGCCAGCCGGCCGGCCGACCGAGGTCTCCGGGCTACGCGGGCGGAACGAACCCGGTCGACTCGGCGGTGCCGCGCTCTCCGTCGGAGGACGGGGAGGGCGCGACGGGCGTGACAGACGGGGCGGACGTCGGTACGTCCTGGGAAACGGCCGGGACCGCCTGTCCGACCTGAGCCGTCTGCCCAACATGAGTGGCCGGCGCCGCCGCCGGAGCAGACCAAGTGGGAGGCCCGTAGGAACCCGGCTCACCCGCCGGCCGCACGGCACCAGCAGGCTGCCCACCGGCAGCCGGACCCACAGCCGCCGGACCGTTCGCCAAGGCCCGCCGCACCTCCCTGGCCTGCCGCTCCTGCATCACGGCGGCCAGATACGGCGCCGGCGGAATGCCCTGCGGAACCGGCGTCCCCGTACGAGCCGCGAGATCCGAGGCGAGCCGCTCCGCCATGGCCCAGCCCACCTGCGGATCCAGCTGCTGCATCCGCGTCAGGTACTGACGAATGGCGAGCCACAGACCGTCGGGAACCGCGGACAGATCGAGCTGCGAGAACTTCCCGGCCAGCCAGGGAGGCGGAGGAGGCAGAAAGCCCGTCCGCGCGACCGGAATCCGTTCCCGGACGACGAGGGTCCCCGCGAACACGTCACCGAGCCGCCGGCCGCGAGCCGACACGAGCGACGCGATGCAGGCGATGACGCCGAACGTCATCAGGATCTCGACAACACCGATCCCACCCCGCACCAGCGCATGCCGGAACCGGATCGGCCCGCCGTCGTCCCGCACCACCCGTAGCCCGCACGCCATCTTGCCGAGAGACCGCCCATGGCTGAGCGTCTCGACCGCGATGGGCCCGCCCACCAGCACCAGCACGAAACTCGCGATCGACACCGCGATCTGCGCCGCGTCGTCCAGCGAAGCCGTGGAGGCGACGAGACCGATGGTCAGCACGATGTAGACGACCATGGCCGCGGCCAGATCGAGCAACACCGCGAGCGCCCTGCTGGGCAGTCTCGCCGGGCGCAACTCCAGCGCCACCGCCTCGCCCGTCACCAGCTCGCTCACGCCCGTCGTCCTTCCCCTGGCCTGCCCCTTGAACGGTCAGTCTGCCAAGCTGAGGGCGCATCGCGCCCCAGTACGACAAGCTGATTCCACGACGCGCCGCCGACGAACAGCCGAGGAGCAGGCAGACCGATGGACCTCGACGTCTTCGTCACCACGCACCGAGCCCAGTGGGACCGCCTGGACGCGCTCCTCAAGCGCCAGCGCCGCCTCAGCGGAGCGGAGGCCGACGAACTCGTCGCGCTCTACCAGCGAACGGCCACGCATCTCTCGCTGATCCAGTCCAGCGCCCCCGACCCTCAGCTGACCGGACGCCTCAGCCAGCTCGTGGCACGCGCGCGTAGTGCGGTCACAGGAACCCGACGGGCCTCTTGGCGCGATGTCACACGGTTCCTGACACACGGCTTCCCCGCCGCGGTCTACCGGTCACGCCGCTGGTGGGTGCCCACCGCACTCCTGTCCACGGCCGTCTCCATCGCGCTGGGCTGGTGGATAGGTACGCACCCCGAGGTGCAGGCCACCATCGCCGCCCCCAGCGAACTACGCGAACTCACCCGCCCCGGCGGCCAGTACGAGACGTACTACTCGAGCCACCCGGCGGCGTCCTTCGCCGCTCAGGTCTGGACGAACAACGCGTGGGCCGCCGCCCAGTGCCTGATCCTGGGCGTCTTCCTCGGTCTGCCGGTTCTCTGGATCCTCTTCGAGAACATGCTCAACCTCGGGGTCGGCTTCGGCCTGATGTCCTCGGCCGGCCGACTCGACACCTTCCTCGGCCTGGTCCTTCCGCACGGTCTGCTCGAACTGACCGCCGTCTTCGTTGCCGCCGGCACCGGACTCCGCCTCGGCTGGACTCTCATAGATCCGGGCCCACGGTCTCGGCGCACGGCGCTCGCCGAGGAGGGCCGCGCGGCCATCGGCATGGCGATCGGCCTCGCACTCGTCCTCTTCGTCTCCGGCGCCATCGAAGGCTTCGTCACCCCGTCCGGCCTGCCCACTTGGGCCCGCATAGGCATCGGCGTCACGGCGGAGGCCGCCTTCCTCGCCTACGTCTTCGTCCTGGGCGGCCGAGCGGCCCGAGCCGGTGAGACGGGCGACGTCGAGGCCGCCGAGCGCAGCGCCACCGTGCCGACGGCCGCCTGATGTGCGTGCACACCTGCTGAGCTGTTAGTCTCTTCTTCGCCCCGCAGGAGCCGTTGACACGGCGCCAACGGGGAGGTAGATTCGAACAGTTGCCTGGAACTGGGTTTGACGACCGGTCGGCAGCAGTGAGTGTCTGTCAGCTTCTCGGAAACTTCGATTCCCAAGAAGCCCCTCCCGATCAAATCGGAAATCAACGGCCGGTCAGTCCGGCTCGAAACTTCTGATAAAGTCGGGTCTGCCGGAAAGGGAAACGCGAAAGCGGAAACCTGGAAAGCACCGAGGAAATCGGATCGGAAAAAGATCTGATAGAGTCGGAAACACCGAAGGGAAGCGCCCGGAGGAAAGCCCGAGAGGGTGAGTACGAAGGAAGCGTCCGTTCCTTGAGAACTCAACA
>NZ_JBHVGU010000054.1:0-25688 GCF_042800575.1 Streptomyces sp. NPDC057616
CGGCCGGCCACGTCCGGCACGGCGACCACCGCTTCGAGTGGACCCGCGAGGAGTTCCGCGCGTGGGCGGCGAAGGTGGCCGAACGGCACGGCTACGACGTGGAGTTCGTCCCCGTCGGGCCGGACGACCCGGAGGTCGGCCCGCCCACCCAGATGGCCGTGTTCACGATGCTCACGACGGACAAGAAGGAGGCGAAGGCGGCATGACCGAAGCAGCAGAGCGCAAGGGACGGGTCCTGCCCGTCACCGACCTCTCCCTCGTCGTGCTCGTCGGCGCCTCCGGCTCCGGCAAGTCGACCTTCGCCCGGCGGCACTTCAAGCCGACCGAGGTGATCTCCTCAGACTTCTGCCGCGGACTGGTCTCCGACGACGAGAACGACCAGAGCGCGACCAGGGACGCCTTCGACGTCCTGCACTACATCGCGGGCAAGCGCCTGGCGGCCGGCCGCCGTACGGTCGTCGACGCCACCAGCGTGCAGTCGGACGCCCGGCGGCAGCTGATCGACCTGGCCAGGCAGCACGACGTACTGCCCATCGCCATCGTCCTGGACGTCCCGGAGGAGGTGTGCGCCGAGCGCAACGCGGCCCGCGTCGACCGGGCCGACATGCCGCGCCGGGTCATCCAGCGCCACACCCGTGAACTGCGGCGCTCCATCCGGCACTTGGAGCGCGAGGGCTTCCGCAAGGTGCACATCCTGCGGGGTGTGGAGGACGTCGAGAGCGCCACGGTCGTCACCGAGAAGCGCTTCAACGACCTCACCCACCTCACGGGCCCGTTCGACATCGTCGGCGACATCCACGGCTGTGCCTCCGAACTGGAGGCGCTGCTGGCCAAGTTGGGCTACACCGACGGCGTCCACCCGGAGGGCCGCACGGCCGTCTTCGTCGGCGACCTCGTCGACCGCGGCCCGGACAGCCCGGGCGTCCTGCGCCGCGTGATGTCGATGGTGAAGTCGGGCAACGCCCTGTGCGTGCCGGGCAACCACGAGAACAAGTACGGCCGCTACCTCAAGGGCCGCAAGGTCCAGCACACCCACGGACTCGCCGAGACCATCGAGCAGATGGAGGGGGAGAGCGAGGAGTTCGCGCGGGAGGTGCGGGAGTTCATCGACGGGCTCGTCAGCCACTACGTCCTCGACGGCGGCCGGCTGGTCGTCTGCCACGCGGGTCTGCCCGAGAAGTACCACGGCCGCACCTCCGGCCGGGTCCGCTCGCACGCGCTGTACGGCGACACCACCGGCGAGACCGACGAGTTCGGGCTGCCCGTGCGCTACCCGTGGGCGGAGGACTACCGCGGCCGGGCCGCGGTCGTCTACGGCCACACGCCCGTACCCGAGGCCACCTGGCTCAACAACACCATCTGCCTCGACACCGGCGCCGTGTTCGGCGGCAAGCTGACCGCGCTGCGCTGGCCGGAGCGCGAGCTGGTCGACGTACCGGCCGAGCAGGTCTGGTACGAGCCGGCGCGCCCGCTGCGCACCGAGGCGCCCGGCGGGAACGACGGCCGGCCGCTCGACCTGGGCGACGTGCACGGCCGCCGGATCGTGGAGACCCGGCACCAGGGCCGCGTCGCGGTCCGCGAGGAGAACGCGGCCGCGGCCCTGGAGGTCATGAGCCGCTTCGCGGTCGACCCGCGCCTGCTGCCGTACCTGCCGCCGACCATGGCCCCGACGGCGACGTCCAGGGCGGACGGCTACCTGGAGCACCCGGTCGAGGCGTTCGCGCAGTACGCGCAGGACGGCGTCGCGCGGGTCGTGTGCGAGGAGAAGCACATGGGCTCGCGGGCGGTGGCGCTGGTGTGCCGGGACGCCGGGGCCGCGAGCAAGCGGTTCGGCGTCGACGGTCCCACGGGATCCCTCTACACCCGCACCGGACGTCCGTTCTTCGACGACGAGGCGGTGACGGAGGAGGTCCTCGGGCGGGTCCGCGCGGCCGTCGGCGAGGCCGGCCTGTGGGACGAACTCGACACGGACTGGCTGCTGCTGGACGCCGAGCTGATGCCGTGGTCGCTGAAGGCGTCCGGGCTGCTGCGGTCGCAGTACGCGGCCGTCGGCGCCGCGTCCGGCGCGGTGTTCCCCGGCGCGCTCGCCGCGCTGGAGGGCGCCGCGGCACGGGGCGTCGAGGTGACGGACCTGCTGGCCCGCCAGCGTGAACGCGCCGCGGACGCGGCCGCGTTCACCGACGCCTACCGCCGCTACTGCTGGACGACCGAGGGCCTGGACGGCGTGCGCCTGGCGCCGTTCCAGATCCTCGCCGTCCAGGGCCGCAGCCTCGCGGGGCTGCCGCACGAGGAGCAACTGGCCCTGCTGGACCGGCTCGTGGAGCACGACGGCAGCGGCCTGCTGCAGACCACCCGCCGGCTCTACGTCGACACCGGCGACCCGGAGTCGGTGCGGGCCGGGGTCGACTGGTGGCTGGAGATGACCGGCCGCGGCGGCGAGGGCATGGTCGTCAAGCCGGTCGGCGCGCTGGTGCGCAGCACCGAGGGACGGCTAGTGCAGCCGGGCATCAAGTGCCGGGGCCGCGAGTACCTGCGGATCATCTACGGTCCGGAGTACACGCGCCCCGACAACCTGGCCCGGCTGCGCACCCGGTTCCTCAACCACAAGCGGTCGCTGGCGATCCGCGAGTACGCCCTGGGCCTGGAGGCCCTGGACCGGCTGGCGGAGGGCGAGCCGCTGTGGCGGGTGCACGAGGCCGTGTTCGGGGTGCTGGCCCTGGAGTCGGAGCCGGTGGACCCGCGGCTGTGACGGCCGGCGTCAGCCGATCAGCCGCAGCCGCTGCCCGCACGCCCCCACCGACACGGACTGGCCCCAGGTCAGCTCCAGCGCGTCCTTCTCCATCCCGTCGCCGAAGACGATCAGGTGCTCGGACTCGACGGTGAGGCGGAGGCGGGCGGGCGCCGGGAGTTCGCCCGCCACCAGCGACGTGCCGGTGGCGGGCGAGGGCCATGCCTCCCTGACGAACCACAGGAGGCGCTGCTCGGTGGGGCCGGGGAGCCGCAGGCCGGTGCCCCGCTCCTGCCACACCGACCGGATCCAGCCGGTCGCCCCGGTCCCGGTCCCCACCAGCACCCCGGACGATGCCTGGGCCTCGACGGCACCCCCGTCGTCCTCGAGGCCCAGGCGGTATCTGGCCGTCTGATGTCCGACGGCGCCGAGGTAGATCTCGTTGAGGGCCACCAGCCGCTGGGTGTCGTCGGCGACGGCCTCGACCATGGTGAGCTCGTCCGCGCCGGTGGAGAGCGCCGCGGGCAGCAGCGCGGCCGCGTCCGCGGGGCGGTGCCGCACCAGCACGCCGGGGTTGCGGCCCGGGTCGGTGTCGATGCCGATCACCGGCTGCCCGGCCAGATACTTGGCGACGTTCGCCACCAGCCCGTCCTGCCCCACCACGACGACCACGTCCTCGGGTGCGAACAGGAAGCGGTCCAGGTCGGCGCGCTCCACCGTCGCCTGACGCCAGGTCAGCGGGATCGCGGCCGTCACCTCCGCCAGCGCGCGGCGGGTGCGGTGGTGCCGGTCCGCGACCTCCTCGATGTCCCGCCCCCGGGTGGAGAGGAAGAAGGCGGCCTGGCCGTGGGTGCCGTGGTGGGCCACCAGCTCCTCGTACTCCGTGGTGCGGTGGACCAGGACGGCGCGCGGCGCGAGGCTCACGCCGGCTCACCGCCGCCGAGCCGGGCGAGCAGCCCGGTCAGCACGTCCGGCGAGACGGTCACGCTGTCGATCCGCGGCAGGTTCTCCGCGAGGCGGGTCCCGGTGAGGGCGTGCAGGGTCGCCACGTCCACCTCGGCGTGCACCCGCAGCCAGGCCGCCTGCGCCTGGGCCCGTGCATCGCCGACCTCGCGCGCGCCCTCGGCCTCCGCGCGGGCGAGCCGTACCGCCTTGGTGGCCTCCGCCTCCGCCAGCCGCACCGTCCGCGCCGCCTCCGCGTCGGCCCGCACCGCATCCGCCGCCGCGTGCTCCTCGGCCTCGCGCCGGCTGTTGGTGCCGCGCTGCTCGACCAACTGCTCCTCGCGGCGGGCGAGTTCGATCTGGCTGGCCAGTTCGTTCTCCGCGATGGTCCGCTCCCGCTCGACGGCCACGGCCCGGCGCTCGTAGGTCGCCCGGTCGGCCTCCTGCTGGATCTGCTCACGGGCCGGGGTGCGCAGCGCCCGCTCGACCTCCGGCTCGGGCCGCAGCGCGACCACGCGCACGGCGACCACCTCGATGCCGGTCGCGGGCAGCCGCGGCTCCGCGCCGAGCCCGGCCGCGACCCGCTCCCGCACCGCCGCGACGCCGTCGACCAGGGCCGAGGACAGCGGCGTCCGGGCCAGCACGTCCAGCGCGTGCTGCTGCGCCGTCTCGGTCAGCAGTGTGCCCAGCTGCTCCAGCGGCGCGCCCCGCCACACGCCCGTGTCCGGGTCGACGGAGAAGTCCAGCCGGGCCGCGGCGAGCGCCGGGTCGCTGATCCGGTAGGTCACCGTCGCCTGCACCGCCACGTCCTGGAAGTCGGACGTACGGGCATGGAAGGTCATCGCCAGCTCCCGGTCGTCGACCGGCACCTCCGACAGCGCGGAGGTCAGTGCGCGGAACCAGAAGCTGAGTCCCGGGCCGTCGTGCAGCAGCTTGCCGTCGCGGTGGTGCCGGATGTGCGCCGTGGGCGCTCCGCGCAGGTGGCGCCAGCCCAGGCGCCGGGTGATGTCGGCCATCGGATCCCCTCGTTTTTCGTCCCTTGGACGATAAGCGGGAGAGACGTTTATCGTCAAGAGGACGAAAACAAGAAGTCGCGGAAACCGCGCAGCGGCGGGTCAAGACGCCCGCCGATGGTCAGGATGGAGGCATGGCATTCCATGTCGACTCCGAGGCCGGGCGGCTGCGCCGCGTCATACTCCACCGGCCTGACCTGGAGCTCAAAAGGCTCACACCCAGCAACAAGGACGCCCTGCTCTTCGACGACGTGCTCTGGGTGCGCCGGGCGCGTGCCGAGCACGACGGGTTCGCGGACGTCCTGCGCGACCGCGGCGTCGCCGTCCACCTCTTCGGCGACCTGCTCACCGAGGCCCTGGAGATCCCGGCGGCCCGCACCCTCGTCCTGGACCGGGTCTTCGACGAGAAGGAGTACGGCGTCCTCGCCACCGACCACCTCAGGGCCGCCTTCGAGACGCTCCCCGCGCCGGATCTGGCCGAGGCCCTGGTCGGGGGCATGACCAAGCGCGAGTTCCTGGAGGCGCACACCGAGCCGACCTCCGTGCGCTTCCACGTCATGGACCTCGACGACTTCCTCCTCGCCCCGCTCCCCAACCACCTCTTCACCCGCGACACCTCCGCCTGGATCTACGACGGCGTCAGCGTCAACGCCATGCGCTGGCCGGCCCGGCAGCGCGAGACGGTCCACTTCGAGGCGATCTACCGCCACCACCCGCTCTTCCGTGCCGAGACCTTCCGCGTCTGGTCCGAGGGGCAGGCCGACTACCCCTCCACCATCGAGGGCGGGGACGTCCTGGTCATCGGCAACGGCGCCGTCCTGATCGGCATGAGCGAGCGCACCACCCCGCAGGCCGTCGAGATGCTCGCGCACAAGCTCTTCGAGGCGGGCTCGGCCGAGACGATCGTGGCTCTCGACATGCCGAAGCGGCGGGCCTTCATGCATCTCGACACCGTGATGACGATGGTCGACGGCGACACCTTCACCCAGTACGCGGGCCTCGGCATGCTGCGCTCGTACACGATCGAACCGGGCGCCGCGGACAAGGAGCTGAAGGTCACCGACCATCCGCCGGAGCACATGCACCGCGCGATCGCCGCCGCCCTCGGGCTGAGCGAGATCCGGGTGCTGACCGCGACGCAGGACGTGCACGCGGCCGAGCGCGAGCAGTGGGACGACGGCTGCAACGTCCTGGCCGTCGAGCCGGGCGTCGTCGTCGCCTACGAGCGCAACTCCACCACCAACACCCATCTGCGCAAGCAGGGGATCGAGGTCATCGAGATTCCCGGCAGCGAACTGGGCCGGGGCCGGGGCGGCCCGCGCTGCATGAGCTGCCCCGTCGAGCGGGAGGCCGTATAGACATGCGACCCCGGGGCTGTATAGGCATGCAATTCTTCGTATAGACTTCCAAGGGTAGACGTTCCCGCATTCTGGAGTGCCCCCATGGCGACAGTCCCGACCGCCCTCGCAGGCCGCCACTTCCTGAAGGAGCTCGACCTCTCCCAGGAGGAGTTCCTCGGCCTGATCGAGCTGGCCGCCGAGCTGAAGGCCGCCAAGAAGGCCGGGACCGAGACGCGGTACCTGGGCGGGAAGAACATCGCGCTGGTCTTCGAGAAGACCTCGACGCGCACACGCTGCGCGTTCGAGGTCGCGGCCGCCGACCAGGGCGCCTCGACGACGTACCTCGACCCGTCGGGCTCGCAGATCGGGCACAAGGAGTCCGTGAAGGACACCGCGCGCGTGCTGGGCCGGATGTTCGACGGGATCGAGTACCGCGGCCACGGCCAGGGGGTCGTCGAGGAGCTGGCCGCGCACGCCGGGGTCCCGGTCTACAACGGCCTCACCGACGAATGGCACCCCACCCAGATGCTGGCCGACGTGCTCACCATGACCGAGCACACCGACAAGCCGCTGACCGGGACGGCCTTCGCCTACCTCGGCGACGCCCGCTACAACATGGGCAACTCCTACCTGGTCACCGGCGCCCTGCTCGGCATGGACGTCCGCATCGTCGCGCCCCGGCTGCTGTGGCCGGACCGGACGATCGTGGAGGTCGCCCAGCAGCTCGCCGCGGCCTCCGGTGCCCGGATCACGCTCACCGACGACGTGAAGGAGGGCGTGCGCGGCGCCGACTTCATCGCCACCGACGTATGGGTGTCGATGGGGGAGCCCAAGGAGGTCTGGGACGAGCGCATAGCGCTGCTCGGCCCCTACGCGGTGACCATGGACGTCCTGCGCGCCACCGGCAACCCCGACGTGAAGTTCCTGCACTGCCTGCCGGCCTTCCACGACCTCGGCACCGACGTCGGCCTCGAGATCCACCGGCGCCACGGGCTCACCGAGCTGGAGGTCAGCGACGAGGTGTTCGAGTCCGAGCACTCCGTGGTCTTCGACGAGGCCGAGAACCGGATGCACACCATCAAGGCGGTCCTGGTCGCGACCCTGGCCTGACCCGTGCGGGCGGCGGTCAGACGGGGCGCCGCTGCTGCGGCACCGCCGGCAGCCGGAACCACACGGCCTTGCCCGAGGTGGTCGGCCGGTGCCCGCAGGAGGAGCTGAGCGCGCGGATCAGCAGCAGCCCGCGCCCGCCCTCGTCCCAGACGTCGGGCTCCTTGTCGCTGGGCCAGGTCAGCTCGTACGGCGGCATCGGATCCGGGTCGTGCACCTCGACCTGGCAGCCGCCCGGCAGCAGCTCCAGCACGAGCTCTATCGGGGAGTCGCCGACGGTGTGCTCCACGGCGTTCGCCACCAGCTCAGCCGTGAGCAGTTCCGCGGTGTCGCAGTCGGCCCCGTGGTCCAGCTCGGCCAGCGCGGTGCGCACGAGCGCACGGGCCACCGGCACGGCCGCGGTGGAGTGCGGCAGCGCGATGCGCCAGGAGGCGGAGGCGGAGGCGGAGGGGCGTTCGTACAAAGCGGGTCCGTTCATAGCAGGCTGTCCTGCTTTCAACCGTATGAATGGTACGGCGCCGTCCGTCAGAGTCGTCCGGCGGGCGCCGCACGGGACCTTCGGCCCCGATGACGAGCGGCTTACCCGTAACCACGCCTCGCTTCGCACGCCTGATCCTGCCGTAGCCCGTCTGTCGACGATCCGTGACGGATGTGACCCGGCCGGGTCGGATCCGGCCAGCCTTATCGCGCACTCCTGACGACAGTCACAGAAAAGTGATAACTTCGAAGGCCAGAGCTCAGTACGGCAGTGCCCGCCCCCGAGGAGGCCGCACGTCATGAGTCCCTTCACCGGCTCCGCCGCCCGCACCCCGCGCTGGGAGCACCTGCGCGTCGAGCTCACCGACGGGGTCGCCACGGTCACACTGGCGCGCCCCGACAAGCTCAACGCGCTCACCTTCGGCGCCTACGCCGACCTGCGCGACCTGCTCGCCGAGCTGTCCCGCGAGCGCGCGGTACGGGCCCTGGTGCTGGCCGGCGAGGGCCGCGGCTTCTGCTCGGGCGGCGACGTCGACGAGATCATCGGCGCCACCCTGTCCATGGACACCGCCCAGCTCCTCGACTTCAACCGGATGACCGGGCAGACGGTGCGGGCGATCCGGGAGTGCCCGTTCCCGGTGATCGCGGCCGTGCACGGGGTGGCGGCGGGCGCCGGCGCCGTCCTGGCCCTGGCGGCGGACTTCCGGGTGGCCGACCCCAGCGCCCGCTTCGCGTTCCTGTTCACCCGGGTCGGCCTGTCCGGCGGCGACATGGGCGCGGCCTACCTGCTGCCCCGGGTGGTCGGCCTCGGCCACGCCACCCGTCTGCTCATGCTGGGCGAAGCGGTCCGGGCCCCCGAGGCCGAGCGCATCGGCCTGATCAGCGAGCTGACCGAGGAGGGCCGGGCCGACGAGGCCGCCCAGGCACTGGCCCACCGCCTGGCCGAGGGCCCGGCCCTGGCGTACGCCCAGACCAAGGCCCTGCTGACCGCCGAGCTGGACATGCCGCTCGCGGCCTCGGTCGAACTGGACGCCTCGACCCAGGCGCTGCTGATGAACGGCGACGACTACGCCGAGTTCCACGCCGCGTTCACCGAGAAGCGGCCGCCCAAGTGGCAGGGGAGGTGAGGTCGCGATGCGCGTCGCGATCATCGGCGGCGGACCCGGCGGCCTGTACGCCGCGGCCCTGCTGAAACGGCTCGACCCCACCCGCGAGATCACCGTCTGGGAGCGCAACGCCCCGGACGACACCTTCGGCTTCGGCGTCGTCCTGTCCGACGAGACGCTCGGCGGGATCGAGCACGCCGATCCCGTGGTCTACGAGGCCATGTGCGCGGACTTCGTGCGCTGGGACGACATCGACATCGTGCACCGGGGCGCCCGGCACACCTCCGGCGGCCACGGTTTCGCCGCCCTCGGCAGGAAGCGCCTCCTGGAGATCCTGCACGAGCGCTGCCGCGCCCTCGGCGTGCAGCTCCGCTTCCGCGCCGAGGCCCCGCACCCCGACGAGCTGGCGCGCACGCACGACCTCGTCGTCGCCGCCGACGGCATCAACAGCACCACCCGCGAGACCTACGCCGATGTCTTCCGCCCCCGGGTGACCACGCACCGCTGCCGCTACATCTGGCTCGCCGCCGACTTCGCCTTCGACGCCTTCCGCTTCGAGATCGCCGAGACCGAGCACGGCGTGATGCAGCTGCACGGCTATCCCTACGCGGCCGACGCCTCCACGGTCATCGTCGAGATGCGCGAGGAGGTGTGGCAGGCCGCCGGGTTCGCCGACCTCGACGAGGCCGGGTCCGTCGAGCGGTGCGCCAAGATCTTCGCGGAGGCGCTGCGCGGCCGGCCGCTGCGCTCCAACAAGTCGGCCTGGACCACCTTCCGCACGGTCACCAACGAGCACTGGTCGCACGGCAGCACCGTGCTCCTCGGCGACGCCGCCCACACCGCCCACTTCTCCATCGGCTCCGGCACCAAGCTCGCCGTCGAGGACGCGCTCGCGCTCGCCGCCTGCCTGGAGGAGCAGCCCTCCCTGGACAAGGCGCTCGCGGCCTACGAGGAGGAGCGCAGGCCCGTCGTCGCCTCCACGCAGCGTGCCGCCCGCGCGAGCCTGGAGTGGTTCGAGAACCTGGACCTCTACCTCGGCCAGCCGCCGCGCCAGTTCGCCTTCAACCTGCTCACCCGCAGCCGCCGGGTCACCCACGACAACCTCCGCCTGCGCGACGCCCACTTCACCGGCGCCGTGGAGCGGGAGTTCGGCTGCCCGGACGGCACCCCGCCGATGTTCACGCCGCTGCGGCTGCGCGGGCTGACGCTGCGCAACCGGGTCGTGGTCTCGCCGATGGACATGTACTCGGCCGTCGACGGCCTCCCCGGTGACTTCCACCTCGTGCACCTGGGCGCGCGGGCCCTCGGCGGGGCCGGCCTGGTGATGACCGAGATGGTGTGCGTCAGCGAGGAGGGCCGGATCACGCCCGGCTGCACCGGCCTCTACACCGGGGAGCAGGCGGACTCCTGGAGGCGGATCACCCACTTCGTGCACGCCCAGTCCCCGGGCACGGCGATCGGCGTGCAGCTCGGCCACTCCGGCCGCAAGGGCTCCACCAAGCTGATGTGGGAGGGCATGGACGAGCCGCTGGAGGACGGCAACTGGCCGCTGGCGGCCGCCTCGGCGCTGCCGTACAAGCCGGGCAGCCAGATCCCGCGCGAGCTGACCCACGACCAACTCGCCGACCTGCGCGAGCAGTTCACCGCCGCTGCGTGGCGTGCCGCGAACGCCGGCTTCGACCTCCTCGAACTGCACTGCGCCCACGGCTACCTGCTCTCCGGCTTCCTCTCGCCGCTGACCAACCGCCGCACCGACGCCTACGGCGGCTCGCTGGAGAACCGTCTCCGCTTCCCGCTGGAGGTCTTCGACGCGGTACGGGAGATCTGGCCCGACGAGAAGCCGATGACCGTCCGCATCTCCGCCACCGACTGGGCGGAGGGCGGCACGAGCGCCGAGGACGCCGTCGGGATCGCCCGCGCCTTCGCCGCGCACGGCGCCGACGCGATCGACGTGTCGACCGGGCAGGTCGTCTGCGACGAACGCCCGGACTTCGGCCGCTCCTACCAGACCCCGTACGCCGACCGCATCCGCCACCACGTGGGCGTCCCGGTGATCGCGGTCGGCGCGATCTCCTCCTGGGACGACGTCAACTCCCTGATCCTGGCGGGCCGCACCGACCTCTGCGCCCTGGCCCGCCCGCACCTCTACGACCCCCACTGGACTCTCCACGCGGCGGCCGAACAGGGTTACGAAGGCCCCGGCGTCACCTGGCCCGCCCCCTACCGCGCGGGCAGCCGCCGCCCCCAGACGGGCCGCACGGACACCCCCAAACAGCGCCTCACCCTGGGCAGTTGACCTCATCCGCACCCGTGACCGCACCATCCCGCGGTGCCCCCGAAACGCCGCTCAGCCCTGGCGGTCGACCCGCGCCATCCCCGCGGTGAGGGTCGATCCGTCCGTCGGGTCGATCAGGATGAAGGCGCCGGTGCGGCGGGAGACGGTGTAGTCGTCGAGGGGGAGCGGGTCGGCGGTGTGCAGGGTGATGCGGCCCAGGTCGTTCACCGCCAACTCCACCGCTCCCGCCAGGTCCTTGACGATCGCCTTCACCGTGCGGGTGGTGTGGCGGAGCAGCACGCGGTCGCCGACGCGCAGGGGGCGGTCGGCCAGGTGGCAGACGCCGGCGGTCACCTCACGGGTGAGCGTCGGGGCGTTCACCCCCGCGGTGAGCAGGTCGCCGCGTGCCACGTCCCGCTGGTCCGCGAGCCGGACGCTGATGGACTGCGGGGTGTGCGCCACCTCCCGGTCGGCCCCGAGCACGTCGATGGCGGTGATCTCCGAGGTCTCGCCGGACGGATGCACCGTGACCCGGTCGCCGACCCGCAGCGAGCCGGACACCAACTGGCCCGCGTAGTGGCGCACTTCGCCGTCCCGGATGACGTACTGCACCGGAAAGCGCGCGGGCGCGCCCGCGGCCTCGGTGCCGACGGGGACCGTCTCCAGGTGCTCCAGGAGCGCCGGGCCCTCGTACCAGTCCATGTGCGCGGAGCGCTCCACCACGTTGTCGCCGGCCAGCGCCGAGACCGGGATCGGTGTGAAGCCGGGCAGGTCAAGCTCCGCCGCGTGTCCCGCGAAGTCCTCGACGATCTCCTCGAACCGCGGCTGCCCGTAGTCGACGAGGTCCATCTTGTTGACGGCGAGGACGACGTGGGGGACGCGGAGGAGGGCGGCGATGGCGGCGTGGCGGCGGGTCTGTTCGACGACGCCGTTGCGGGCGTCGACGAGGATGACGGTGAGTTCGGCGGTGGAGGCGCCGGTGACCATGTTGCGGGTGTACTGCACGTGGCCGGGGGTGTCGGCGAGGATGAAGCGTCGCTTGGGGGTGGCGAAGTAGCGGTAGGCGACGTCGATGGTGATGCCCTGTTCGCGTTCGGCGCGCAGGCCGTCGGTGAGCAGGGCGAGGTCGGGGGTGTCCTGGCCGCGGTTGCGGGAGGCGTGCTCGACGGCTTCCAGCTGGTCGGTGAGGACCGACTTGGAGTCGTGCAGCAGCCGGCCCACCAGGGTCGACTTGCCGTCGTCGACGGAGCCCGCGGTGGCGAAGCGCAGCGTGTCCACGGTCATGCTTAGAAGTACCCCTCGCGCTTGCGGTCTTCCATCGCGGCCTCGGAGAGCTTGTCGTCGGCGCGCGTGGCGCCGCGCTCGGTCAGCCGTGAGGCGGCGATCTCGGCGATCACCTTGTCGATCGTGTCGGCGTCGGAGTCGACGGCGCCGGTGCAGGACATGTCGCCGACGGTGCGGTAGCGCACCTGCCGCTTCTCCACGCTCTCGCCGTCCTTGGGGCCGCCCCACTCGCCCGCCGTGAGCCACATCCCGCCCCGCCGGAAGACCTCACGGTGATGGGCGTAGTAGATCTGCGGCAGTTCGATCCGCTCGCGGGCGATGTACTGCCAGACGTCCAGTTCGGTCCAGTTGGACAGCGGGAAGACGCGGACGTGCTCGCCGGGGGCGTGCCGGCCGTTGTAGAGGTTCCACAGCTCGGGGCGCTGGCGGCGCGGGTCCCACTGCGAGAACTCGTCGCGCAGGCTGAAGACGCGTTCCTTGGCGCGGGCCTTCTCCTCGTCGCGCCGTCCGCCGCCGAAGACGGCGTCGAACCTCTCCGCCTGGATCTTCTCGGTCAGCGGCAGGGTCTGCAGCGGGTTGCGGGTCCCGTCCGGGCGCTCCTTGAGCACACCGCGGTCGATGTAGTCCTGGACGGAGGCGACGTGCAGCCGCAGTCCGTGCTGGGCGACGACGCGGTCGCGGTACTCCAGCACCTCGGGGAAGTTGTGCCCGGTGTCCACGTGCAGCAGCGAGAAGGGGACCGGTGCGGGGGCGAAGGCCTTGAGCGCCAGGTGCAGCATGAGGATGGAGTCCTTGCCGCCGGAGAAGAGGATCACCGGCCGCTCGAACTCACCCGCCACCTCACGGAAGATGTGCACCGCCTCGGACTCGAGGGCGTCCAGATGGGAGAGCGTGAAGTCCCGCGTCGCCGCGCTCACACCAGCCCCCGCTCCGCCAGCACGGCGTGCACCGCGTCCGCGGACTCCCGCGGCGTCTGGTCCTGCGTCGGCAGCACGAGATCCGCGTCCACCGGCGGCTCGTACGGATCGTCGACCCCCGTCAGCCCCACCAACTGGCCGGCGGCCTGCCGGGCGTAGAGGCCCTTCACGTCCCGCTCGCTGCACACCTGGACCGGCGTGGCGACGTGCACCTCGATGTACGGGGTGGCGCTGGCGGCGTGCCGCCCCCGCACGGCCGCGCGACTGTCCGCGTACGGCGCGATGACCGGGACGACGGAGAGGACGCCGTTGCGCGCGAGGACCTCGGAGACGAGGCCGATGCGCTGCACGTTGGTGTTGCGGTCCTCCCGGGAGAAGCCGAGTCCCGCGGAGAGGAAGCGGCGTATCTCGTCGCCGTCGAGCACTTCCACACGATGCCCCTCGGCCTTCAGGCGTTCGCCCAGGAGGCGGGCGATCGTCGTCTTGCCTGCGCTCGGCAGTCCGGTGAGCCAGACAGTGGCTCCCTGAGCCCGTGCCGTGGTGGTCATGCGCAACTTCCTCATTTCTTACCTTGGGAGGCTCCGAGGACCCTAGGTAAGAAACTTGAGAAGAGTGATAGAAGAACCTGAGGGTTCCGTGAGTGACGCAAGTTGTGGCTGAGGTCACACGCCGGCGAACTCGGCCCCCGCGTCCCTGAGCCGCGCGTGCAGCCCCCGGAAGACGGCCGCCGAGCGCACCCCCGGCCAGTCCTCGGGCAGGAGGCGGGCCGGCAGACCCGGGTCGACGTAGGGGAGATGGCGCCAGGAGTCCAGGGCGAGGAGATAGTCGCGGTAGGCGTCCTCGGGCGAGGTGTCCGTCCGGTGTTCCCAGCCCTGCAGCACGGGCCCGTGGCGGTCCAGGAACGCCTCGTGCTCCTTGGCGATCTCGGCCAGGTCCCACCAGCGGGCCACCGCCTCCGCGGTCGCCGCGAAACCGAGGTGCTCGCCGCGGAAGAGGTCGACGTACGGGTCGAGGCGCAGCCGCTGGAGCGTGTGCCGCGTCTCCTCGTACAGCCCCGCGGGAGCGATCCACACCCCCGGCGTGGCCGTGCCGAAGCCGAGTCCGGCCAGCCGGGAGCGCAGCACGTGCCGCTTCTGCCGCTCCGACTCGGGCACGGAGAAGACGGCGAGCACCCAGCCCTCGTCCTCGGGGGGCGTCGTGGCGTAGATGCGCCGGTCGCCGTCGTCGAGCAACTGGCGGGCGTCCGGCGAGAGTTCGTAGCCCGCCGCGCCCTGGGCCGTGCGGGCCGGCACCAGGAGTCCGCGGCGTTTGAGCCGGGACACCGACGAGCGGACCGAGGGGGCGTCCACGCCGACCGCGGCCAGCAGACGGATCAGTTCGGCCACGGGCACGGGGCCCTCGGCGAAACGGCCGTAGGCGCCGTAGAGCGTGACGATGAGAGACCGTGGTGCATGCTGGTCGGACACGTTGATCATCTTAGGTCGTCGGCATCAGGGCTGGTCACCATCGGTTTCCCGTTCGACCTCCGGTTCGCTGCGCAGCCGGAAGCGCTGGAGCTTGCCGGTCGCGGTGCGCGGCAGCGCGTCCAGGAAGACGATCTCACGGGGGCATTTGAACGGGGCGAGCTCGGACTTGACGAAGGCGCGCAGGGCCTCGGTGTCCCGCTCGGCACCCTCCTTGAGCACGGCGTACGCCACGACCACCTGCCCGCGCGCCTCGTCGGGGCGCCCCACGACGGCGGCCTCCACCACGTCCGGATGGCGCAGCAGCGCGTCCTCGACCTCGGGGCCCGCGATGTTGTATCCGGCCGAGATGATCATGTCGTCGGCGCGGGCGACGTAGCGGAAGTAGCCGTCGGAGTCGCGGACATAGGTGTCGCCGGTGATGTTCCAGCCCCCGCGCACATAGACGTGCTGGCGCGGGTCGGTGAGGTAGCGGCAGCCGACGGGGCCGCGCACGGCGAGCAGCCCCGGCTCGCCGTCGGGCACGGGGTTGCCGTCCTCGTCCTGCACCCGCGCCTGCCAGCCCGGTACGGCCGTGCCCGTCGTCCCGGGTCTGATGCGCTCGTCGGCCGCGGAGATGAAGATGTGCAACAGCTCGGTGGCGCCTATGCCGTTGATGATGCGCAGCCCGGTCCGGTCGTACCAGGCCTGCCAGGTGGCCGCGGGCAGGTTCTCGCCGGCCGAGACGCAGCGCCGCAGTGACGCGACGGCGTGGGTGTCGAGCTCGTCCAGCATCGCGCGGTAGGCGGTCGGCGCGGTGAACACCACGGAGACCCGGTGCTCCGAGATCGCGGCCAACAGCTGCTTGGGATGGGCCTGTTCGAGCAGGAGCGCACTCGCGCCGGCCCGCATCGGGAAGACGACCAGGCCGCCGAGCCCGAAGGTGAAGCCGAGCGGCGGGCTGCCCGCGAAGACGTCGTCCGCGCGGGGCTTGAGCACGTGCCGCGAGAAGGTGTCGGCGATCGCCAGCACGTCCCGGTGGAAGTGCATGCAGCCCTTGGGGCGGCCGGTCGTGCCCGAGGTGAACGCGATGAGCGCGACGTCGTCGGCGGCGGTGTCGACGGCCGGGTACGGGGTGTCGGGCGCCGCCCGGCGCAGCAGGTCGTCGGGGGCGTCGCCGCCGTACGTGGTGATCCGCAGGCCGGGTATCTCGGCCTTCGCCAGGTCGTCCACGGCCCGTATGTCGCACAGGGCGTGCCGTACCTCGGCGATCGCGCACACCGTGCTCAGCTCGTGCGGGCGCTGCTGGGCGAGCACGGTGACCGCGACCGCGCCCGCCTTCAGCACCGCCAGCCAGCAGGCGGCGAGCCAGGGCGTGGTCGGGCCGCGCAGCAGGACGCGGTTGCCGGGGACGACGCCGAGATCGCCGGTGAGCACGTGCGCGATGCGGTCGACGCGGGCGCGCAGCTCGCCGTACGTCCAGGAGGGACCCGCGGGGGTGTGGAACACCGGGTGCGCGGGGTCGGCGTGGGCCAGCAGCTCGGCGGCGCAGTTCAGCCGATCGGGGTAACGCAGTTCGGGCAGATCGAAGCACAGTTCGGGCCAGTCCTCGCGCGGCGGGAGGTGGTCGCGCGCGAAGGTGTCGACGTGGGCCGAGACGTTCATGGCGGTGCGCCCCCTTGCCGTTCTGGCCGTCGTGGTGGGCCCGGGGCCTGTCTTCCGGATCAGCCCGGCGTCGCGGGCCCCGGCACGCACGTCTGCCGCGTTGTCGTCGGTCGCCGACGCTCCGCGTCGACTCCCTCCTCCGCCTCGCAGCTGCACGCACCAGACCCCGCTCGGGTCGGCAACACGGCGCGGTTCCCTGCAGCCGGCCTGATCCGGAAGACAGGCCCCAGCGCTCTGAGCGTATCGTGTTGGTGACGACAGTCAACGGTACGCGATACGGTCGGGGGGAGGCGTTCAGGAGAGGGGACCGGCAATGCCCGCATTCTCGCTCGAACCGGAACAGATCGCCTGGTGTGGCGAGCTGCGCACCCTGGCCGCGGAGCAGTTGCGCCCGCTCGCCGAGAAGGGTGAGCCGGGGCACGTCAACCGCGCGCTCGTCGCGGAGCTCGGCCGGCTCGGGCTGCTGGGCCGGCTGTTCACCTCGGGCGCCCTGGACCTCTGCCTGATGCGGGAGTCCCTGGCGTACGCCTGCACGGAGGCCGAGACCGCCCTCGCCCTGCAGGGACTCGGCGCGCACCCGGTGCACGCCTGCGGCACCCCGGCCCAGCGCGACCGCTGGCTGCCCAAGGTCGCCGACGGCACGGCGGTGGCCGCCTTCGCGCTCACCGAACCGGGGGCGGGCTCGGACGCTGCGGCGCTGGAGCTGCGGGCCGAGCCGGACTCCGGCGGGTCCGTCACGGCCGAGCCCGACGGCCCGGCCGGCTGGCGGCTCACCGGCGAGAAGTGCTGGATCTCCAACGCGCCCGAGGCCGACTTCTACACCGTCTTCGCCCGGACCACCCCCGGCGCGGGCGCGCGGGGTGTGACCGCCTTCCTCGTGCCCGCCGACCGGCCCGGGCTCACCGGCACACCCCTCGACATGCTCTCGCCGCACCCCATCGGCGCCCTCGACTTCGACGCGGTGCCCGTCACGGCGGACGACGTGCTCGGCGAGGTGGACCGCGGGTTCCGCGTCGCCATGGGGACCCTCAACCAGTTCCGCCCCAGCGTCGGCGCGTTCGCGGTCGGCATGGCGCAGGCGGCGCTCGACGCGACCCTCGCGCACACGTCCCGACGGGACGCGTTCGGGGGCAAGTTGAAGGATCTGCAGGCGGTCGCCCACCAGGTCGCCGAGATGGCGCTGCGCACCGACGCGGCCCGCCTCATGGTCCACGCGGCGGCGACGGCGTACGACGAAGGCGCCCCCGACGTGCCCCGGCGCGCGGCGATGGCGAAGCTGCTCGCCACCGAGACCGCGCAGTACGTCGTCGACAGGGCCGTCCAGTTGCACGGCGCCCGCGCCCTGCGCCGCGGCCATCTCCTCGAGCACCTCTACCGTGAGGTGCGCGCCCCGCGCATCTACGAAGGGGCGAGCGAGGTCCAACGCGGCATCATCGCCAAGGAGTTGTACCGCGACGTGGAGGCAGTGGAGGAATCGCAGTGAGCACCGAGCGCGTCAACCCGCCCGAACTCTCCCCGGCGACCGGCTTCTCGCACGCCGTCGTCGCCACCGGATCCCGTGTGGTCTTCCTGGCCGGCCAGACCGCTCTCGACGCCGACGGCAAGGTCGTCGGCGACACCCTGCCCGAGCAGTTCGGGCGGGCGCTGGTCAATCTGCTCACGGCCCTGCGCGCGGCGGGCGGCACCCCGGCCGATCTCGCCCGGGTCACCGTCTACGCCACCGATGTCGCCGCCTATCGCGTCCACGCGCCCGAACTGGGCCGTATCTGGCGGGAGTCGGCGGGCCGTGACTATCCGGCGATGGCCGTCGTCGAGGTCGTGCGCCTGTGGGACGAGCAGGCGATGGTGGAGCTCGACGGCTTCGCCGTGCTGCCGTAGGCGGCGCGGCGCGGCGGTCCGCTCAGGCCGCGACGGCCGCCGGGCCGACGGGTACCCGGTGCGGCGCGACGGCCCGGCCGTCGGACGTCAGCTCGCCGGTGTCGTCGAAGACGATCGCGCCGTCGCACAGCAGGCTCCAGCCCTGCTCGGGGTGGGCGGCCACGACGTGCGCGGTGGTGCTGTCGAAGGAAGGGCACGAGGACTGGTGGGAACACATGGCGCACCTCCACGTCGGGCGGGACCGTCCGTCCGGCCCCTGTGGATAGACGATCCTCCCCTCGAGAACTCATCGGAACAGCCTGCCGTGAAGCGTGACAACACGCGGACAACCCCCGGACGGTTCCACGACGGTCGGTGCGGACTCGCCACCGAAGGGGTGACGGTCACCGCCGTCGGCGCTCACGCCGGGTACCAGTGGAAACCCCACCTACAGGAGGTTTCCCATGACCAAGCGTCCCGCCCTGGCCCTCGCCGCCGGTGCCGCCCTGTTCCTGCTCGCCGCTCCGGCCGCCCAGGCGAGCGCCGCCCCGCAGCGCACCACCGACGTGCAGGAGACGGTGACCGTCGACCCGACCGGCCGCATCGCCGAGGACGGCACCGTCACGCTCTCCGGCACGTACCGCTGCGTCGGCGGCGACGGAGCGGCCTTCGTCAGTTCCAACGTCCGGAAAAGCTCCACGACCTCCGCCGGTGGCACCACGACCGTGATCCAGGGCATCGGCGGCACGGCCGCCGTCTGCGACGGCGAGACGCACCGCTGGGAGAACAGCAGCGTGCCGTCGATGGAGGTCGCGCCGGGCAAGGTCAGCGTCGAGGCCACCGTCACGGAGCTCAGCTTCCACGGCATCCTGCCGCTGCCCCGCTTCCACGCCGTGGAGCGGCACGAGGTCACCCTGACCAAGGCCTGACAGCCGCCCCCGCCGCGCCGCCGGACCGCGAGGCCGGCGGCGCGCGGCATGTCCGGAACGCACCGCACCGGCCGGGCGAGATGCTCTACTTATCCCTCGCGCGACGACAAGATATTGTGCAGATACGGCAGCGGGGGACCGGCGGCGACGGGAGTGACGGGCATGGCGAAGGACGCGTCCGCGCGGCCGGTGGTCAGCAGGCGCCGCGAGGTCGGTGACACCAGCGCCCGTTCGCTGCTGATGACCATGCTCGGCGAGTACGTCCTGCCGCGCGGCCGGCCCGTGTGGACCTCGGCGCTGGTGGAGGCGCTCGCGCTGTTCGGCGTCGAGGAGAAGTCGGCCCGCCAGTCCCTGGCCCGCACGGCCGCGGAGGGCTGGCTGGCCTCGGAGCGGGTGGGCCGCCGGGTGCGCTGGGCGCTGACCCCGCCGGGACGCCGGCTGCTGACCGAGGGCGCGCAGCGCATCTACGACTTCGGGCGCGAGCGGCGCGCCTGGGACGGCACCTGGCTGGTGGTCCTGGTCTCGGTGCCGGAGTCCAAGCGCGACCTGCGCCACCGCGTGCGCACGCGGCTGAGCTGGGCCGGCTTCGGCTCCCCGGAACCGGGTGTGTGGATCACGCCGCGCGCCGACCGGGAGGCGGAGGCGCTCGCCGTGCTGAAGGAACTGGGCCTGGCCGACGACGCGATGTCCTTCACCGCGGCCTACGGCGCCGTGGGCAGCGAGCCGGCCATGGTCGCCCGTGCCTGGGACCTGAGCGAGGTGGAGGACCGCTACGAGTCCTTCATCGACGAGTTCACGGGCCTGCACCCCGCGGACGGCGACGCCGTCCTCCACGACCTCACCCGGCTCGTCCACGAATGGCGCCGCTTCCCCTTCCTGGACCCGCGCCTGCCCGCGCGGCTCCTGCCCACGGGCTGGAGCGGGGCGCGCGCGGTGGACCTCTTCCACGCCAGGCACGCGGACTGGAGCGCGGCCGCGCAGCGGCGCTGGGAGGAGCTGGAGGGCCGGACCCCCGGGGGCCGCCGCCTAGACCCCCAGCCCCGGGAAGACCTTCGCCGCGTTGCCCGACAGCACCCCTCGCAGCGTCTCCTCGGCGAGCCCCAGCTCCCGTAGCGCGGCGACGTTGTGCGACGTTCCCGGTACCCCCGGCCAGTCCGTGCCGAAGATCCAGCGGCCCGCCAGCCTCGCCAGGTCGAAGCGGGCGTAGTAGCCGGGGAGCTTGTGCGGAGGCAGCCCGGCGAGGTCGAGCCAGACGTTCGCACGGGCCAGCGCGAGGAAGGCGGCGGTGTCGTACCACCAGCCCCGGCCGCCGTGGGCGAAGACGAACTGGAGGTCCGGGAAGTCCTCCACGGCGTCCAGCAGCAGCTGCGGGTCGCCGTAGCGTGCGCGGGCACCGGGGAAGGTGGACGTACCCGAGTGCACGATCACCGGGACGCCGCGCTCGGCGCACAGGGCGTAGAGCGGGTACAGCTCCTTGTCGCCGGGGTCGAAACCGGCGTGCACGGGATGGAGCTTGACCGCGACCGCGCCCAGGTCCAGCTGGCGCTCGGCCTCCGCCGTCAGCGGATGGTGCAGGTGCGGGTTGACGTTCGCGACCAGCCGGAAGCGGACCGGGTTGTGCGCCACGATCGGCAGCAGGTCCTCGATCGGCTGGATGCCGGTGGCCCGCGGGCTGTACTCGCAGAACAGCAGCGCGCGGTCCACGCCCTCGGACTCCAGCAGGGCGTCCAGCCGCCCGGGCACGGGGTCGCCGTGCTCGTCGTAGGCGTCACGCCAGGGGTGGCCGCGGGAGAAGGTCCGCGCCCACTCGAACCAGGCGGGCTTCAGCGTGGACAGCCGCGGCACGTGCACGTGCGCGTCCACCACCGTCTCGCCCCCGATCACGGCGCCTCCTCGGAACGGACCATCTCCCGCAGCACGTTGCGCCGGATCTTCCCCGTCGCCGTACGCGGCAGCTCGGCCAGGGCGACGACCCCGCGCGGCCGCTTGAACGCAGCGAGGCCCTCCCGGCACCAGGCCACCAGCGCCTCCGCGTCGACCTCGCGCCCCGCCCTCGGCACCACGCACGCCACCGGCCGGTCCAGCCCGTCCGCGTCCCGCGCGCCCACCACGGCCGCCTCCGCCACGTCCGGATGGGCCAGCAGCCGCTCCTCGACCTCGGCGGGCGAGACCCAGATGCCGCCCGCCTTCAGCAGGTCGTTGGTGCGGCCCATGCAGGTGTACGTGCCGTCGGCGTTGCGTACGTACGTGTCGCCGGTGCGCACCCGGTCGCCGAGGAAGACCTGACGGGTGGTCGCGGCCCGGCACCAGTAGCCGGTGGCGGCCGACGCCCCGCGCACGTACAGCTCGCCGGGCACGCCCTCACCGGCCACCACCCGGCCCTCCGCGTCCCGCAGCTCCACGGCGTACCCCGGAACAGGCTCGCCGGAGGAACCGGGGTGGACCTGCCCCTGCCGGTTGGAGATGAAGATGTGCAGCATCTCCGTCGACCCGATCCCGTCGAGCACCTCGACGCCGAACCGCTCCCGCATCCCGTGGAAGATCCGCGCCGGCAGCGCCTCACCGGCCGAGACGCCCACGCGTACGGTCGCGAAGGCGTCGTCCGGGATGTCGAGGCTCGCCAGCAGCGCGCCGAGGAAGCCGGGCACCCCGTACAGGACCGTGGCCCGGTCGGCCGCCGCCCGTTTGGCGAACAGCGCGGGCGAGGGCCGGGCGGGCTCCAGCAGGGCGGTGGCGCCGGCCGACAGCGGGAAGAACATCGAGTTGCCGAGGCCGTAGGCGAAGAACAGCTTCGCCACCGACAGGCACCGGTCCCCGGGGCCGATGCCGAGCACCCGCCGCCCGTAGTTCTCCGCGACGAGCCGGATGCCGTCGTGCCGGTGCATGGCCGCCTTGGGGGTGCCCGTCGTGCCGGATGTGTAGAGCCACAGGGCGGGGGAGTCCGGCCAGGTGGGATACGGCCGCTCGTCCGTGCCGGCGGTCCGCAGCCGCTGCCACGCGTCGCCCAGCACGACGTGCTCGACCTCCGGGGCCTCCCGTACGGCGGCCCGCACCAGGGGCGCGAACTCCTCCGACCCCAGCACCACCCGGGTACGGCAGTCCGCGACCAGCCGGCCCAGCTCCGCCCCGGTGAGCATGGTCGAGGCGGGCACCGCCACCGCACCGATGCGGAAGGCGGCGAGGATGCCGGTGAACAGCTCGACGTCGTCCGCCATGCAGAACAGGACGCGCTCCTCGGGCCGCACCCCGAGGGCCCGCAGCCCGGCCGCCACCCGGCGGACCTCGGCGGACAGCTCCTCGTAGGTCAGGGACCGGGTGGGCGTCACGACGGCCGTGCGGGCGCCGTTGCCGTCCGCCACCTGCCGGTCGACCAGCCACTGCGCCGCGTTGAACAGCTCGGGCATCGCGGCCGCCTCACACCAGTCGGACGTACTCGTAGTCGAACGGCTTGCCGTTGATGCCCGCGGCCGGCGGCGCCACCCAGCTCGCGATCTTCCCGCGCTCGTACACCGGCTGCATCAACGACCGTACGAAGGCGAGGTCCTCGGCCGTCGGAAGCCAGCGCGCGCGGCTCGCCTCCCAGGTCTCCTCGTCGACGATCCGGCCGTCCGGCGTGACGTGGTGGCCGGAGGCGAGACCGACGTGGCGGTTGAAGCCGGGGTGCGGCAGCCGCAGCCGGAAGTCGACGCCGTGCTCCTCGAGGATGCGGTTCCAGCGCTTGACGCCGGTCCGGCAGTCGGCGATGTACTCGTCGCGCAGATCGAGGTTGAGCGCGAGCAGCGCCGGCACCTCGTCCGCGCCCCAACTCCCGTCCGGGGAAGGCTTGTCCAGCCGTACGCCGTCCTCGGTGAGCCGGTGGTCGTCGCCCCGCCGCTCCTCCTGCCAGCGGCCCTTGAGCCCGGCGGTGTAGTAGTTGGCCGCGTTGGTGGAGGTCTCGCCGCCGAACAGGTCCAGGGAGACCGTGTAGTGGAAGTTGATGTACTTCTGGACGATGTCGAGCGGGATGCCGCCGCAGGCCGCGATGTCCAGCGTGTCGTGTTCGCGCACCAGTTGGGCGCTGCGGGTGACCACCCGGTCGACACCCGTGGTGCCGACCATCATGTGGTGCGCCTCCTCCTTCAGCATGAAGACGCAGGTCCGCGACAGCGGGTCGAAGGCGCTCTCCTTGAGCGAGCCCAGCTGGTACTTGCCGTCCCGGTCGGTGAAGTACGTGAACATGAAGAAGGCCAGCCAGTCGGCGGTCTCCTCGTTGAACGCGCCGAGGATGCGCGGCGCGTCGGGGCTGCCGGAGTTGCGGTACAGCAGCGCCTCGGCCTCCTCGCGCCCCTCGCGGCCGAAGTAGGCGTGCAGCAGGTACACCATCGCCCACAGGTGGCGCCCCTCCTCCACGTTGACCTGGAAGAGGTTGCGCAGGTCGTACAGGCTCGGCGCGCTCAGCCCGAGCAGGCGCTGCTGCTCGACCGAGGCCGGCTCGGTGTCGCCCTGGACGACGATCAGGCGCTGCAGGTCGGCGCGGTACTCGCCGGGCACCTGCTGCCATACCGGCTCGCCCTTGTGCTCGCCGAAGGCGACCCGGCGGTCCGGGGTGGGCTCGGCGAGGAAGATGCCCCAGCGGTAGTCGGGCACGGTGACATGGCCGAAGTGCGCCCAGCCGTCGCGGCCCACCGACACCGCCGTACGCAGATAGACGCCGTGGTTCTCCAGGGAGGGGCCCATCTCGCCCCACCAGCCGAGGAACTTGGGCTGCCAGCCCTCCAGCGCGCGCTGCAGCCGGCGGTCGTCGGCGAGACCGACGTTGTTGGGGATCTTGGCGTCGTAGTCGATGGCCGTGGGCATCGGGTCACACTCGCTTCCGGTCGTAGACCGCCCGCCGCCCGGTGCCGTAGCGGCGCAACGCGCCTTCCGGACCCGAGGCGTTGGGGCGTACGAAGATCCAGTTCTGCCAGGCGCTGAGGCGGCCGAAGATCTTGGACTCCATGGTCTCCGGGCCGACGAACCGGTGGTTGGCCTCCATCCCGGTGAGCGCGTCCGGGCTCAGCGCGGCCCGGTTCTCCAGGACGAGGCGGATCTCGTCCTCCCAGTCGATGTCGTCGGGCGCGTCGGTGACGAGGCCGAGCTCACGGGCCTCGGCGGCGGTCAGCGGGCGTCCCGCCTCCCGGCGCAGCCAGTCGAGACGGTCGTCGTGGCCGTAGAAGCGGGACTGGAGGCGGGAGAGCCCGTTGCCCATCGGGAGGAGGCCGAAGTTCGCCTCCGACAGGGCGAGTTGGGCCCGCTCCTCGCTGTCCGGGTCCTCGACGGGCGGCCCGTCCAGCATGTACTGCAGGTCGCAGGCGAGCGCGAGCTCCAGCAGCAGTCCCGCGAAGCAGCCGCCCGGCTCGATCAGCGCGACGAGGCTGCGGCTGGTGACGTCGAGCCGCTTCAGGGTGCGCTTGTAGTAGTGCAGGACCTCGTTCGCCAGCCAGTCGTCCTTCGCCTCCAGCAACCGCCGCTCGTGGGCGAGTACGCGTTCCGGGGCGCCCTCGGTGCGCAGCACCCAGGTGCCCAGCTCTGGCTCGTTGGTCCTCAACCGGAGGATCAGGTCGTCGAGTTCGCGGGTGAGGGCGAGCAGCCAGCCGTCCTCCTCGCCGGGTCCGCGGACGGTGATCCGGACGAGTCCGCCCGGGCGGTCGAACTCGGCCCGCGCATACCGGTAGAAGATCCCTTCCTCGGTGCTCTCCCGCTCCAGCGGCCCGAGCCGGACGCCCTGGACGTCCCCGGGGCGGGGGTGGCGGGCCGCCGCCTCGCGCGCCCGCTGCTCCACGACGGCCCGGAACTCCCGCCGCGGCACCACCTCGTCCACCAGCCGCCAGTCGACGGCCGTCTTGCCCCGTACGCCGTCGCTGCGGGTGGCGAAGACGTCGGCCAGGTCCTTGCGCACCCGGCGCTTGTCCGTCAGCCGGGTCAGCCCGCCGGTGCCGGGCAGCACCCCCAGCAGCGGCACCTCGGGCAGGGCGACCGCCGAGGAGTTGTCGTCGATCAAAAGGATGCGGTCGCAGGCCAGCGCGAGCTCGTAACCGCCGCCCGCGCAGGAGCCGTTGACCGCGGCGATGAAGGTGAGGCCCGAGTGCGCGGAGGCGTCCTCCATGCTGTTGCGGGTCTCGTTGGTGAACTTGCAGAAGTTGACCTTCCACTCGTGCGGGGAGGCCGCGAGCATCCGGATGTTCGCGCCCGCGCAGAAGACCTTCTCCTTGGCGCTGGTCAGCACCACGGCCCGCACCTCGGGGTGCTCGAACCGCAGCCGCTGGAGCGCGTCGTACAGCTCGATGTCCACACCGAGGTCGTACGAGTTGAGCTTGAGCTCGTAGCCCGGGACCAGTCCGCCCCGCTCGTCGACGTCCAGCTCCAGCCAGGCGACCGGCCCGTCCGTACGCAGCCTCCAGTGCCGGTACGTCCGAGGGTTCCGGTCGAAGGACACCTCCACCATGCCGAGCGCCTCCTCGCGCCGGTGCGGGTACCGATGCCTCGATCGTCTACAGAAGAGCGGCAGGGCGTCAAGGTTCTGTAGAACAAAAAGCGGCCGGAACGAGCCGTGGGGGGGGGGCGCGGAAGGGAGGGAGATGGGCCGGA
>NZ_JBHVGU010000054.1:25698-56174 GCF_042800575.1 Streptomyces sp. NPDC057616
GGCGGGTTTGGGAAAAAAAAAAGGCAGCGAAAAGGCGCTGTGCTCCGGGCCCCGGGGGGTTCCCCTCCCCCCACGGAGGCGGTGTGCGCTGCTCAGATGTCGCGGAAGATCTCGATCTGCGCGCCCACGGAGTTCAGGCGCTCGGCGAGGTCCTCGTAGCCGCGGTTGATGACGTACACGTTCCGCAGCACGGACGTGCCGTCGGCCGCCATCATCGCCAGCAGGACGACCACGGCGGGCCGCAGGGCCGGCGGGCACATCATCTCGGCGGCGCGCCAGCGGGTCGGGCCCTCCACCAGGACCCGGTGCGGGTCGAGGAGCTGGAGGCGGCCGCCGAGGCGGTTGAGGTCCGTCAGGTAGATGGCCCGGTTGTCGTAGACCCAGTCGTGGATCAGCGTCTGTCCCTGCGCGACGGCGGCGATGGCCGCGAAGAAGGGGACGTTGTCGATGTTCAGGCCCGGGAAGGGCATGGGGTGGATCTTGTCGATCGGTGCCTCGAGCTTGGAGGGGCGGACCGTGAGGTCGATCAGCCGGGTGCGGCCGTTGTCCGCGTAGTACTCCGGCGAGCGGTCGTGGTCGAGCCCCATCTCCTCCAGGACCGCCAGCTCGATCTCCAGGAACTCGATGGGCACCCGGCGCACCGTCAGCTCCGACTCCGTCACCACGGCGGCGGCGAGCAGGCTCATCGCCTCGACCGGGTCCTCGGAGGGGGAGTAGTCCACGTCGACGTCGATGTCCGGGACGCCGTGCACGGTGAGCGTCGTGGTGCCGATGCCCTCGACCCGGACGCCGAGCGTCTCCAGGAAGAAGCACAGGTCCTGGACCATGTAGTTGGACGAGGCGTTGCGGATGACCGTGACACCGTCCGAACGGGCCGCGGCGAGCAGCGCGTTCTCGGTGACGGTGTCCCCGCGTTCGGTCAGCACGATGGGCCGGTCGGGCCGGACCGCCTGGTCCACCTGGGCGTGGTACTGGCCCTCGGTGGCGGTGATGTCCAGCCCGAACCGGCGCAGCGCGATCATGTGCGGCTCGATGGTCCGCGTGCCCAGGTCGCAGCCGCCCGCGTACGGCAGCTTGAAGCGGTCCATACGGTGCAGCAGCGGCCCGAAGAACATGATGATGGACCGGGTCCGCACGGCCGCGTCGGAGTCGATCGCGGCCATGTTCAGCTCGGCGGGCGGCACGATCTCCAGGTCCACGCCGTCGTTGACCCAGCGCGTGCGCACGCCGATGGAGTTGAGCACCTCGAGCAGGCGGTAGACCTCCTCGATCCGCGCGACCCGGCGCAGCACCGTGCGGCCCTTGTTGAGCAGGGACGCGCACAGCAGCGCGACGCACGCGTTCTTGCTCGTCTTGACGTCGATGGCACCGGAGAGGCGCCGCCCGCCGACCACGCGCAGATGCATCGGGCCCGCGTAGCCCAGCGAGACGATCTCGCTGTCAAGGGCCTCACCGATGCGGGCGATCATCTCAAGGCTGATGTTCTGGTTGCCGCGCTCGATGCGGTTGACGGCGCTCTGGCTGGTACCGAGCGCCTCCGCGAGCTGGGCCTGCGTCCAGCCGCGGTGTTGCCGGGCGTCACGGATGAGCCTGCCGATGCGTACGAGGTAGTCGTCTGCCATGAGGCCGAGGTTATCTCAGATATGAGATGGCGCCCGCCAGAGGGTCCGTTCGGGTGACGGGCCGTCAACGCCGCTTGGCGCTACGGGTGCTCCTCCATCCGAAAGGTCCGGGCAAATCCATCGATGTCGTACGACGTCCCGTGCTGCTGTGCGTATGCCGCGGGCCGTGGCTGCCGCCGGTGGTGATGGACCAGGAATGCCGGTTGATGTTCAGCCGCACCCCGGGCAGGATCCGGAAACTCTTGCGGAACGTGAGCGGCATGACCGCCTCCTTGCTGTCGGAACTGATGACCGCTCAGCTCGGATACCCCGTGTACGCGCACTGATGGGTGCGGAGAAGGTGCGGTGTGCCGCGGCGGCGGTTCCGGCGGCTCCGCGGGTTCGGGCCGGTGCGCCCCGTGTGGTCGACGCCACCGCGTTGCGGCATGCCGGAAGTGGTCCGGACATGACCTGTCGACGGGCATGTACTAGAGTTATCTCGACATCGAGATATCTGCCCAGGAGCACCGCAGTCGCCAGCCTGGTAAGGGTTACCTAACTTAGCCTTACCTTAGCGGATCGGCCGAGTTGCCGTGGCGGCAGGATCGTGGTGAGTACGCGCACATCAATGAAGGAGACTGTCGTGTCGGCGAACAGCTTCGACGCCCGCAGCACGCTGCAGGTGGGCGACGAGTCGTACGAGATCTTCCGGCTGGACAAGGTGGAAGGCTCGGCTCGCCTTCCGTACAGCCTCAAGGTCCTGCTGGAGAACCTGCTCCGCACCGAGGACGGCGCGAACATCACCGCCGACCACATCCGTGCCCTCGGCGGCTGGGACTCGCAGGCCCAGCCCAGCCAGGAGATCCAGTTCACGCCGGCCCGCGTGATCATGCAGGACTTCACCGGCGTGCCCTGCGTCGTGGACCTCGCCACCATGCGTGAGGCCGTCAAGGAGCTCGGCGGCGACGCGGACAAGATCAACCCGCTCGCCCCGGCCGAGCTGGTCATCGACCACTCCGTCATCGCCGACAAGTTCGGCACCAACGACGCCTTCAAGCAGAACGTCGAGCTGGAGTACGGCCGCAACAAGGAGCGCTACCAGTTCCTGCGCTGGGGCCAGACCGCCTTCGACGAGTTCAAGGTCGTCCCGCCCGGCACCGGCATCGTCCACCAGGTCAACATCGAGAAGCTGGCCCGCGTCGTCATGGTCCGCGACGGCAAGGCCTACCCCGACACCCTGGTCGGCACCGACTCGCACACCACGATGGTCAACGGTCTGGGCGTCCTGGGCTGGGGCGTCGGCGGCATCGAGGCCGAGGCCGCGATGCTCGGCCAGCCGGTCTCGATGCTCATCCCGCGCGTCGTCGGCTTCAAGCTGACGGGTGAGCTCAAGCCCGGCACCACCGCCACCGACCTGGTGCTCACCATCACCGAGATGCTGCGCAAGCACGGCGTCGTCGGCAAGTTCGTCGAGTTCTACGGCGAGGGCGTCGCGGCCACCAGCCTCGCCAACCGCGCCACCATCGGCAACATGTCGCCGGAGTTCGGCTCCACCGCCGCGATCTTCCCGATCGACGACGAGACCCTGAACTACATGCGCCTGACCGGCCGCAGCGACCAGCAGGTCGCGCTCGTCGAGGCGTACGCCAAGGAGCAGGGCCTCTGGCTGGACCCGAAGGCCGAGCCCGACTTCTCCGAGAAGCTCGAGCTGGACCTGTCCACGGTCGTCCCCTCCATCGCCGGCCCGAAGCGCCCGCAGGACCGCATCGTCCTCGCCAACGCCGCCGAGCAGTTCAAGAGCGACGTGCGCAACTACGTCGCCGACGACGACGAGGCCGGCAAGGAGTCCTTCCCGGCGTCCGACGCCCCGGCGTCCTCCAACGGCGTGCCCAGCAACCCCGTCCAGGTCACCGCCCCCGACGGCTCGACCTACACGATCGACCACGGCGCGGTCACCGTCGCGGCCATCACGTCCTGCACCAACACGTCGAACCCGTACGTGATGGTCGCCGCCGCACTCGTCGCGAAGAAGGCCGTGGAGAAGGGCCTGACCCGCAAGCCGTGGGTCAAGACCACCCTCGCCCCGGGCTCCAAGGTCGTCACCGACTACTTCGACAAGTCGGGCCTGACGCCGTACCTGGACAAGGTCGGCTTCAACCTGGTCGGCTACGGCTGCACCACCTGCATCGGCAACTCCGGCCCGCTGCCGGAGGAGGTCTCCAAGGCCGTCAACGACCACGACCTCGCGGTCACCTCGGTCCTCTCCGGCAACCGGAACTTCGAGGGCCGGATCAACCCCGACGTCAAGATGAACTACCTGGCCTCCCCGCCGCTGGTCGTCGCGTACGCCATCGCGGGCTCCATGAAGGTGGACATCACCCGTGACGCCCTCGGCACCGACACCGACGGCAACCCGGTCTACCTGAAGGACATCTGGCCCTCCGAGGCCGAGGTCAACGACGTCGTGGCGAACGCCATCGGCGAGGACATGTTCAACAAGTCCTACCAGGACGTCTTCGCGGGCGACGCCCAGTGGCAGGCGCTGCCGATCCCGACCGGCAACACCTTCGAGTGGGACGCCGAGTCGACCTACGTCCGCAAGCCCCCGTACTTCGAGGGCATGGGCATGGAGCCGGAGCCGGTCTCCGACATCGCCGGCGCCCGCGTCCTGGCCAAGCTGGGCGACTCGGTCACCACCGACCACATCTCCCCGGCCGGTGCCATCAAGGCCGACACCCCGGCCGGCCAGTACCTCACGGAGCACGGCGTCGAGCGCCGCGACTTCAACAGCTACGGCTCGCGCCGCGGCAACCACGAGGTCATGATCCGCGGCACGTTCGCCAACATCCGCCTGCGCAACCAGATCGCGCCGGGCACCGAGGGCGGCTACACCCGCGACTTCACGAAGGGCGACGCCCCCGTCTCCTTCATCTACGACGCCTCGCGCAACTACATCGAGCAGGGCATCCCGCTGGTCGTCCTGGCCGGCAAGGAGTACGGCTCCGGCTCGTCCCGCGACTGGGCGGCCAAGGGCACCGCGCTCCTGGGCGTCAAGGCCGTCATCGCCGAGTCGTACGAGCGCATCCACCGCTCGAACCTCATCGGCATGGGCGTCCTGCCGCTGCAGTTCCCGGAGGGCCGGACCGCCGAGTCCCTCGGCCTGACCGGCGAGGAGACCTTCTCCTTCACCGGCGTCGAGGAGCTCAACAACGGCACCACGCCGCGCACGGTCAAGGTCACCACCGACACCGGTGTCGAGTTCGACGCGGTCGTCCGCATCGACACCCCCGGTGAGGCCGACTACTACCGCAACGGCGGCATCATGCAGTACGTGCTGCGCAACCTGATCCGCAAGTAGGCTGCGCCGCAAGGCAGTTGAAGGCCGCGTTCCCGGTTCGCCGGGGACGCGGCCTTCGCCGTGTCCGCGCCGGGACGTCCCAGGTCATCACCCACCCTCAGGTGGAACACAGCGTTCCCCCAGCGGACCGGGACAGGATCGAGACATGTCAGGCATCTCCGCGTCACCCGGGCGCTCGAACGAACCGGCAGGGGGCGGCCGATGACCGCCCGCCCGCACGGACGCCCCCTGCGCACCCGCCTGCTGCTGGGCACCGGCGCCGTGCTCGTCACCCTGTGCGCCGCGCTGGCGTTCGCCGGCTCGTACCTCCAGCGTGCCTTCCTGATGGGCGACCTGGACGACCGGGTCACCGCCGCCGCGCAGCACAACCTGGAGGGCGCCGGACGCCGGCCGGAGAGCGGGACGGACCTGTCGTTCCTGGCCGGAAGCGGCCACCCGGCCGGACTCCTCGGCGGCCGGCTCGGGGACGACGGGACGGTCACCGCCGCGGCGGTCGTCCGCGAGGACACCTCGCCGCGTCCCCTGACCGCGGCCCAGCGCACGGCCCTGCACGGCACGACGGCGGACGGGGCGCGGCACACGGTCACCGTCCCGGGCCTGGGCACCTACCGGATCACCGCACTCGACGCGGACGGGACCCGCGTCCTCGCAGGTCTGCCGCTGGACGACGTACGGCGCATGACCGGCCGGCTGGCCGCGGCCGAGGCGGTGCTGGCCGCGGCGGGCCTGACGGCCGCGGGCCTCGTCTGCGCGGTGCTGATACGGCGCCAGCTGCGCCCCCTGGACCGGGTCGCGGCCACGGCGGCGCGGGTCTCGCGGACCCCGCTGGAGCCCGGCGAGGCCGCCGCCCTCACCCGCGTCGCCGCCGAGGACGCCGACCCCGGCACCGAGACCGGCCGGGTGGGCGCCGCGCTCAACCGGATGATCGACCACATCGAGACCTCGCTCGCGGAACGCCGTCGTGGCGAGGAACGCATGCGCCGCTTCCTCTCCGACGCGAGCCACGAGCTACGCACCCCCCTCGCCTCGATCGCCGGCTACGCGGAACTGATGAACAGCGGCACGGGCCGCGTCGAACCGGTCCTGGCCTGGCGCCGGGTGGCGACGGAGTCGGCCCGGCTGACCGCCCTGGTGGAGGACCTGCTGCTCCTGGCCCGCATGGACGAGGGACCCCCGCCGCAGTCCGCCGAGGTCGACCTCGCGGCGGTGGTGGCGGAGGCGGTGCGCCAGGCACGGCCGAGGGCCCCCGACCACCACTGGCACCTGGAACTCCCCCTGCACGAAGCCGCGTTGATCCCGGGCGACGTGCGGCACCTCCACCGGGCGGTGGCGGGCCTGCTGGCCAACGCCCGTATGCACACACCTCCCGGCACGACGGTGGTGGCCGAGGTGGAGACGGTGGGGGAGCAGTGTGTGCTCCGCATCCGCGACAACGGCCCCGGCATCCCACCGGACCAGCTGCCCGGCCTGTTCGCCCCCTTCACCCGCGCCGACCCCTCCCGCTCCCGCCCCCCGGCCACGACGGACGGCGCGGGCCTGGGCCTCACGGTCACCGCGGCGATCGTGACGGCACACGGCGGCCATATCGACGTGCACAGCGCACCGGGGTGCACGGAGTTCAGGGTCGCACTACCGCGTGCGCCGGCTCCGAGGGCGGGTCAGAAGCCGACGAGCGCGTCGAGGCCGAGCTCGGTCGGATACGGCACCTCGGTGACGAGCTTGTCGTGGTGAACCGGGCGCATGGGGTCGGAGACGTAGGACCGGGTGTCCGCGTTGAGCCAGTACCCGTGCACCGCGAGCCTCTGATCCCCATCCAGTTCGACGCGCCGGTAGCAACGGACCTCACCGGGATGCACCCGGCCTCGAAGGACGATGCCGTCACGCACCTCGTTGTGCCGGACGTCGGTCTGCCCACGAGCCACGAACGATCACTCCGTCCACACGCTCCCGGTCGAAGGGCAGCTCGAGGTGCTTGACCTGGTCGAAGGTCCACCCCGCAGCCGGCGGGAACATCCAGGTGTCCTCGGTGGCCCGTCCCGGCCCGGGTGTGGTCATCACTGCTCCCATGGGCGCCGGTGTGGACGCCGATACGCGGCGTGATCGTACGTACGAAGGTATCGCCGCCCGAAGGGGCGATGCCACGGCGCACACGTGACGCGTGTCGTGCCTCCCGGGCTCCGTGCCGCCCGTGCGCCGCCCGTTGCCAACCCGCCCATGCGGCGCTACGTTCCCCACGAGCGGGGTGGGAGCGCTCCCATAGCGGGGGTGTCGGACCGGAACCTGCCGCCCCCGGCCGCACCCGCCCCGCTCTCCCTTCCGTGCACCGTCACCGTCCCGCAGTCGTACATCGACTTCAGTGTCATGATCCTGACAATAGCCACCCAACGGCGCCATGCCGCGCACCGATTGACCGGCCGCGCCTCCTCCTGGTCCTCGTCTCCCTCCTCGCCACCCTCCCCGCCCTCGCCCTCGTCGTCACGACGGGCGGCCGGGCCGAGGCGCACGGGACGCCCATGAAGCCCGGCAGTCGGACCTTCCTGTGCCGGCGGGACGGGCTCAACGGCACCGGGCAGATCAAGCCCGTCAACCCGGCCTGCAAGGCGGCCCGACAGGTCGGCGGCACCGCGCCGTTCTCCAACTGGTTCTCCGCGTTGCGCTCCGACGGCGCCGGCCGCACCCGCGGGTTCGTCCCGGACGGGGAGCTGTGCAGCGGCGGCAACCCCAACTTCACGGACTTCGATCTCCCGCGCGACGACTGGCCGTTGACCCATCTCACCTCGGGCGCGACCGTCGACTTCTCCTACAACGCCTGGGCCGCGCACCCGGGTTGGTTCTACGTCTGCATCACCAAGGACGGCTTCGACCCGACCAAGCCGCTCACCTGGAACGACATGGAGGACACCCCGTTCCTCACGGTCGACCACCCGCCGCTCAACGGCACCCCGGGCACCGTCGAGGCCGACTGCTCCTGGTCCGGCAAGCTGCCCGGGAACAGGTCGGGGCGCCACATCGTCCACTTGGTCTGGCAGCGCTCGGACAGCGCCGAGTACTCCTGCTCCGACGTCGTCTTCGAGGCGGCAACGGCGAGGTGACGGGCATCCACGACCCGGGAAACCCGACCGATCCGGTGCCGGGCCGGTGTGCGGCCACCCGTACGACGACCGGCAGTTGGAGCGGCGGGTACCCGTCCGAGGTGACCGTCACCAACACCGGCGGCGTCCCGATGCCGGGCTGGATGGTCGACCGGACGCTGCCCGCGGGACAGCAGGTCGTCAGCCTCTGGAACGGCAGCGCGACCTACACCGGCCAGGACGTGATGGTCCACAACGCCGACTGGAACGGGTCGCTGGATCCGGGCCAGAGCACGACCTTCGGGTACGTCGTCAAGGGTGACGGCGGTGACGCGGCGATCGCCCTGCCCTGTCGGGTCGGCTGGACGCGCGCGCCGGACCCGGCGCGCGGCTCCGCTCAGGGCGGACCCGGTGGGGTATGACGGGCCACCGGGTCCGCGAGCCGGGCAGGCCGGGGGAGTACCTGGTCCGGATGGTGCTGGCTTGGGGCGACGCTGTGCTGCGACAACGTTGTCTGATGATCCGTCCTCAACTTTACCTCTTCAACAGACAACGATGTCAAGCCAGTTGACCCGCCGAGCCCGTCCGGGCGGCCGCCGTGCGAGCCCTCGCGCCCGCAGGCGCCCTTCCGTGGTACGCGTGGCGCACGCTACTGTCCCTGCGGCTTGTGCGACCTGTGGTGCGCGACCCGTCCGAAGGAGGAGGGGCCGCCCCATGCGTTTCCGTCCTACGTCCCTGCTGCTGGCCGCGGTGCTCGCGGTCGGCGGCGCCACCCCCGCCCTCGCGGCGACGACCGCAGCACCGGACCTGGTCAAGGACCCGGCCACGTACGTCGATCCGCTGATCGGCACCAGGAACGGCGGCAACGTCTTCCCGGGCGCCGTCACGCCGTTCGGCATGCTCTCCTGGAGCCCGGAGAACACCAGAGGCGACGCGACCAGAACCGCCGCGCCCGGCGGTTACCAGTACGACGCCACCCGCATCCGGGGCTTCAGCCTCACCCACATGTCCGGCACCGGCTGCGCGGGCGGCAGCGGGGACATCCCGTTCTTCCCGTACGCGGGCGAGGTGACCTCCTCCCCCGCGAGCGACACCAAGGACGCCGTCTACGCGTCCGCCTTCAGCCACTCCGACGAGACCGCGGAGCCCGGCCACTACAAGGTGGGGCTCGCCTCCGGGGTCACCGCCGACCTCACGGCGACACCCCGGACGGGCTCGGGCCGCTTCACCTTCCCGTCGGACAAGCCCGCCTCCCTGCTCATCCGCACTGCCAACTCGGAGCTGGGCTCGACCGATTCGTCGGTCCGCATCGACCCGGCGACCCGCACGGTGTCCGGCTCGGTCACCTCCGGCGACTTCTGCGGTTATCTGGACCCCGAAGGCCAACGCCCCTACTACACCGTCTACTTCACCGCGCGCTTCGACCGCGCGTTCAAGGCGACCGGCACCTGGCAGGACGACAGGCTCAGCCCCGGGTCGCGGGAGGCGTCCGGCGGCACCGGCGGCTTCTCCTCCGGCGGGCGGCCCGTCGCCGGCAAGGGCGCCGGCGGCTACGTCGAGTTCGAGCCCGGCTCCGGCCCGGTGAGCGTCAAGGTCGGCATCTCCTACGTCAGCCAGGCCGGCGCCGCCGCCAACCTCGCGGCCGAGAACCCGCCGAGCCGCTCCTTCGACGCGGTGCGGGACGCCGCCCACCGCGCCTGGCGCGAACGCCTCGGCGCCATCCGCGTCGGCGGCGGCACGGACGCCGAGCGCACCACCTTCTACACGGCGCTGTACCACGCCATGATGCATCCCAACGTCATCAGTGACGTCGACGGCAGATACAGCGGCAGCGACGGCAAGGTGCACAAGGTCGCGCGCGGCCACCAGGCCCAGTACGGCACCTTCTCCGGCTGGGACGTCTACCGGAACCAGGTGCAGCTGCTGACACTCCTCAGCCCGCGCACGGGCTCCGACGTCGCGCAGTCGCTGTACGAGCTCGCCCGGCAGAACGGCGGCGTCTGGGACCGCTGGCTGCACGGCGCGAGCGGCACGCACGTCATGAACGGCGACCCCTCGCCCACCGCCCTGGCCGGCATCCGCGCCTTCGGCGGCACCGACTTCGACCTGCGCGGCGCACTGGACTCGCTGGTCAAGGCGGCCACCGTCCCCACCGAGCAGGACCTGTCGTCCTCCGGGAAGCCGGTGCTCTCCGTCGGCCAACGCCCCTCCCTGGACAAGTACTTGAAGCTGCACTACATGCCGTCCGTGTCGAACGCCTGGGGCGGCGCCGCCGAGACGCTGGAGATGTCGGGCGCCGACTTCTCGCTCTCCCAGCTGGCCGCCGCGGCGGGACGCAAGGAGACGGCCGCCGCCTTCGCCGAGCGCGCCCAGTGGTGGCAGAACAACTTCAACATCGCCGCCGACCCCGGTGGCGGATACATCGCCAACCGCAAGGCCGACGGCAGCTGGGTCACCGGGTTCACCCCGTCGACGGGCAACGGCTTCGTCGAGGGCACCGCGGCCCAGTACACCTGGATGGTGCAGCACAACCCGGCCGGCCTGTTCGCCGCGATGGGCGGCAGGGACAAGGCGCTCGCCCGGCTCGACGCCTTCTTCCACGACGGTGACGGCGGCTGGGTCTTCACCGGCGGCGGTGGTGACAAGTCCGAGCTGGACAACGAGCCGTCGATCAACGTGCCCTACCTGTACGACTACGCGGGCGCCCCGTACAAGACGCAGGAGACCGTCCGGGCGGCGATGAAGCAGCTCTGGTCGACGCAGCCGGAGGGCATCCCCGGCAACGACGATCTCGGTGCGATGTCCTCCTGGTATGTCTTCTCCGCGCTCGGCATGTATCCGCAGGTGCCCTCGCGCGCCGAACTCGCCCTCGCCTCGCCGATGTTCCCGCGCATCGAGATCAGCAGGCCCAAGGGCAACGACATCTCCATCCGGGCCACCGGCGCCGCCGCGGACGCGCCGTACATCCGCTCCCTGAAGGTCAACGGCCGTACCAGCGAGCGTCCTTGGCTGTCGTCCGCCCTCGTGCGTGACGGCGGCCGGCTCGACTACACGCTCTCCGCGACTCCGGACAAGGCGTGGGGGAGCGACCCCTCCGACGCGCCGCCGTCCTTCCGGCAGGGCGAGCAGCCGTACCAGATCGGCGTCGGTCCGACCGCGGCGACGATCGCGCCGGGCGAGAGCGCGAAGGTCGGCATCCGCGCCCTGTCGATGAGCGGCGGCAGCGGGCCCGAGGTGCGGTTCAAGGTCGAGGTGCCCGACGGGGTCACCGCGACCCCGGCCGAGGGAACCGTCACCGGCGGCTCGCAGGAGATCACCCTCTCCGCCGCCGAGGACGTCCGGCAGGGCTTCTACGACGCGAAGGTCACGGTGACCTCGGGCGCCACCTCCTACCAGCAGCCCGTGGCCCTGACGGTGGCCGCTCCCGGCACGCTCCTGGCCGCCTACGACAACACCGGCGTCTCGGACGACGAGGGAGAGCACGACGAGGCCGACTTCGACGGCGGCGGCTGGAGCTACTCCCGCCAGGCCCTCGCCGCGGCCGGTCTCACACCCGGCGGGCAGGGCACGGTCGACGGGCTGGCCTTCCGCTGGCCGGACTCGCCCTCCGCCCGTCCGGACAACGTCTCGGCCGCCGGCCAGACCGTCGAACTCACCGACCCGGCGGCCCAGTTGTCGTTCATCGGCAGCGCGGTCAACGGCAACCAGGAGACCAAGGCCACCGTCACCTACGCCGACGGCAGCACCGACGCGATCGACCTCTCCTTCACCGACTGGACCGTCGGTGGGGGCGGCGGCACCGTGCAGTACGGCAACGAGGTCGTCGCCAGGACCGCGTACCGCAACGTCGCGGGCGCGGACAAGGACCCGGTGGCCACGTACGTCTTCGCCACCAAGCCGTTCGCGGCGCCGGCGGGCAAGACGATCGTGAAGGTGAAGCTGCCGCAGAACACGGACCTGCACGTGTTCACCCTCGCCACCGGCTGAGGCGAGGGGCGGCCCGGTGCGGCCGGGCCGGCGCGGATCTCCCCTCGGGGGTCCGCGCCGGCCCTTCCGTCCCGGGGCCGGATGCGCAGTTTGAGTCTCTCCCCGGGAGAGGGTCCAGGGTCGGGGTCATGAACAGCACTGATCTCGACGGGCGCCGCGCCGTGGTGGCCGGCGCGAGCAAGGGAGCCGGGCTGGCCACGGCACGCCGCCTGAGAAGCTCCGGGGCCCAGGTCGTCACCATCGCCCGTACGCCGCCCAAGACGGCCGACCCACTCTTCGTACAGGCCGATCTCAGCACCCGCGAGGGCGTCGCGTCCGCGGCCGAGGCGGTCGCCGGACTGGTCGGTGTACCGGACGTCCTGGTCCACGTCGTGGGCGGCTCCCGCTCCCCGGCCGGTGGCCACGCGGCCCTCGACGACGCGCTCTGGGACGAGGAACTGGCGCTCAACCTGTATCCGGCGGTCCGGCTGGACCGCGCGCTGGTCCCCGGGATGGTGGCCCGCGGCTCGGGCGCCGTCGTGCACGTGACCTCGATCCAGCGCCGGATGCCGCTGCACCGGTCGACGCTGGCGTACGCGGCGGCCAAGAGCGCCCTCGCCACCTACAGCAAGGGCCTCGCGAACGAGGTCGCGCCGTCCGGCGTGCGGGTCAACTCGGTCGCTCCGGGCTTCATCCGCACCGACGGCGCCGAGCACCTCCTCGCCCGCCGGATGAGCGAGGAGGGCATCTCCCGGCAGGCCGCTCTGGACGACCTGATGCAGGTCCTCGGCGGCATCCCGCTGGGCCGCCCGGCCGAGCCGGAGGAGGTGGCGGAGGTGATCGCCTTCCTCGCCTCCGACCGGTCGAGCGCGGTCACCGCCGCCGAGTACGTCGTCGACGGCGGCACCGTCCGCACCCTCTGAGCCCGCCCCCCACGCCCCCGACACAGGAGAAGACCGTGCAGGACGCCAAGGAGTTCACCGAGGAGTACTTCGCCGCGGCGGCGGAGCCCGGCCAGGAGCGGTACCTCGCGCTCTTCGCCGACGCCGCCGTCGTGCACGACGACGGCCACACCCACCGCGGACTCGCGGCGGTGCGCCGCTGGCGCACCGGCCTCCCGCCCGTACGCCACGACCTCCGCGAGGTCACCGGCACGGCGGCCGCCTGCCAGGCCGTGGCGGAGGTCTCCGGCGACTTCGCCGGCAGCCCGGTCGTGCTGCGCTTCCTCTTCGAGCGGGACGGGCGGGGGAAGATCGTGGTGCTGGACATCACCGTCTGACAGCGGGCAGGAGTGCATCGTGGCCGACCGGCTGACCATCGGGGAGTTCTCCCGGATCACGCATCTGAGCATCCGTGCGCTGCGCCGCTACCACGAGCAGGACCTGCTCGTCCCCGCCGAGGTCGACCCGGTCACGGGCTACCGCTACTACGCGCCCGCGCAGATCCGCCCGGCGCTGACCATCAGGCGGTTCCGTGAGCTGGACCTCCCGCTGGCGGATCTGCGGCGCTTCCTGGCGGCCGAGTCGGCCGGCGGGGCCGAGGCGGACCGCGGTGCGGCGCAGCAGGTCGTCGCCGCCCATCTGCGCCGGCTCGAGGACCGGCTCGGCCGCACCCGGCGTGCGGTCAGGGAACTGCGGGAACTGCTCGACCCGGAGGCCGGACGGACGGTGGGCCTGGAGATCCTTCCCTCGCAGCCGGTGCTCGCCGTGTCGCTCGACGTTCCGCCCGGTGCCGACCTGAGCTGGTACGGCGCCGCGATGCGCGACCTGGACGCGGCGGCCGGGCAGCGCCCGGTGTCCCCGCCGGGCGGCCGCTACGAGCACCGGCTCTTCACCGAGGGCCACGGCCGCGCCACCGTCTACCTGCCGGCCGAGCCACCGCCGCTGCCGGGAGCGCCGGCCGTCGTGCGGGAGCTCAGGCTGCCGGAGCGGACCGCGGCGGTCGCCACCCACGTCGGCCCGCACGACGATCTCGACCTCACCTACGCCGCCGTCGGCTCCTTCGCCGCCCGCAGCGGTCTGCGCTCCCAGGACCTCGTGGAGGAGGTGTATCTCGTCGGGCCGCGCGACACCGGCCAGGCCGGCGACTGGCGCACCCTCGTGGCCTGGCTGGTGGATCCCGAACCCGGTCGGCAACCGTAGCGGCCGTCCCGCACACGCCCGGGGGCCGCGCCGATGCGGCGCGGCCCCCGGCCGTGACTGAACTCAACCGCTCACGCGAGCAGTTCGATCTCCGAGACCACCGCCTCGCCGTCGAACACCAGGCGGTACTTCGCGTACGTGCCCGGAGTGCCGATGCCGAAGGCGCGTGTCTGCCTGTCCCAGCGGAAGGACTCCCCGGACCGCTTGTCCAGCGTCTTCCACGTGGTGCCGTCGGCGGAGCCCTGGAGCGTCCAGCCGGTCGGCGCCTTCGTGTGGTCGCCGGACGACGTCACCGTGTACTGCAGGCCCTTGGCAGGCCCGGAGACCGGCAGGTCCACGGAGGTCACGGTCGCGTCGGTCGCCGAGGTGTTGTCGAACAGCGCCCCGTCGCCCTTCAGCACGTCCGCCCGCGGCGTCGGCACCTTGTCGTCCTGGGTGATCGACACCGGTGCGGCGTCCTTGCCGGTGCCCCACGAGGAGGGCTTCGACCCCATGTCGAAGTCGAGCACCCCGCCCTTTTGGAGCAGGTCGTTGGAGAGCGAAGTCTTCGACCAGGTACGGCCGTTGACCTTCAGCCCCTGCACGTACACGTTCTTCGCGCTGTTCTTCGGCGCCCGCACGACCAGGTCGTGGCCGTTCTCCAGGTGCACCGTCGCCTTCTTGAACAGCGGGGAGCCGACGGCGTACTCGCCGCTGCCCATCACCAGCGGGTAGAAGCCGAGCGAGGAGAACAGGTACCAGGCCGACTGCTCGCCGTTGTCCTCGTCGCCGTGGTAGCCCTGCCCGATCTCGCTGCCGGTGTAGAGGCGGGACATCACCTCGCGGACGTTCTTCTGCGCCTTCGAGGGCTCAGCGGCCGCGTCGTACATGTAGATGACGTGGTGGGCCACCTGGTTGGAGTGCCCGTACATGCCCAGCCGGACGTCCCGCGCCTCCGTCATCTCGTGGATGACGCCGCCGTAGGAGCCCACGAACTCGGGAGACGCCGTCTCGGGCGTCGCGAAGTACTCGTCGAGCTTGTCGCCGAGGGCCTTGCGGCCGCCGTAGAGGTTGGCCAGGCCCCGGCTGTCCTGCGGGGCGGTGAAGGCGTAGCCCCAGCCGTTGGTCTCCGTGTAGTCGTAACCCCACACGCGCGGGTCGTACTTGGCGGAGTCCACGCGCCAGTCGCCCTTGTCGTCCTTGCCCTGGAAGAAGCCGGCCTTGGAGTCGAAGAGGTTGACGTAGTCCTGGGCGCGGTTGAGGAAGTACGCGGACTCCTCCTTGTAGCGCTTCTCGCCGGTCTTCTTGTAGAGGGCCTCGCCCATCCTGGCGATGCCGTAGTCGTTGACGTAGCCCTCCATCGCCCAGGAGAAGCCCTCGCCGGTGGAGGTGGTGGTGTAGCCGAGGAAGGGCGAGGTGGCCATGCCCTTGCGGCCCACGCCGGAGGACGGCGGGACGACCGTGGCGTTCTTCACGGCCGCGTCGTACGCCGCCTTCGCGTCGAACTTCACGCCCTTGACGTACGCGTCGGCGAACGCCACGTCCGAGGAGGTGCCGGTCATCAGGTCCGCGTAGCCGGGGGAGGACCAGCGCGAGGTCCAGCCGCCGTCCTTGTACTGCTGCACGAACCCGTCGACCATCTCGCCCGCCTGGGAGGGCGTCAGGAAGGAGTACGCCGGCCAGGTCGTCCGGTAGGTGTCCCAGAAACCGTTGTTGACGTACACCTTGCCGTCGACGATCTTCGCGCCGGTGTGCGTCGGGCTGTCGGGCCCGGGCATCGGCGAGAACGGCGAGGCGTACTGGTACTTCGAACCGACCTTCTCGAAGCCGGAGTTGGGGTACAGGTACAGCCGGTACATGCTGGAGTACAGCGTGGTCAGCTGGTCCGGCGTCGCGCCCTCGACCTCGACCTTGCCGAGCAGCTTGTCCCAGGCGCCGCGGGCGTGGCTCTTGACCGCGTCGAAGGACATGCCGTCCGGGATCTCCTGGCGCAGGTTGTCCTTGGCCTGGTCGACGCTGATCAGCGAGGTGGCCAGGCGCAGCGTGACCGTGTGGTCGGAGCCCGCGTCGAAGCGCATGAAGCCCTTGACGCCGCTGGAGGAGCCGTCCGTCACGGGCTTGTCGAAGACCCCGTAGACGAAGAGCCGGGTGGCGCCCGTCGACAGGCCGGACTTCACGTCCGAGTAGCCGGTGACGACGCCGTGCTCCTTGTCGAGCGTGAGCCCGGCCTGCTCGGTGACGTTGTCGAAGACCACGCTCGCGTCGTCGCCCGGGTAGGTGAAGCGCAGCGACGCGGCATGGTCGGTCGGCGCCATCTCGGCCTTGAGGCCGTTCTCGAACCGCACGCCGTAGTAGTACGGCCGCGCGGTCTCGTTCTCGTGCCGGAACGCCAGCTCCCGGGCCTCCCGGGCGGTGTCCGGGGTGCCGGAGGCGGCCGACGGCATCAGCTGGAAGGTCTGCCGGTCACCCATCCACGGGCTCGGCTCGTGGCTCGCGCTGAACGCCTGGATCGTCGGCAGGTTGTCGTCGTTGTTCGCCCGCGCGTAGTCGTACAGCCAGCTCAGCGAGGACGCGTTGGTGACGGGCGTCCAGAAGTTGAAGCCGTGCGGCATGGCCGTCGCGGGGAAGTTGTTGCCGCGCGAGAAGCTGCCGCTGGAGTTGGTGCCGCGGGTGGTCAGCGCGTAGTCGGCCAGGTGCGCCTTCGGCTTCTCGGGCGCCGCGCGCTTGAGGGCGATGTCGTCCAGCCAGCCGCGGAACTTCGCCGGGCCCTTGGGGGAGTCGTACGCCACCAGGATCCGGTCGACGGTCTTGCCGGCCGCGACCGAGCCGATCCGCGAGACCACGTTGTTCCACTGGTTGACGTAGAGGATCTTCGCGGCGCCCTGCGCCTGCGGCGACATCCCGAAGCCGTGCTGGTCGGTCGCGCCCAGGCCGCTCAGGTAGGTGCCGTCGGTGAAGGCCAGGTCGACGGAGACGTTGGTGGCGTCGTAGTCGCGGTCCTTGTCCGCCATCTGCGGGAAGACGCGGTACGAGAGCTGGGTGTCGCGGCCGACGGCCACGTTCACGTCGAAGACCTTGTTGTACGAGTACGCCCGGCCGTCGGCGGTGTGCCGTCCGGCGTAACGCAGGGCCTTCTTTCCGGTGAAGCCCGCGGCCGCCTTCGCGGTCGGGGAGCCGCTCGGGCCGTGGTCGACCAGCGAGAGCATGTCCTGCGGCACCGGACCGCCGCTGTCGCCCGTGGACAGCTGGAGGTCGGCGAGCTGGAGGATGTCGTCGGCGCCGTTGTTCTTGGTGATGTCGAGCCGGAAGTGCTGGTACTCGGCCGGCTCGGCCAGGTCGTAGGACTTGGTCTGGAACCGCTCGGAGAAGGACTCACCGGTGCGGGAGTCGAGGGTCTTCCAGTCCTTGCCGTCGCTGGAGCCCTGCAGGGTCCAGTCCTTCGGGTCGCGCTCGTCGAAGTCGTTGGCCGAGGTGAGCGCGTAGTTCGTGATCCTCAGCGGCTTGTCGAGGTCGAACTCCACCCAGCCGGTGGGGTCGAAGGTCAGCCATTTGGTGCCGGACTCGCCGTCGACGAGGTTCTCCTTCACCTCCCCGCCGCCGGTGTTCTCGCCGCTGGCCCGGACCTCGGTGACATGGTCGTTGACGTTTCCGGGAATGCCGCTGCTGTATCCCCCGTCCACGCCGGAGGCCCGCTTGCTCCCGTCCGCCTTGGTGTCGACCGTGTTGAGCCAGTCCGGCGCCGGATCGCCCGACTCGAACGAGGAGGAGAACTCCTGGTTCGCGCCCGGTGCCTTCGCGGGCAGCGCGGTCGCCGCCCCCTGGGTGCCCACCGCCAAGGCGAAGGCGGCCGTCAGTACGACCGCCGGTCCCCATCTGTGCCGAGTTCTGTGCCCCATACGCCAGACCCTCCCTGGGCTGTGGACAACGTTGTCAACTTAGCCGAGCAGAGACCAGTAGTGGGCCAAGTGGCCAGTGATGTCAAGGGTGTTGCGTGGGGCATTCGAGGTTTATGTCGTGGATTTTTCCGGCAAGGAGGCCACAGGGGGCTCATATTTCCGCGAGGTCTCAACTCGGATAAGACCATCGGCCAACCTTGCATTCGATCTTGCTCCGTTGGCGGGAAGTGGACTATACCTGTCGGCGATTCACCCGATCCGTACTGCACGACGCGCACGTTCTGCACGACCCTGCTTGACCTGACCGCGGTGCCGGGAAGGATCCGGTTCACCGCCTGAGTCCTGGAGAAGGCGAGGACTTGAGCATGGGATCCACTTCCGCCGAGAACAACGGCGCGGCGACCACCGGCGCACCCGGTGTGGGCCGCCGCGATCTGATCAAGCGGTCCGCCGCGCTCGGCCTGATCTCCGTCCCCACGATGAGCTTCCTGTCGGCCTGTGCCAGCGGTGGCGGCAGCGACAACGGCGACAAGGCCAAGGCGGGCAAGAAGACCGCCAAGAACCCGCTCGGCGTGAACGACACCGCGGGCATGGAGTTCGTCCTCTTCGACGGCGGCTTCGGCAAGGAGTACGCCCAGGACGCCGTCAAGATCTACGAGCAGAACTTCCCCAAGGTCAAGGTGAAGTTCTCCGCCACCCAGAAGATCCAGTCCACGCTCCAGCCCCGCTTCAACCAGGGCACCCCGCCGGACCTGATCGACAACTCCGGCGCCGAGCAGATGGACATGGGCGTCCTGGTCGGCAAGAACCAGCTCGCGGACCTCACCCCGCTGCTGGACGCGGCGTCCTACGACGACCCGAACAAGAAGGTCCGCGACACACTGCGCCCCGGCATCGTCGAGATGGGCCAGTTCGACGGCAACCCCGTCTGGATCATGTACTACGCCTACACGGTCTACGGCGTCTGGTACTCGCAGAAGGCCCTCGACTCGCTCGACGCGGAGTACCCGAAGACCTGGGACGAGATGCTCGCCGTGTGCGAGAAGGCCAAGAAGAAGGGCATGGCGGGCTGGACGTACGCGGGCAAGTACCCGTACTACATCCCCTTCTCGCTCTACCCGATGATCGGCAAGGTCGGCGGCCGCGAGGTCCTGGACGCCATCGACAACCTGGAGCCGAACGCCTGGAAGCACCCGGCCGTCAAGGCCTGCTTCGACGCCTACTACGAGCTCTACAAGAAGGGCTACATCCTCAAGGGCACCCCCGGCCTCGACCACATCCAGTCGCAGACCGCGTGGGCCAAGGGCAAGGCGCTGTTCATCCCGAACGGCTCCTGGGTGGAGAACGAGTCGGCGAACGTCATCCCCTCCGACTTCAACCTCGCGGTCTCCGCGCCCACCGGCATCGACAGCTCCGACAAGATGCCCTTCGGCACCATCTGGGCCTCCGGCGGTGAGCCCTTCATCGTCCCGGCCAAGGCGAAGAACCCCGAGGGCGGCATGGAGCAGCTGCGCATCATGCTCAGCGAGGCGTCCTCGAAGAACTTCACCAGCAAGGTGAAGTCGCTGACGGCGTACAACGGCGGCACCACCGGCATCACCCTGACCCCGGGCCTCAAGTCCGGTGTCGCGGCGCTGGACCTGGCCAAGGACAACGTCCTGAACCCGCGGATCCAGGACTGGTACGTGCAGCTCCAGAAGGAGCAGATTGGTGTGGCGGGCCTCGGCGAGATGATGGCCGGCCGGGCCACTCCGGCCGAGACCATCAAGAAGATCCAGGGTTTCGCCGACGCGGCCGCCAAGGACAGTTCCATCAAGCACTACAAGCACCAGTGAGTGTCCGTCACCAGCGGCAGCGCCCGCCCAGAGGGTAGGTAGGAATGCAGCACGGCAAGTACCGGTTCATCGTGGGGTTCCTGGCGGTTCCCCTCGGGCTGTACGCGCTCTTCGTCGTCTGGCCGTTCATCCAGTCCATCTACTACTCGTTCACGGACTGGACCGGCCTGAGCCCCGAATTCAAGATGGTGGGCTTCGACAACTACAGAAGGATGTTCCACGACGAGATCTTCTGGAAGTCGTTGTGGCACAGCCTGCTGTTCGCGCTGCTGCTGCCGCTGGTGACGATCAGTCTGGCGCTGTTCCTCTCGTTCATGATCAATGTGGGCGGGCGGAACAAGCGCGGCGGGCCGGTCATCTCCGGTGTCCGCGGATCCTCGTTCTACAAGATCGTCTATTTCTTCCCGCAGGTGCTCTCGATCGCGATCGTCGCCCTGCTGTTCGCCTTCGCGTACAACCCGGACAGCGGCGCGATCAACGCGCTGCTGCGCGGCATCGGGCTCGGCAGCATCCAGCCGCTGTGGCTGGGCGACCCGAACCTCGCGCTGTGGTGCGTGATGGCGGTGCTCGTCTGGTCCACGGTCGGCTTCTTCGTGGTCCTCTTCTCCGCCGGAATGGCCTCCATTCCGGCGGACCTCTACGAGGCCGCGCTGCTGGACGGCGCCAACCGCATCTCCACGTTCTTCCGGATCACCCTGCCGCTGCTGTGGGACACCGTGCAGTCCGGCTGGGTGTACATGGGCATCCTCGCCCTGGGCGCCGAGTCGTTCGCGGTCGTACAGATCATGACGACCGGCCCCGGCGGTCCCGACTACTCGACCACCGTCATGGTCCTGTACGTGTACCAGAAGGCGTTCCGTGACGGACAGGCCGCCTACGCGACCACCATCGGCGTCGCCCTGCTCGTCGTCACGCTGGCCTTCGCGGCGATCGTGATGCGTCTCGGCCGGCGCGAGCGGCTGGAGTACTGATCAATGAAGACGACCGAGACCCCCGCCCCCGTGCCGGCCGAGTCCGGCGCCACCGTCAGCAAGGTCGACACGCCGGCCCGCCCGCAGCCGAAGCCGAAGAAGGAGGGGAAGGTCCTCAACGTCTTCTCCCACGGCTTCCTCGTGCTGTGGGCGTTCATGGTCGTCATGCCGCTGCTGTGGGCCGTGATGACGTCCTTCAAGGACGACAGCGCCATCTTCTCCTCGCCCTGGTCGCTGCCCGACAAGCTGCACTTCGACAACTGGGCGCGGGCCTGGACCGACGCCAACATGAGCGACTACTTCCTCAACACCATCCTGGTGGTGGGCGGTTCGCTGATCGGCACCCTGGTGCTCGGCTCGATGGCGGCGTACGTGCTGGCCCGCTTCGACTTCCCGGGCAACCGCTTCATCTACTTCCTCTTCATCGGCGGCATGAGCTTCCCGATCATGCTGGCGCTGGTCCCGTTGTTCTACGTCGTGAACAACATGGGCCTGCTGAACTCCATCCACGGGCTGATCCTGGTCTACATCGCCTACTCGCTGCCGTTCACGGTGTTCTTCCTGCACGCCTTCTTCCGGACCCTGCCGACCTCGGTCGCCGAGGCGGCCTTCGTCGACGGGGCCTCGCACAGCCGGACGTTCTTCCAGATCATGCTGCCGATGGCCAAGCCCGGCCTGATCAGCGTCGGGATCTTCAACTTCCTCGGGCAGTGGAACCAGTACATGCTGCCGACGGTGCTCAACACCGACCCGGACAAACGGGTGCTGACACAGGGCCTGGTGCAGCTCGCCGCGAGCCAGGGCTACAAGGGCGACTGGTCCGGCCTCTTCGCCGGCCTGGTGATGGCCATGCTGCCCGTGCTGGCGGCCTACATCATCTTCCAGCGCCAGGTGGTCCAGGGACTGACCGCGGGGGCGCTCAAGTAGTCCTCCGACGTCTCGCGAACGCGCCGCCTCCGGTACGGGGGCGGCGCGCCTTGGTGTGTACAAGAACCCGGATGCGGTTCAACCTCTTGACGGGAGGCGACCCGAACGGCTCAGCTTAGAGTTCACTAGTTGGACATAGTCGGGGCCTCATCGAAGCGGTCCCGCGCGCAGGAGGTCGTCGTGGAGACTCCCGGGTCGCAGTCGTCACTGCACCGAGCCAACCTGGAGAGGGTCGTACGTGCCGTGCGGCTCGCCGGGTCGCTCACGCAGGCGGAGATCGCGAGGACCACGGGGCTGTCGGCGGCGACGGTCTCCAACATCGTCCGCGAGCTCAAGGACGGCGGAACGGTCGAGGTCACACCCACCTCGGCGGGCGGCCGCAGGGCCCGCAGCGTCTCGCTGAGCGGGGACGCCGGCATCGTCATCGGGGTCGACTTCGGGCATACGCATCTGCGGGTCGCGGTCGGCAACCTCGCCCACCAGGTGCTGGCCGAGGAGTCCGAGCCGCTGGACGTGGACGCCTCCTCGGCGCAGGGCTTCGACCGGGCGGAAGAGCTGGTCAATCGCCTGATCGCAGCAACGGGCGTCGACCGCTCCAAGATCGCCGGGGTGGGCCTCGGCGTCCCCGGCCCCATCGACGTCGAGTCCGGCACCCTGGGCTCCACCGCGATCCTGCCGGGCTGGACCGGCACCAGGCCCGCCGAGGAGCTGCGGGGGCGGCTCGGCGTGCCTGTGCACGTGGACAACGACGCCAACCTCGGCGCCCTCGGAGAGCTGGTCTGGGGCAGTGGCCGGGGGGTCAAGGACCTGGCGTACATCAAGGTCGCGAGCGGTGTAGGCGCCGGTCTCGTGATCAACGGGAAGATCTACCGGGGTCCCGGCGGCACGGCCGGTGAAATCGGACATATTACACTCGACGAATCCGGTCCCGTCTGCCGCTGCGGAAACCGCGGATGCCTGGAAACCTTTGCCGCAGCGCGCTATGTGCTTCCGTTGCTCCAGTCGAGCCACGGCACCGACCTGACCATGGAAGGCGTCGTACGGCTGGCCAGGGACGGAGACCCGGGCTGCCGTCGGGTGATCGCCGACGTCGGCCGTCACATCGGCAGTGGAGTCGCCAATCTCTGCAATCTGCTGAACCCGAGCCGTGTGGTCCTCGGCGGTGATCTCGCCGAGGCCGGTGAGCTGGTGCTCGGGCCGATCAGGGAGTCCGTCGGCCGCTACGCCATTCCCAGCGCGGCGCGCCAACTGTCCGTTCTCCCGGGGGCACTTGGGGGCCGTGCGGAGGTGCTCGGAGCGCTCGCTCTCGCGCTCAGCGAGATGGGTGATTCGACCCTTTTGGACGGCTCGCTGTCAGCAGCGACCCCTGTCTTCACTTAGAGAACGGATGGCACCGTTGCCATCTCGTTAAGGATTTACTTCTTGACGTCGCACGCGTGGCCGAGTTGACTTCCAGCCACCTCGGCCGCAGTGTCGCGGCCTCGTCAGGGAGGTTTCTGAAGTGAACACGCGTATGCGTCGTGCCGCGTTTGCCGTTGCCGCGGGTGCGATGGCCGTTTCCCTCGCCGCTTGTGGAAGCGCGAAGGAGTCCGGCGGTGGTTCCTCCTCGTCGTCCGCCAAGAAGGGCGACAACATCAAGGTCGGTCTGCTCCTCCCGGAGAACCAGACGGCCCGCTACGAGAAGTTCGACAAGCCCCTGATCGAGAAGAAGATCAAGGAGCTCACGAACGACAAGGCGACGCTGGTGTACGCCAACGCCAAGCAGGACGCCAGCACGCAGAACCAGCAGGTCGACACGATGATCACCAACAAGGTGGACGTCCTCATCGTGGACGCGGTGGACTCCGCGGCGATCAAGAACTCGGTGCAGAAGGCCCACGACGCCGGCATCCCGGTCGTCGCCTACGACCGTCTGGCGCAGGGCCCCATCGACGCGTACACCTCGTTCGACAACGAGACCGTCGGCAAGACCCAGGGCGAGGCCCTCCTCAAGGCCCTCGGCTCCAAGGCCAAGTCCGGCAAGATCGTCATGATGAACGGGTCCTCCACCGACCCGAACGCCGCCCAGTTCAAGAAGGGCGCCCTCGAGGTCCTCCAGGGCAAGGTGAACATCGGCAAGTCCTACGACACCAAGGACTGGAAGCCGGAGAACGCCAACGCCAACATGGAGGGCGCGATCTCCGCGATCGGCAAGAAGAACCTCATCGGCGTCTACTCCGCCAACGACGGCATGGCCGGCGGTATCATCACCGCCCTCAAGGCCGCCGGCATCTCCAACATCCCGGTCACCGGCCAGGACGCGGAGCTCGCGGGTGTCCAGCGCATCGTCGCCGGCACGCAGTACATGAGCGTCTACAAGCCCTACGCGCCGGAGGCCGACGCCGCCGCCGAGATGGCCGTGAACCTGGCCCAGGGCAAGTCGCTCGACTCGGTCGCCAAGGACAAGGTCGACAGCCCGACCACCAAGCAGGTCCCGTCCGTCCTGGTCGCGGTCCAGTCGCTGACCAAGGACAACATCCAGGACACCGTCATCAAGGACGGCGTCTACACGGTGGCCGACATCTGCACGGCCCAGTACAAGGCCGCCTGCGACAAGATCGGTCTGAAGTAAGCAGCGGCGCGTCCCTTCCCAGGTAGGGGAATTCGCTCTTGAATTCCCCTACGGGACGCCCGCCCCGAAGGCTCCTCCGGCGCCCCGCGCATCAAACAGCCCCGCAAGCTCGTCGCGGGGCGCCGGACGGATCAGCCCCCCAAACTTTCTGCACAACCTCCCGCCGGGTCAGGCGGCGAAGGAGATGGTTCACGTGTCCGCTACGCCCGTGCTGGCGTTGCGCGGGGTCTCCAAGCGATTCGGTGCCGTTCAGGCGCTCACCGACGTAGAGCTTGAGGTCCACGCCGGTGAGGTGGTCGCCCTGGTCGGCGACAACGGAGCCGGAAAGTCCACGCTGGTCAAGACGATCGCCGGCGTGCATCCCATCGATGAGGGCGTCATCGAGTGGGAAGGCAGGTCGGTCAACATCAACCGGCCCCACGACGCCCAGCACCTGGGCATCGCGACGGTGTACCAGGACCTCGCGCTGTGCGACAACATCGACGTCGTCGGCAACCTGTACCTGGGCCGTGAGGTCCGCAAGTACGGCGTGCTGGACGAGGTCGAGATGGAGCGCCGCTCGCGCGAGCTGCTGGACCAGCTGTCGATCCGCATCCCCAGCGTCCGCATCCCGATCGCCTCGCTCTCCGGCGGTCAGCGCCAGACCGTGGCCATCGCCCGCTCCATGCTCGGCGAGCCCAAGCTGGTCATCCTCGACGAGCCCACCGCCGCTCTGGGCGTCGAGCAGACCGCCCAGGTCCTCGACCTGGTCGAGCGGCTGCGCGAGCGCAACCACGCCGTGATCCTGATCAGCCACAACATGGCTGACGTGAAGGCTGTCGCCGACAAGGTGGCGGTACTGCGTCTGGGTCGCAACAACGGCGTCTTCGAGGTCAAGTCGACCTCGCAGGAAGAGATCATCTCCGCCATCACCGGTGCCACGGACAACGCCGTGACCCGTCGTGCGGCGCGCACCACTGGGGAGATCAAGAAGTGAGCATCGACAAGACCTCCACGCCTCCCGACGACCACGTGGTGGAGAACCCCGAGGCCGCGACCGGAGCGGCCACCGTCGTCGACCCCCGGCTGCTGGTCCGCGAGCAGGGCTTCGCGGGCTACATCACCGAGTTCAAGCGCAAGATGAAGGCCGGCGACCTGGGTTCCATCCCGGTCGTCATCGGTCTGGCGATCATCTGGATCATCTTCCAGAGCCTGAACTCCAACTTCCTCACCGCGAACAACCTCTCCGACATCTCCATCGCGATGGTCGGTACGGGCATGATCGCGGTCGGCATCGTCTTCGTGCTGCTGCTCGGTGAGATCGACCTGTCGGTCGGCTCGGTCTCCGGTGTCGCGGGTGCCTCGTTCGCCGTGCTGAACATCAACCACGGCATGAACGAGTGGCTGGCCTTCGTGCTGGCCATCCTCACCGGCACCGTCGCCGGCGCGATCCACGGCTTCGTCTTCGCGAAGATCGGTGTGCCCGCGTTCGCGGTCACCCTGGCCGGCCTGCTGTTCTGGAACGGCTTCATGCTGCAGATCCTGGGCAGCAACGGCACGATCAACCTGAACAGCGACGGCATGGTCGCCAAGCTGACCACGTACTACTTCTCGGACGTGGCCGCCGCGTACACCCTCGCCATCGTGGTGACCGCGCTGTACTTCCTCAGCTCCTTCTACGGCAACCGCCGCCGCGAGGCCGCCGGCGTGCCGTCGAGGCCGCTGAGCGAAACCATCCTGCGCACGGTGCTGCTCGGCGTCCTCTCGATCGCCGTGGCCATCGTCTACAACCAGTACAAGGGCCTGCCGCTGGCCGTCGTGATCTTCATCGGCACCCTGCTGATCACGGACTTCGTGCTGCGCCGCACCCCGTACGGCCGCAAGATCTTCGCGCTCGGCGGCAGCGTCGAGGCCTCCCGGCGTGCCGGTATCAACGTGGAGATGATCCGGATCTCGGTCTTCGCGATCTCCGGCACCTTCGCCGCGATCGGCGGTCTGTTCATCGCCTCGAAGATCGCCTCCGCCAACCAGGGCGCCGGCGCCGGCGACCTGCTGATGAACGCGATCGCCGCGGCGGTCATCGGCGGTACGTCCCTGTTCGGCGGCCGCGGCCGCACCTGGAACGCGCTGCTCGGTGTGCTGGTCATCGTCTCGATCCAGTACGGCCTGGCCCTGGAGGGCATCGCCTCCCCGGTCCAGTACATGATCACCGGTGGCGTTCTGCTGGCGACCGTCGTCATCGACGCGATCACCCGCAAGACGCAGAAGACGGCCGGTCGCGCATAACGCGTGGAGAGCGCTGTATCGCCGTAGGGGCGCGGGTGTCCTGCGTGTGCCGGTCCGTCGTGGCCGGTCGCGCGGTTCCCCGCGCCCCTTGGCACGTGCCCCGTGGGGGAACATTAGACTCGGGTGAGCCCGGCGAAAGCTCGATCAGCTCTACTGCAAGGAGGCACGGGTGCCGCTGCTGACCCGCATCAGGGGACCGCGCGATCTGGACCGGCTCAGCCTGGAGGAGCTGGACCAGCTGGCGGAGGAGATCCGCAGCTTCCTCGTCGACGCGGTCTCCAAGACCGGCGGCCACCTCGGCCCGAACCTCGGTGTGGTGGAGCTGACCATCGCCCTGCACCGCGTCTTCGAATCCCCCAGGGACAGGGTGCTGTGGGACACGGGCCACCAGTCCTACGTCCACAAGCTGCTCACCGGCCGCCAGGACTTCTCCCGGCTGAAGAAGAAGGGCGGCCTGTCCGGCTACCCCTCGCAGGCCGAGTCCGAGCACGACGTCATCGAGAACAGCCACGCCTCCACGGTGCTGGGCTGGGCCGACGGCCTCGCCAAGGCCAACCAGATCCTGGAGCGCGACGACCACGTGGTCGCCGTGATCGGTGACGGCGCCCTGACCGGCGGCATGGCCTGGGAGGCGCTCAACAACATCGCGGACGCCAAGGACCGGCCCCTCGTCATCGTCGTCAACGACAACGAGCGGTCGTACGCGCCGACCATCGGCGGCCTCGCCAACCACCTCGCGACCCTGCGCACGACGGACGGCTACGAGCGCTTCCTGGCCCGGGGGAAGGACCTGCTGGAGCGCACCCCGGTCGTCGGCAGGCCCCTCTACGAGACACTGCACGGGGCCAAGAAGGGCCTCAAGGACTTCATCGCGCCGCAGGGCATGTTCGAGGACCTCGGGCTCAAGTACGTCGGCCCCATCGACGGCCACGACATCGAGGCCCTGGAGTCGGCCCTCGCGCGCGCCAAGCGGTTCGGCGGGCCCGTGATCGTCCACTGCCTCACCGAGAAGGGCCGCGGCTACCAGCCCGCCCTCCAGGACGAGGCCGACCGCTTCCACGGCATCGGCCCCATCCACCCCGACACCGGCCTGCCCATCAAGGCCTCGGGCGCCGACTGGACCTCCGTCTTCGGCGACGAGATGGTCAAGCTCGGCAAGGAGCGCAAGGACATCGTCGCGATCACCGCGGCCATGCTCCAGCCTGTCGGCCTGAAGAAGTTCGCGGACACCTTCCCCGAGCGGATCTACGACGTCGGCATCGCCGAGCAGCACGGCGCCGTCTCGGCCGCGGGCCTCGCCACCGGCGGCCTGCACCCCGTCTTCGCCGTCTACGCCACCTTCCTCAACCGCGCCTTCGACCAGGTCCTGATGGACGTCGCGCTGCACAGGTGCGGCGTGACCTTCGTGCTGGACCGGGCCGGCGTCACCGGCACCGACGGCCCCTCCCACAACGGCATGTGGGACATGTCGATCCTCCAGGTCGTGCCCGGCCTCAGGCTCGCCGCGCCGCGCGACGCCGACCAGGTCCGCGCCCAGCTGCGCGAGGCCGTCGAGGTGAAGGACGCGCCGACCGTGGTGCGCTTCTCCAAGGGCGCGGTCGGCCCCGCCGTCCCCGCCGTCGGACGCGTCGGCGGCATGGACGTACTGCGCGAGCCGGGCACCAAGACGCCCGACGTGCTGCTCGTCTCCGTCGGCGCGCTGGCCCCGATGTGCCTGGAGATCGCCGGCCTGCTCGACAAGCAGGGCATCACCACCACCGTCGTCGACCCGCGCTGGGTCAAGCCCGTCGACGAGGCCATGGCGCCGCTGGCGGAGCGCCACCGCGTCGTCGTCACCGTCGAGGACAACTCGCGTGTCGGCGGTGTCGGTTCCGCGATCGCGCAGGCCCTGCGGGACGCGGGTGTCGACGTGCCGCTGCGCGACTTCGGCATCCCGCCGCGCTTCCTCGACCACGCCGCCCGCGCCGAGGTGATGGCGGAGATCGGGCTCACCGCCCCCGACATCGCCCGCCAGGTCACCGGCCTCGTCTCCAAGCTGGACGGCCGCTTCGACCGTACGGCCGCCGGGGTGGACTCGGTGGAGCCCGCGCGCGACTAGACCAGGCGCCGTCACGGGCCGGTTTCCCCACTCCTACAGGTGGCGGAACCGGCCCGTTTGCGTGAACCTGCCTTTGCCGGGGCATACGCACACCCGGCCCTCTCGATCATGTCGAGGACGACAAACGTGGGAGGTAGGTACGTGAGCAGCACGCTCTTCAGGACGAAGAACATCGAACAGTCCATCCAGGACACCGAAGAACCGGAACACGCGCTCAGGAAGTCACTGTCGGCCCTCGATCTGACGGTGTTCGGCGTCGGTGTCATCATCGGCACCGGCATCTTCGTCCTGACCGGCACGGCGGCGAAGAACACCGCAGGCCCCGCCGTGTCCCTGTCCTTCGTCGTCGCCGGCGTCGTGTGCGGACTCGCCGCCCTGTGCTACGCCGAGTTCGCCTCCACGGTCCCGGTGGCGGGCTCCGCGTACACCTTCTCGTACGCCTCCCTCGGCGAGTTCCCGGCCTGGATCATCGGCTGGGACCTGGTGCTGGAACTGGCGCTGGGCACGGCGGTGGTGGCCGTCGGCTGGTCCGGCTACATCCACTCGCTGCTCGACAACGCCGGCTGGCATCTGCCCGAGGCGCTGAGCGGCCGGGACGGCGCGTCCGGCTTCGGCTTCGACATCCTCGCCGCCGCGCTGGTCCTGGTGCTGACCGCCATCCTCGTGGTCGGCATGAAGCTCTCCGCGCGGGTCACCTCGGTCGTCGTCGCGGTCAAGGTGGCCGTCGTCCTCGTCGTCATCATCGCGGGCGCCTTCTTCATCAAGGGCGACAACTACCACCCGTTCGTCCCGCCGCAGCAGTCCGTGGAGGCGGGCGGCAGTCTCAAGGCGCCACTGATCCAGCTGATGTTCGGCTGGGCGCCGTCAAACTTCGGCGTCATGGGCATCTTCACCGCCGCGTCCGTCGTCTTCTTCGCCTTCATCGGCTTCGACGTCGTGGCCACCGCGGCCGAGGAGACCCGCAACCCGCAGCGGGACGTGCCGCGCGGCATCATCGGCTCCCTGATCATCTGCACCACGCTCTACGTCGCCGTGTCGATCGTGGTGACCGGCATGCAGAAGTACAGCAAGCTCTCCGTGGACGCGCCGCTCGCCGACGCCTTCAAGGCCACGGGGCATCCCTGGTTCGCGGGCCTGATCAGCTTCGGCGCGGCCGTCGGCCTGACCACGGTCTGCATGATCCTTCTCCTCGGCCAGTCCCGGGTGTTCTTCGCGATGAGCCGGGACGGGCTGCTGCCGCGGTTCTTCTCGCACACGCACCCCAGGTTCCGCACCCCGTACCGGCCGACGATCCTGCTCGGCGTCATCATCGCGATCGTCGCCGGCTTCACCAGCCTCAGCGAGCTCGCCGAACTGGTGAACATCGGCACGCTCTTCGCCTTCATCGTCGTCGCGATCAGCGTGATCATCCTGCGCCGCAGCCGCCCCGACCTGGAGCGGTCCTTCCGCACCCCGTGGGTTCCGTTCCTGCCGATCGTGTCGGTGCTGGCCTCGCTGTGGCTGATGCTGAACCTGCCCGCCGAGACCTGGCTGCGGTTCGCCATCTGGATGGTCATCGGCCTCGTCGTGTACTTCCTCTACAGCCGCTCCCACAGCCGGCTCGCCCAGTCCCGCCAGGAGACGGCGGCGGCCAAGCGGTAGCCCACGGCCCGCACACCCGCGGGACCCCCCGCCTCCCCCCTTTGGGGGAAGCGGGGGAGCGGGTGTGTGGGGGGTGGGGGTTACGACGGAAACCCCCCGCTCCCCCCACCCCCCCC
>NZ_JBHVGU010000055.1:0-32346 GCF_042800575.1 Streptomyces sp. NPDC057616
CCGCCGCGGCAGCGGCACCGGCATCGCCACCCTCTGCATCGGCGTCGGACAAGGCCTCGCCCTCGTCCTCGAACGCTGACGAAGGAGCCTGCATGCCATCCGGCCGGCCCCTGCTCCACCACCGGCTTCTGGGCCCGCACGATGCGCCGTCGCTCGTGCTGGGCCCGTCGCTGGGAACGTCGCTCCAGGTGTGGGAGTCGCACGTGGCCGCACTCACCGAGGAGTTCCGCGTCCTGAGCTTCGACCTGCCCGGGCACGGCGGTTCACCGAGCGGAGTGCTGCCGACCGTCGCCCCCGGTCGTACGACGGTTGACGACCTGGCGCGCTTGGTCCTCGACCTCATCGACCATCACCGAGTGGACCGCTTCCACTACGCCGGTATCTCGCTCGGCGGTGCGATCGGAGCGCACCTCGCCGTGCACCACCCGCACCGGGTCGACTCCCTCGCGCTGGTCTGCTCTTCGGCGCACTTCGGTACGGCGGGCCCCTGGCTCCAACGCGCCGCTCTCGTACGGCAGGAGGGGACCGCCGCCCTGCTCACAGCCATGCCGGACCGCTGGTTCGCCGACCCTCGCGCGGCAGCGGGCCCGCTTGGAACGGCACTGCTCAAGGACCTCGCGGCCGCCGACTCCTCCGGCTACGCGGCGTGCTGCGACGCCCTGGCGACGTACGACCTGCGCAGCGCGCTCAGGCGTATCACCGTCCCCACACTCGTCGTGGGCGGCACCCGGGACGTCGCGACGCCGCTCGACCACTCACGGGAACTCGCGCATGCGATCCCCGACGCCGTCCTGCGTACGGTCGCGGTCGGCCATCTCGCGGTCGAGGACCCCGAGACCCTGTGCACGGCCCTGCTCACCCATCTCAGGCACTGAGCCGGTACTCACCTGCCACAGCCCCGAGCCCGAACTCACCGAGCTGACGTGGACCGCGTGGAGGCGCTGCGCCGCTTGCGGGCTAACGTAACTCCCCATGACCCGAACGGAGATCGAGATCACCGCCGAGCTGATCCGGGATCTGCTGCGTGACCAGCACCCGGATCTGGCCGATCAGCCGTTGAAGCTCGGTGCGCTCGGCTGGGACAACCAGCTGTGGCGGCTCGGCGACGACCTCGCCGTCCGGCTGCCCTGGGCGACGGAGAGCGCGGACGAGTTGCTGCGCAAGGAGCACGCCTGGTTGCCCGGCCTCGCCCCGCACCTACCGCTGCCGGTCCCCGTCCCGCAGCGCCTCGGGGAGCCGTCCGAGCGTTTTCCGCGGCCCTGGATCATCACCACCTGGGTGCCGGGTGAGCCTGCCGACCGGGCCCCGGTCACACGCGCCGAGGAGACCGCGGACTCCCTGGCCGCCTTCCTGACCGCGCTGCACAGGCCCGCCCCGGACGGGGTGCCCGCCGGTCGTGGCCGCGGGGTCCCCCTGGCCGACCTCGCCGACGGGTTCGCCGAAGGGCTCGCCAAGGCCGTCGAGCTGGAGCTGATCCCCGACCCGGACGCCGTCCGCGCCGTATGGGACGACGCCGTGGCGGCACCCGCCTGGACCGGCCCGGCGCTGTGGCTCCATGGAGACCTGCACCCGGCCAACGTCCTTACCTCCAACGGCACTTTGTGCGGCGTCATCGACTTCGGCGACATGTGCGCGGGCGACCCGGCCTGCGACCTGGCCGCCCCCTGGACGCTCCTGCCGGACGGCTTCACGGACCACTTCCACGACGCCTACCTGCCGGGCGTCGACCCCGCGACCCGCCGCCGCGCCCGCGGCTGGGCGGCGATGCGGGCTCTCGGCGGCATCCTCATCGGACACGCGGGCGACCATGGCCGTCCCGGCGGCAAATCCACCTGGGGCCCGCCGGCCCACGCGACGCTACGACGCCTCGTCGCCTCGGCCCGTCCCTGACAGGAACGCGGCGAAGCCGTCAGCCCCGCGCAGCGGCCGGCGTCCTGGCCGATCACGGCGACCTCGTGTTTCGACATACCTCTATATTGACGTTTCTCTATTCAAGGCGCAGGCTTGCATCAAAGAACTTCAATACAGGCCGTCCTAGGAGTGCGTCATGAGTGATCAGTCCACCGACCTGCGTGAGGCCGTCCGTCAGCGGTACGCGGCGGCGGCCGTGAAGGTCACCGAAGGCGCCACCGCCTGCTGCGGGCCCGAGCCGGTCGAGGTCGACGAGAGCTTCGGCTCGACCCTGTACGCCGCGGACGAACGCGACACGCTGCCCGCGGAGGCCGTCGCCGCCAGCCTCGGCTGCGGGAACCCCACCGCCGTGGCCGAGTTGCGTGAGGGCGAGCGGGTGCTGGACCTCGGCTCGGGCGGCGGCATCGACGTGCTGCTGTCGGCGCGTCGCGTGGGCCCGAAGGGCAAGGCGTACGGACTCGACATGACCGAGGAGATGCTGGCCCTGGCGCTGGCCAACGCGGCGAAGGCCGGCGCCACGAACGTCGAGTTCCTCAAGGGCACCATCGAGGCGGTTCCGCTGCCCGCCGGCACGATCGACGTCGTCATCTCCAACTGTGTGATCAACCTGTCCACGGACAAGCCCGCCGTGTTCGCCGAGACCTTCCGCGTGCTCAGGCCCGGCGGCCGGATGGGCGTGTCGGACGTCGTCGCCGACGACACGCTGACCGCCGGGCAGCGGGCCGAGCGCGGCGACTACGTCGGCTGCATCGCCGGGGCCCTGTCGTTCGCCGAATACCGGGCGCACCTGGAGGCCGCCGGCTTCACGGAGGTCGAGATCACGCCGACCCACGTCGTCGCCGACGGGATGCACTCCGCCATCGTCCGCGCGGTGAAGCCCATGGCCGAGGGGCAGGCCGCCGGCGCCGTCACCCCGGCAGTGAGCGCGCGGGCGGAGGACTCCTGTTGCGGCGTCACCGCGTGCTGCACCCCGGCCGAGCAGGCGGCCGGCCCGTCCCTGACCGTCGGCCAGGCCAAGAGCGCCTCCGGATGCGCGTGCCAGGGCTGATCCCGCGCCCCTCGCACCGCGCGCAGGCAGCCGGACGGGTGGACCGCTTCCGCCGTATTGCGTCGATCGCGTCTGTTGCCTGGTTGCGTCCCTCACTCTTCCGGAAAGAGCGTGTGCATGCGGTCAGGCAGCGGCCGCGCCGGTCGACGTGGCGGACGCCGGATCCGCGACCGGCGCCCCGCGCGACGCATGCGTTCGACCGGACCGTGGAGCGTGGCGTGATGACGAGCCGTACCCCCTTGACGGTGCAGCCGACCACCGACCAGGTGGCAGTGGTCTGCCTGTCCGGCGCGCTGGACGCAGACACCTGCGCCCACCTCGCGCAGGAGCTGGACCGGCACCTCGACCGGGCGGCCCGGCACGGTCTGCGCCTGGTGCTCGACGTGGCCGGTGTGGAGGTCGTGAGCGCCGCGGCCCGCCGCGCCGTCCAGCGGGCCACGGATCACCTCGTGCACACACCGGTCCTGGTCGTCGCCGCGAGGCCCTCGGTCCGTACGGTCCTGGAGCAGGCGCACCTCGCCGGCATCCGCCTGCACGCCACGCTCGCCGACGCACTGGCCGCCCTGCCCCTGGCACCCGCCCCGACCGTCTCGCCACGAGCGTCTCGGTCGGGGCATGTGTCGGCCGAGCCCGACGGGCTGCCGCAGTAGTAACCCCGGCCTGCGGGCCCGCCCCAGGGGTGGGCCCGTCATCGCTGCCGCCCTGACCACGGTTGCCGTCGACACGCCCCCACGACCAGGCAAACCGTCAATTTCCGCGCGCACCGACGCAGTTGCATCGCGGGCCGGCCCACCCCGCACAGAGGGATAACCCTAGAGTGCCCCGGGCCCGACCCTATGGTGCCCGCACGCTGCTGACATGCCCCGGTCAACGCTGTCATTCTCCCTTCAACTGCCGCACCACCCCCCACGTTCTTCTCATCACGCAGTGACGGCCCGTCCCGCACAGCCCGTCTCGTCCCGGTCAGTACACCCGTCTGCCCGGTCTGTCATGGCCGCCCCACGCGGCCGCAGCAGTAGGAGAACGAGTGAGACGCATCCCCCGCAAGCGCACCGCGCTCGGAGCCCTGGCCTCCACCGCGGCTCTTCTCGCCGTCGGCATCCAGTCGGTCCCGGCGAGCGCTCAGTCTGCCGCTCCCCACCCCAGCCCCCTGCGCACCGGTGGCCTGGAGAGCAAGCTGAGTCCGGCGCAGCACAGCGCGCTGATCAAGAGCGCGCAGGGCAAGACCTCGGCGACCGCCCGCACGATAGGTCTCGGCGCCAAGGAGAAGCTGGTCGTCAAGGACGTCGTCAAGGACAACGACGGCACCGTGCACACCCGTTACGAGCGCACCTACGCCGGTCTGCCCGTCCTCGGCGGCGACCTCGTGGTCCACACGCCGCCCGCCTCCCTGGCCAAGGGCACGGTGAACACGACCTTCAACAACAAGCGCACCATCAAGGTCGCCTCCACCACCGCGACCTTCGGCAAGTCGGCCGCCGAGAGCAAGGCGCTGAAGACGGCCAAGGCCCTCCACGCCGAGCGGCCCGCGGCCGACAGCGCCCGCAAGGTGATCTGGGCGGGCACCGGCACCCCGAAGCTCGCCTGGGAGACGGTGGTCGGCGGCCTGCAGGACGACGGCACGCCCAGCCGGCTCCACGTCATCACCGACGCGGCGACCGGCAAGGAGCTCGGCCGGTTCCAGGACATCAAGACGGGCACGGGCAACACCCAGTACAGCGGCACCGTCACGCTGAACACCACGCTCTCGGGGTCGACGTACCAGCTCTACGACACCACGCGCGGCGGTCACAAGACGTACAGCCTCAACAACGGCACCTCGGGCACCGGCACCCTGATGACGGACTCGGACGACGTCTGGGGCACCGGGTCCGGCTCCAACACGCAGACCGCGGGCGCGGATGCCGCCTACGGCGCGCAGGAGACCTGGGACTTCTACAAGAACACCTTCGGGCGCAGCGGCATCAAGAACGACGGCGCCGCGGCCTACTCGCGCGTCCACTACAGCAGCGGCTACGTCAACGCCTTCTGGGACGACAGCTGCTTCTGCATGACCTACGGCGACGGTTCCGGCAACACCCATGCGCTGACCTCGCTGGACGTGGCCGGGCACGAGATGAGCCACGGTGTCACCTCGAACACGGCAGGGCTCGACTACACCGGTGAATCGGGTGGGTTGAACGAGGCCACCTCCGACATCTTCGGCACCGGCGTGGAGTTCTACGCCAACAACAGCAGCGACGTCGGTGACTACCTCATCGGCGAGAAGATCGACATCAACGGCGACGGTTCGCCGCTGCGCTACATGGACAAGCCGAGCAAGGACGGTGGCTCCGCGGACAGTTGGTACTCGGGCGTCGGCAACCTCGACGTGCACTACTCCTCGGGCCCGGCGAACCACATGTTCTACCTGCTCTCCGAGGGCAGCGGCACGAAGACCATCAACGGCGTGACGTACAACAGCCCGACCTCCGACGGCGTCGCCGTCACCGGCATCGGGCGGGCCGCGGCCCTGCAGATCTGGTACAAGGCGCTGACGACGTACATGACGTCCAGCACCAACTACGCCGGTGCCCGCACCGCCGCCCTGAACGCGGCCGCCGCGCTGTACGGGACCAACTCCACGCAGTACGCCGGGGTCGGCAACGCCTTCGCGGGCATCAACGTCGGCAGCCACATCACCCCGCCGTCGTCGGGCGTCACGGTCACCAACCCGGGCAGCCAGTCCTCCACCGTCGGCACGGCGGTGAGCCTGCAGATCTCGGCCAGCAGCACCAACAGCGGCTCACTGTCGTACGCCGCGAGCGGACTGCCCACCGGCCTGTCGATCAACAGCTCGACCGGTGCGATCTCCGGTACGCCGACCACGGCCGGCACCTACAGCACCAAGGTCACGGTGACCGACAGCACCGGCGCCACCGGCACCGCCTCCTTCAGCTGGACCGTCAGCTCCAGCGGCGGCGGCACCTGCTCGGCGGCGCAGCTCCTGGGCAACCAGGGCTTCGAGTCGGGCAGCACCACCTGGACCGCCAGCAGCGGGGTCATCACCAACGACACCGGTGAGGCCGCACACAGCGGCTCCTACAAGGCCTGGCTGGACGGCTACGGCTCCACCCACACCGACACCCTGTCCCAGTCGGTGACCGTACCCACCGGCTGCAAGGCCACCTTCACCTTCTACCTGCACGTCGACACGTCGGAGACCACCAGCAGCACCGCCTACGACAAGCTGACGGTCACCGCCGGGTCCACCACCCTCGCGACGTACTCCAACCTCAACGCCGCCTCCGGCTACGTGCAGAAGTCCTTCGACCTGTCCTCCTACGCGGGCTCGTCCGTCACCCTGAAGTTCAGCGGTGCCGAGGACTCCTCCCTGCAGACCAGCTTCGTCGTCGACGACACCGCCGTCACGACCAGCTGACCCCACCGCACGCAGACCGGCCTCACCCCGCAGCACGCGGGGTGAGGCCGTCGGCGTCAGTTGAACGGGTCGAGGGTCAGGTCGGCCGCCTGCGGGCTGCCGTCGTGGACGAGCGCCTCGTGGTTGCCGACGTCGTCGAAGGCGAACGCGTAGGCCTTGCCGTCCTCCATCCGGGAGTGGATGGCCCGGGCGTACTCGTTGGTCACCGAGTCCTTGTAGAAGTCCGCGTCCGACGAGTCCGGCTGGTTCGGGTTGGTCAGCAGCGTGGTGCGGTTGAAGCCCGCGCACAGCGTGCGTGAAATGGGGCCGCGCACCTGGTCGTTGGGCGCGTCGAGCTGCTTGTGGCAGCCGAAGACGCTGTCCGCGTCGGGCTTCTGGAAGGTGGTGACCACCTTGCCGGAGCCGTCGGTGAAGTTCATGACGTCGCCGGAGACCTTGCCGTAGTACTTGGTGTCCGGCTGGTCGCCGAACGGCGTCACGGTCAGGGTCGACGACGCGTACTTCTGCCAGACGCGGTTGATGTAGTCGTCCATCACGGACGCCGGCAGCGCACCGGACTCCAGCCCGTGCCCGGGCGCGAGCGCCCGCAGCACCGTCCCGTCGGAGCGCGTCTCGATCAGCTTGGACCAGCCGGACTTTCCGCGCAGGTCGTCCAGGACGCCGTTGTAGCCGCCCGACTTGAGGTGCCCGGTGGTGGCCGTCTTCCCGTCCGCGCCCTGCACGCCGACCGCGTAGGGCGCGGAGAACATGTCGACCTGCGTGCTGTTGAGCCACAGGCCGGAGTCGTTGAGCGTGTACTCGGACCAGTTGAAGAGGATGTCGTGGTTCGGGTCGCTGGGGTTCTGCACCGCGGGCTGCACGAGGCCGCCGGTGGTCAGCTTGAACACGAGCTTCTGCCCGTACGAGAAGTAGATCCGCCCCGAGAACTTGGGGATCTGGATCGTCTTCGACTGGCCTGCGCCGGGTCCCGCGATGGACGCGTCCGGTGCGTCGGTCGGCGGGTTCCCGCCGGTCGGCCACGCGTGGAAGGTGCCGTTCTCGTCCGCCCAGCCCTGCTGCCCCGTCGAGAGCAGGGTGCCGATGGTGTAGACGTACACCGCGTCGCCGCGGCCGGAGTTGTTGGTCACCTTCAGCGGGATCGTGTCCGGCACCGCCGCCTTTGCGGACGACGGCGACTGGATGGCGATCACCGCGGCGATCAGTGCGGCTGCGGCTGTGGGGGCCAGCAGACGGCGAGTTGACTTGTGGTGCACGCTCCACCTCCGTGTGTGGGGTCACTCGAGGGGAATTGGTCCGTACCTCGTTTTGAGAGCGCTCTCAACCTGGCACCGGGGGTGCGTGCATGTCAACAAGTGGGACCTGTGGGAAACGAGGACGCCCGCGGGGTTCAACCCGCGGGCGCCGACGGTGACTTGTCACGAACCCCGGTTCAGGAGGCCGGGAAGGTCCGGCTCAGCAGGTCGAGCAGAGCCGCCCAGTGCCGCTCGTCCGCCTCCTTGTCGTAGGCGGCCGTGTCGGCCTGCGTGTACCCGTGGTGCGCGCCGGGGTAGACCTCGCAGCGGTGCCGTACGCCCGCTGCCGTCAGGGTCTCCTCCAGGAGCTGCTGCTGCTCGGGCGGCATGGAGCCGTCCTGGTCGGCGTGTCCGAAGTACAGCTCGGCGGTGACGCCCTTGGCCACCAGGTGGGGGCTGTCCGGCGCGTCAGTCGCCAGCCGGCCGCCGTGGAAGCCGGCCGCGGCGGCGACCCGGTCCGGGTAGGTGCCGGCGGTGAACAGGGCCAGCCGCGCCCCCATGCAGTAGCCGGTCAGGGCGACCGGGCTGTCGGCGGCGAGCGGGGAGTCGGCCAGGTACTGGAGATAGGCACCCGCGTCGCGCATGGCGAGCTCGGGGGTGAGCGCCTGCATCACCGGGGCGATCTGCTCCCAGATCTGCGGCCGCTGCGACGGGTCGATGAACTCGGGCAGGTCGAAGACCGGGGTGCGGCCGTGCCGGTAGAAGACGTTCGGCACCAGCACGGTGTAACCGGCCCCGGCCAGCCGGTCGGCCATGGCCCGCAGATGCGGACGCAGTCCGAAGGCGTCCTGGTAGAGCAGTACGGCGGGGTGGGGGAGACCGTCGGCGGGATGCGCGAGGTAGGCGTCGGCGACGCCGTCCGCGGTGGTGATGTCAACGGCTGTTCCCTGAACGGAGGTCATGGGGGACCACCTCTCTGCGCATGGTGCGGCGAAGCGACTTCTGCGGGCCCGGCGGGTCGGGCAGGGACATCCTTGCACGTGCCACACATCGGCCCGCCGTGACCCCTGCCCCGACCGGAACCGCTCATTCGAACCGCGTGACGTCCCCCGCCCCGCGCCGTACGATCTCGGCCTCGCCGTCGGAGAAGTCGATCACCGTCGTCGGCTCGGTGCCGCAGTCGCCGGAGTCCACCACCGCGTCCAGCACGTGGTCCAGGCGGTCCTTGATCTCCCAGCCCTGGGTCATCGGCTCCTCCTCGTCGGGCAGGAGCAGCGTGCTGGACAGCAGCGGCTCGCCGAGCTCGGTGAGCAGGGCCTGGGCGACGACATGGTCGGGGATGCGGACGCCGACCGTCTTCTTCTTGGGGTGCTGCAGCATGCGCGGCACCTCCCTCGTCGCCGGCAGGATGAAGGTGTAACTGCCGGGCGTCGAGGCCTTGATGGCGCGGAACACGTCGTTGTCGACCCGCACGAACTGGCCGAGCTGCGCGAAGTCCTGGCACACCAGGGTGAAGTGATGCCGGTTGTCGAGCCGGCGGATGGACCGGATGCGATCGATGCCGTCCCGGCTCCCGAGGCGGCAGCCCAGTGCGTAACACGAGTCCGTGGGGTACGCGATGAGGGCGTCCGCACGGATGCTCTCCGCGATCTGGGAGATGGCACGGGGCTGGGGGTTGTCGGGGTGCACGTCGAAGTACTTCGCCATCCGCCGAGCTTATGCCGTCCCGACCTTGGCGACGAACGCGTCGATGTTCGCCACGGTGCGCCGGATCTTCTCCTCCAGCGAGATCGTCTCGTGCAGCCGCGCCCCGACCCCCGCGTCCCGCTTGCCCCGCACGTACAGCGAGCAGGCGAGATCGCTGCAGATGTAGACGCCCACCGAGTTGCCCTGCTGGCCGGCCTTGCCCGCCTTCGGCGCGACCATCAGGGAGACGCCGCCGGAGTGGGTGGTCAGGCACATCGAGCACATGCTGCGCCGCTGCTGCCCGACGGTGGCGGACGAGCCGCGCAGCGCCACGCCCCGCGGGCGGCCGCCGTCCCCGCCGCTGCCTGGCATGACGAGGTAGGCGCGGTCCGGCGCCTGCGGGTCGCGCCAGCCGAGGAAGTCCAGGTCGTCCCAGGGCCGGTCGGCGAGGTCGCGTGGGACGGACAGGCGCTTGGCCTCGCCCTTGGTGCAGTTGATGAAGGCGGCGCGGATCTCGCGTTCGGTCAGTGGTTCCATAACCTCATGCTAAGTTGCCTAAATGGTTTAGGCAAAGGAATAACGCCTTATGGAAGTGGAGAGGGAGGTTGTGGTGCGCGCAGGGCTGAGTACGGAACGGGTCGTGCAGGCGGGTGCGGAGCTGGCGGACGAGGTCGGCTTCGAGCAGGTGACCGTCTCGGAGGTCGCCCGGCGTTTCGACGTCAAGGTGGCGAGCCTGTACTCGCACGTGAAGAGCTCACAGGACCTCAAGACCCGGATCGCGCTGTTCGCCCTGGACGAGCTGGCGGGCCGAGCCTCCGACGCCCTCGCGGGGCGGGCCGGCAAGGACGCCCTGACCGCCTACGCCGACGCGTACCGCGACTACGCCCGGGAGCACCCGGGGCGTGCGGTCGCGGCCAGGATGCGCCTCGATCCCGAGACCGCTGCCGCCAGCGCGGGCGTCCGGCACGCCCAGATGGCCCGCGCGATCCTGCGCGGCTACGACCTGGCCGAACCCGACCAGACACATGCGGTCCGGCTGCTGGGCAGCGTCTTCCACGGCTTCGTCAGCCTCGAGGCGGGCGGCGGCTTCAGTCACAGCGCCCCCGATTCCGAGGAGAGCTGGAGACGGATCCTGGACGCCCTCGACGCCCTGCTGCGCAACTGGCCCGCAGGCAGCGCCCCTTGAGCCCGCAATCCCTTGAGCCCGCGCCTCCCGTTGAGCCCGCCTCCCTGAGCTCGTCCCACCGCCCTGAGCCCGCCCCTACCCCTTGAACCGAGGCAGGAGGACATGCGTACCACTTACGAATGGATGACCACGCCCCTCACCGCGGAGCTGTTCCGCGGTGCGGTCGACGTGGAGCACACCGGACGCGGCATGCTGCCGCACCGGCTGCCGGCCTGGGCCCGCGCCCAGTGCACCGACCCCCAACTGGCCATGGCCGAGTCGCAGCCCTCGGGCGTACGGCTGGTGTTCCGTACCCGCGCGACGGCCCTCGAACTGGACGCGCTGCCCACCAAGCGCCTCTACGTCGGCGCGCCGCCCCGTCCCGACGGCGTGTACGAGCTGCTCGTCGACGGCCGCCTGTACGGCCGGGGGAGCGTGGCGGGCGGCGACACCATCACGATCGACATGACGGCCGGAACGGTCGAGACCGACTCCGGCCCCGCCGGCACCCTGCGCTTCACCGGTCTGCCCGACCGGGACAAGGAGGTGCAGATCTGGCTTCCGCACAACGAGACCACCGAGCTGGTCGCGCTGCGCACCGACGCCCCCGTGGAGCCCGCCCCGCCGAGCGGCCGCACGGTGTGGCTGCACCACGGCAGTTCGATCAGCCATGGCTCCGACGCGGCGGGCCCCACCTCCACCTGGCCGGCGCTCGCCGCCTCGCTCGGCGGGGTGGAGCTGATCAACCTGGGGCTGGGCGGCAGCGCCCTGCTCGACCCGTTCACCGCACGCACCCTGCGCGACACACCCGCCGACCTGATCAGCGTCAAGATCGGCATCAACCTCGTCAACACCGACCTGATGCGGCTGCGAGCCTTCACCCCCGCCGTCCACGGCTTCCTCGACACCATCCGCGAAGGCCACCCCGCCGTACCGCTGCTGGTCGTGTCGCCCATCCTGTGCCCCATCCACGAGGACACGCCCGGCCCGACGGTTCTGGACTTCAGCACCCTGGGCGACGGCCGGCTCCAGTTCCACGCCATGGGCGAGCCCGCCGAGCGCGCCGACGGCAAGCTGACCCTGCGCGTCATCCGGGACGAACTCGAACGGATCGTGGCCCAGCGCGCGGCAGACGACCCCAACCTGCACTACCTCGACGGCCGCGACCTGTACGGCGAGTCCGACACCGGGGAACTGCCGCTGCCCGACCAGCTCCACCCGGACGCCGCCACCCATCTGCGCATCGGCGAGCGCTTCGCCGCGCGGGTCTTCACCACGGGAGGTGTCTTCGCCGGCCGGGACAGCTGAGACGTTCGAGGCGTCCCTCTCCTCGCCGTACGAATGCCGTACTCGTGTCACCAGTGGGCATGCGTGAGGTAACGTCCCCGACCGACATGCCGAGGTCGACGCGATGGACGAGGAGAAGGCCGAGATGGCTGGCCGAAAGGACGGGGGCCGCCCTGAGCAGGTGACGGACGCCGAGGGCGCCGGGTGGGCGCAGGAACTGCTCGACCACCTGCGGCCGACCGGGCGGGACATCCGCCGGGTGCTCGCCTGGCTCGCGGGCGCGGTGGACGGGACGGCCTGCCTGCAGGACGACACCGGCCGCATCCTCGCCGGCACGCCGACACCGCTGGACGAGGACCTCGTCGCCGACATCGTCTCCGGCCGCATCGCCTCCGCGGCCTGGGACGACGCGGGGCTGCACCTGCGGCTGGTCGGGGTCCAGCAGCCGCAGCCCGCCTCGGCCGGGGTGCTGTCCGTCTCCCGTACGCACCCCTTCGACCGGCGGGCCTCCGACATCGTGACGCACACCGCCCAGGTGGTCGAACTCCTGCTCAGGGCACGTGAGTCGACGGCCGCCGGGCGGCGGCTGCGGCGCGCGACGTCCGACCTGCGCCTGGCCATCCTGCAACTGCTGATGGTCGAGGACACCGTCTCCGCCCGCCGCGTCGCCGCGGGCCTGTGGCCCGGCCTGCTCGACACCGACACCGCCTGCGTCTACGTCCTCGAAGGCAGCGTCGAGGAGCGCGACCGTATCGCCGAGGAGTGCCTGACCGCGACGGCGGAGCAGGCGCTGGTCGTGCGCTGTCCCGCGGTGGACGCGCACGTCATCGTCGTCGCTCCCCGGGACGCGGCGTCCGCCGAGCTCAGGCTGGTGGTGGGCCGCCGCCCCGACACCTTCCTCGGCGGCAGCGCCCCGCAGAGCCTGGTCCGCACCGCCACCGCCTACGGACAGGCCGTCAGCGCGCTCGCCGTCGCCCGCTTCCGGCCCGACCAGCAGGCCGTCTACGCCGAACGCACCCATCCCGAGCGCCTGATGGACCCGGCCGTACTGCAGGGCTGGACGGCGCAGGTGCTGCAGCCGCTCGACACCCTGGCGCACCACACGCGCGCCGAACTCCTCGCCACCACCCGGCTGGGCCTGGAGTTCACCGCGGTGAACGCGGCCAAGGTCCTCGGTGTCAGCCGCAACACCGTCCGCGCCCGCATGGACCGCGTGGAGAGCCTGCTGCACGCGGACTTCACCGACCTCACGGCCCGCGCCGTCGTCCATCTCGCGCTCAACACCCGGGTCGGCCTGTCCGAGGAGACGTACGGGACCCGCCCCGCCGGGTCGGCCGGGCCGGGGCTCGGCGACCTGCTGGCCGGACTCGCGCTGCGCAGCTGGGCGCACGACCTGCTCGGGCGCCTGGAGGCCGACGCCCGCGATCTGCGGCGCTCGCTGCGCGCCTGGATCGCCGCCGGGGGCAACGCGGAACGCGCCGCGCATCTGCTGGGGGTGCACGCGCAGACGGTGCGCGAACACGTGCGCAGTGCGGAACCCGTCCTCGAACGCCAATTGCTCGCCTCGGGCAGCGATCTCTACGAGGTCGTCCTCGCTCATCTGGCCCTCGGCGAACTCGAGCGGCCCGCATTCGACCGGACGAACTAGGATCTTCCGGACTCACTTGTGCACAGGTGAGCCCCGGGGCCGCCACAGCGGGCATGGACGCGGTTCACAACGCAACCGCTCGGCACGTAAGTTCGACGGGCCGCGGGGGCACGACCGGAACGGGGGACCGGTCGCGCCCCCTTGCGGTTCTACGCCCGTAGCCGCGCCGGAACCTCCTGCCAGCCGTACGCGATGAACGACGGCACCTGCCGCAGCTCGTCCTCGCCGACGGCCAGGCGCAGTTCCGGGAAGCGCTCGAAGAGAGCGGGCAGTGCGGTCATCGCCTCCATCCGCGCGAGCGGAGCGCCGACGCACCGGTGGACGCCGACGCCGAACGACAGATGGTCCTCGGCCCCGCGCGCCGCGTCGAAGACGTCCGCGTCGGGACCGTAGCGCGCGGGATCCACGCCCGCGGCGGCGTACGTCGTGATGATGGCGTCGCCCGCCGGGATCGTGATGCCGCCGACGGCGATGTCGCTGACGGCGAACCGCAGCGGAAGTGCGGCGATCGACGGGTGCACCCGGAGGGTCTCGTCGACCACCGCGTCCCAGCCGGTCTTTCCCGTCCGGACGGCGGTCAGCTGGTCGGGGTGCCGGAGCAGGGCGACGACCGCGTTGCCGATGAGGTTCACGGTTGTCTCGAATCCGGCGCCGATCATCAGCAGCAGGGTGTACAGCAGTTCCTCGTCGCTGAGCCGGTCGCCGTCCTCGTCACGCACCCGGATCAGCTCGGTGGTGAGGTCGTCGCCCGGTTGTGCCCTGCGATGGGCGATGAGCGCGCCGAGGACGGTCCCGATCTGCTGCTGCACGAACGCGCCGTGCTCCGGGCTCGGGTCGGAGGTGTCCATGATGGCGGCGATCAGGCGGCGGGTGCCGTCGACCAACTCGTCCGGAACGCCGAACAGTTCGCAGATCATCCGCAGCGGCAGGGGGTGCGCGAGCCCGGCCTTGACGTCGACCACCCGTCCGTCGGCGCCCGCCGCCTCCAGCGCGTCGAGGAGCTCCGCGGTGATCGCCTCGACCCGCACGCGCATCGACTCGGTGCGGCGGTGGGTGAAGCTCGGCGCCACCAGCTTGCGCAGGCGCGCGTGGTCGCCGCCGTAGGTGGAGAGCATGTTGACCACCCCCACCCAGCCCACTATCCAGCTCCACGAGGGGTGTTGACCGACCTCGGGCCACAACCGCCAGTGCAGCCGGGGGTCCTTGCTGACCCGCGGATCGAGGATCAGCTCCTTGAGGGTGTCGTACCGGGTCGGCGCCCAGGCCGGGATTCCGCCCGGCAGTTCGACGGGCACGACGGGGCCCAGCGCCCGTAACTCGGCGCTCTCCGCGGTGATGTCGGCGCCGAACGGGTCGATGGCGTACCGGTCGAGGTGATCGGTGACGGTCACGACGGATCTCCAGAGGTGAGCCCGGGCAGGACAGAATCCACGGCCCACGGGCCGCCACGCGCAGCACAGTACACACCGCCACGCCCGCACCTCGCACGCCCGGACGAAATCGCGCCGTCCGTCCGCCACCGCCGCGCGAGGTTCGGCGCGAACTGTACGAGGCCGGCCGCATGCGCGGCGTGGGGCGGGTACCCGGACGGTCCTGGAACCTCTACCGCTGAAGGAGGCACGAATGACCAGCAGTTCGCAGACCGGAGGCGTGACCGGTACGCAGGACAGGGACTACAACCTCATCTGGTACGTGGAGGCGTGCCTGAGCAACGCCCTGCGCCTGGAGACCTACATCCAGGACGCGGAGCGCGAGAAGGACACCGAGGTGGCCGATCTGTTCCGGCGGGCCCAGGCGGACAGCCGTAAGGGCGCGGAACTGGGCAAGGCGCTCCTGCGTGCGAGGCTGAACGGCGGCTGACGGCAGATCGTCGTGAAGTCCGGGCCCCGTGCGCGACGCACGGGGCCGGCATCGTGCCCGCAGGTCTCGCGTTCAGTGCCATGCGACGGTGACGAGGGCTCCGGCTGCCGCTACGCTACCGGTCAGTAACCGGATGCATCCAGGAGGCACCGATGCCGCAGCTCGAAGTCGACGGCGCAGCGCTGATGTACGACGACGAGGGGCCGCGTGACGCCGATGTCCTGCCCCTGGTGTTCATCCACGGCTGGACGGCGAACCGGCATCGCTGGGACCACCAGATGACGCACTTCGCCGAGCGGCGCCGGGTGATCCGGCTCGATCTGCGCGGTCACGGTGACAGCACCGGCGCCGGAGTCCGCACCATCGCCGAACTCGCCGAGGACGTCGTCGCCCTGCTCGACCACCTGGAGGTGCAACGGGCCGTGCTCGTGGGCCACTCGATGGGCGGCATGATCGCGCAGACCATCACGCTCGACCACCCCGAGCGGGTCGAACGCCTCGTCCTCGTCGACTCCATCAGCCGCATGACCTACAGCCGCGGACGGGGCATGCTGATGGGGGCCTCGACACTCGTGCCGTTCAAGCTGTTCGTCGCCACCAACATCCGGCGCGCCTTCGCGCCGGGCTTCCCGCGCGAGGAGGTCCGGGCCTACATCAAGTCGTCCGAGGACACTCCGCGCGAGGTCGTCATGACGCTCTACGGCGCCATGCGCGCCTTCGACGTCCTGGACCGGGTCGGCGAGATCGGCGTCCCCACCCTCCTGATCCACGGCTATCACGACATCCAGCTGCCCGTGCGGCAGATGCTGCGGATGGCGAAGGCGTACCCGGACGCGGAGGTGCGCATCATCGACGCCGGCCACGAACTGCCGGTCGAGAAGCCGGCGGAACTGACCACCGCCCTCGACCGGTTCGTCACCCCCGTCGTCGCCGCGTAAGGTGCCGAAGCCGCCCCGTTCAGCGGCTCAGCTTGGCCTTGACCCCGCCGACCGCCGCGGCCGGACGCGCCGTGGCCCGCATCGACCGGCTCACCAGATGCGCCTCGCGTCGCAGATCGTGGGCGGCATGCCGGCCGCGCCACGCCAGCGAGGGCGCGCCGGCCGTGTCGTCGGCCGCGATCAGCAGCCCGCCGAGCATCGACAGGTTCTTCAGGAAGTGGATCTTCTGCTGGGCACGCTCGTCGGGATCGTCCGCCTCCCAGAAGCGGTGTCCCGCCAGGGTGGTCGGCACCAGAGTGGCCGCGATCGCCAGTGCGGCAGGCCGCGGCAGGCGCCCGCTGCCCAGCAGCAGGCCCGCCACCACCTGTACGGCTCCGTTCAGCCGTACGACCTGTTCGGTGCGGTCCGGCAGCGCGTCGACCCGCTCGGTGACCGGCTGGACGACCGGCTCGGCCACGGGAGCGACCCGTTCGGGAGCGCGCAGCGTGTTCATACCGCCGGCGACGAACATGGAAGCGAGCATGGGCCGGCCGACCAGTCGCAGGAGACTCATGACCCTCTCCTCGGGTGTGGGTGTGGGTGGGTGAAGGGACCTACCGGGTTCCCCGCGGTCTGTGGTCGATGCCACGCGATGCGGCGAGGTCAGGGCATGTTGCTCGGCGAAGGCGCAGGCTACGGTTTTTGCGTAGTTCGCTGTTCTCCCTCACGCAGTACGGACGACCTCGCAGTGCTCGCAGATCTCTCTCCGCTCATCGCGGCCACCACCCACTGGCTGACCTGCGCCTATCCCTCCGCCGGCGGCGCGCTCGCCGCGACCCTGTGCGAAGTGCAGGCCCGCCAGGCCGTCACGGTCGCGGCCTGGCTGCGCTACCCGACGCAGGTGGACGCCGCGCTCGTCGGTATCGCCGGCCCCGGCGGATCGGCCCGGCTCGACTGGATCGCGGGGTCCGTCGGTCCCACGGGCCGGGACACGGACGTCCATGCCGATGCCGATGCCGACGCATGGCGCACCTGGGTCGACGAGGTCGTGGCGAGCTGGGCGGCCTGTCTGCTGACCGACCCCGAACTGGCCGCACTCGCCGTCGCGGCCGTCGCCGAGGGCAGCCACGCGGCCGACGCCCCCGTCGTGTTCCGGCGCCTGGTCGCGCCCGACGAGACCGACCGGCGGGCGGCGGCGCTGCTGCGCCACCCCGACCTGCTCGCCCCCGTGACCGCGCTGCACCAGGATCAGCTCCTGGTGTTGCTCAGGACGGGACCGGCGCTCACCGCCTGACGCGACGGAGGCGGAAGGCCGCGGCACCTGATCCGTGCCGAGCTCAGTCGTGCTTGCCGCGTCCGCTCAGCGCGTCCCGCAGCCGGTCGACCAGTCCCGCCCCCGGTGCCAGCAGCTTGTTCGTCGGCGGCGTGTCCGGTGCGGAGGGGTGCGGCCGGGTGGGCGCCAGCTTCTTGGCCTGGCGCACCTTGTCGCCCAGGCTGTCGAGCGCCTCCGGTGTGCACGCCGCACGCAGCTGAGGGAAGAGGCTGCTCTCCTCGTCGGCCAGATGCGAGCGGATCTCGGTCATCAACTCGCCGATGAGCCGGTCGAATTCGGCGTCGCCCGCCTGACAGCTCTCCAGGTCCTTCATGATCTGCTCGGCCTTGGAGTGGTCCTCGATCTCCCGGTCCGCGATCGCGTCGCCGTCCGCCAGGTGCTCCCGGACCGCCGGGTACAGGTACTCCTCCTCGGCCACCGAGTGCCGTACCAGCTCGATCGTGACCTGATCGGCGTACACCTTGCGGTCCTTGTGGCCGGGCGGCAGCGCCTCGATGCGACCGAAGAGCTCCACGACCTCCCGATGGTCCGTCATCAGCTCGTCGATGACGTTTCCACCATGTCCCATGCCCTCTCACCTCCAGCCAGGAAGTGGCGGTTCCCGGTCCGGATCCGCCACGCGCAACCGAGTGCCCGCGCGATCCGCGGGCTAACGCCCCTGCGCCCGAGGCGCGGCCGCGCGTCGTAGGTGTACGACGGCGTCCAGTTGGAACCCGCAGAAGGACACAGAAGAAGGACGCAGACGAAGGACACAGCCGTGCGGGGCGCAAGGACGAGGCACAGCTCGGAGGCCGGTGTGGCGGATCAGGAGCCGGGTGTGGCGGATGCGGTTCAGGAAGCGATCGGGCGGGTGGGTACGGAGGTGGCCCTGCGGGCGGAAGGGCTGTGGGAGGTCGCCCAGGCGCTGCACAGCGATCCCGAGTACGCCTTCGAGGAGCACCGGGCCGTGCGGCTGCTGACCGCGGAGCTCGAACGCGAGGGGTTCACCGTGGACCGGGATCTCGCGGGCATGCCGACGGCCTTCGCCGCACGCGCCGGTGCCGTGCCCCGGCCCGCGGTGGCCCTGCTCCTGGAGTACGACGCCCTGCCCGGCCTCGGCCATGCCTGCGGCCACAACCTGGTCGCCGCCGCCGGGCTCGGCGCCGCGCTCGCGGCACGGGCCGTGCTGGGGGAGGGCGCGGGGTCCATCTGGGCCGTGGGCACGCCCGCGGAGGAGGGCGGCGGGGGCAAGGTCGCCGAGACCGAGGCGGGCGTGTTCGACGACGTCGACGCCGCGCTGATGTTCCATCCCGGGGTGCACAACTGGCGCTGGGCGCCGCTGACCGCGCAGACGCAGTACTGCGTCGGCTTCCACGGCCGCGCCGCGCACCCCACCGGCAACCCCACCGACGGCATCGACGCCCTCGCGGCGCTGATCCAGCTGTTCAACACCCTTGCCGTGGTGGGCCGCAGGCTCCCGGAGGCCTCGCACATCCAGGGCATAGTCACCGAGGGCGGCCGGGCGACGAACGTCGTCCCCGAGTACGCGGAGGGCCTGTTCGGGCTGCGCGCCCTGACGACCGACGCCCTGGAGGAGCTGGCCGGCGAGCTGCTGACCTGTGCGCACGGCGTGGCCCGGGCCACGGGCACGACCGTCACCTTCGGCCGCGCCACCCCGCGCTACGAGCACTTCCGCGACAACGACGTGCTGTCCGGCCGGTTCGCCCGCCACCTCGCGCGCACCGGCATCCAGCTCACGCCCCCGGCGCCGGGGGTCTACCTCGGCTCCTCCGACATCGGGAACGTCAGCGGACGCGTGCCCGCCATCCACCCCTTCGTCGCGATCATGGACCCGGACGGCTCCGACCACACCGCGGAGTTCGCCACCGCGGCCACCTCCGCCCGGGCCCGCCACGTGATGCTCGCGGCGGCGGAGGCACTGGCCTGCACGGCGGTGGAGCTGGTGCTCTCCGCGCAGCTGCGGGAGCGGGCGTGGCAGGAGCACGGGGGTGGCTTGGCGGTCGCCATCTAGTCCCTCGCCGGCGGCCTTCAGCCGGCGGTCGTCAGCCGGTGGCCGTCCGCCGGCGGTCGTCCGTCAGGGCGTGAGCAACCGGTCCTGTTCCACGAGGGGCGTGCCGTCGTGCCAGGGCAGGGCCTTGCCGAAGCGGACCAACTCGCCGTACAGAGCGGGATCGACGCCTTCGGCGAAGACCAGGTCCAGTACGGCCCGGGCGGCCTCGGCGGGGGACTGGGCCTGGCTGTAGTCGCTGAACCAGGGCCGCGAGGTGGCGGTGTCCACCATGCCGGGGCACACCGAGGCGATCAGCGTGCCGTCGGCGAGGTCGCGCTCACGGCGCTCGGCGGCGACCGCGCGGACGGCGGCGGCCTGGGCGACCTTCGAGGGCACGTTCAGCCAGCGGGGCCAACCCGCCTGCTCCGCCGTCCCGTTGTGGATGGAGCTGCGCCAGGACTCGACCGCGTACTCGACCTGGTCGAGGCTCGCCCCGTCGAACAGATGGTGCAGCCGCGCATCGAGATGGCCGAGCGTGCCCAGACTGCTGGCCACGACGAGCAGCCGGCCACCCGGACGCAGGACGGGCCCGAACGAGCGCAGGACCGCGTGGGTCGCGGTGTTGGAGACGTCGATGAACTCGTCGGCCCGGGCCGACTGCGAGTCCTCGGGCAGCACGCGGGCCACGGCGTTGGAGATCACGACGTCGACCCCGCCGTGGCGCGCCCGCAGCTCGGCGGCGAGTTGTGCGATGGCATCGGCGTCGGTCACATCCAGCACCCGGCCCTCGACGCGGGCGCGGGTGCCGGGCAGCTGGGCCACCTCACGAGCGGCGGCGGCGACACGCTGCGGGTCGCGGCCGGTGAGCAGGACGAGGTCGCCCGGGCGCGTACGGGCTGCCAGCCCCTCGGCCAGAGCCCGCCCCAGACCTTGGTTGGCACCCGTCACAAGAGCGATTCGCGAAGCATTCATGACCGCCACGCTAGAAACACCGCGGCCATGAGTCCAACGAGAGTTGAGCACAGGTAGTATGCGTAATCGTCATGGACTTCACAGATGTATCGCTGACCGCGCTGCGCGTCCTGCGCGCGGTGGCCGAACAGGGAACCTTCACCGCGGCGGCCGCGTCGCTGGGCTACACCCAGTCCGCGGTCTCCCGGCAGATCGCCGCCATCGAGCGGGCGGCGGGCGCACAGCTCCTGGAGCGGCGGCGCGACGGGGTGCGGCTGACCGAGGCGGGCCGGGTCGTGATGCGGCGCGCGACGGTCGTGCTCGACGAGATCGACGCCACCGCACGCGAACTCTCCGGGCTGCCCGAGCAGTCCGGCACGGTCCGGCTGGGCTGGTTCCCGAGTGCGGGAGCCGTCCTCGTGCCCACGGCCCTCGCAGCCCTGCGCCGCACGGACCCCGGCATCGACGTGGTCACCCGGGAGGGCACCACCCCCGCGCTGGTGCGCGCCCTGCGGGCCGGCAGCCTGGACCTGGCCCTCCTCGCCTCCGCACCGCCGTTCCGCCCGCCGGACACCGAGTCGCCGCCGCTGGCGCTGCGGACGCTCACCGAACGCGCCCTGTGCCTCGCCGTCCCCGCGAGCCACCCGCTCGCCCGCGGCGACTACGTCGACGTCACCGACCTGCGCGGACAGCGCTGGATCGCCGGCTCCAGTTCCGGCGAGGACCGGCTGATGGGGGTCTGGCCCGGCCTGGACGAGCGGCCCGAGATCGCCCACACCGCCCGGGACTGGCTGGCCAAACTCCACCTCGTCGCCGCCGGTTTCGGCCTGACGACCGTGCCCTTCTCCCTCGCCCCCGCGGCGCCGCCCGGCGTGCGCATCCTGCCGGTGCGCGGCGGGCCCCAGGAACAGCGGCGCCTCCTCCTGGCCCGTCTTCCGCACCCGCCGGCGGAGCCGGCGACCCGTGTGGCCGCAGCCTTGCGCGCCGCCGCCCTCGACGCGGACACGGCGGCCCTCTCCGTAACGTCCTCGTGAGCCGGGGCGCCCGAAGGCGTACATCCGCGGGCTGACCCGCCGCCCGGAAACTCCGCCGGGGGCGGGATGCGGCACGGCCGCCCGCCCTGAAGGGTGGCGGTCATGAGTGGATCAAAAAAACTGACAAAACGTCAGAGACGACCACTGTCAGGCCGGTTGGCCACCGTCGTGGCCGCCCTCTGCCTCACCTCCGCCACCCTCGCGCTGCTCCCCGCCTCGGCGGCGACGGGACCGGACGCCCGGACACGAGCGGGGGACGGGAACGGACAGGCCGGCTACACGGCCCAGATCCGCCGCACCGCGTACGGCATCCCGCACATCCTGGCGAAGGACTTCGGCGGACTCGGGTACGGATACGGCTACGCCTTCGCGCAGGACAACGTCTGCGAACTCGCCGATCAGGTGGCGACGCTGCGCGGCGAACGGTCCCAATTCTTCGGCCCCGACGGCGACTCCGGCCCGGGCGCCAACCTGGCGAGCGACACGTACTTCAAAGGCCAACTGCGTGCGGGCACCGTCCGACGGCTGCTCGACCGGAAGGCGCCGCTGGGCCCCACCGCCGAACTGCGCCGCATGGTCGAGGGATACGCCGCCGGGTACAACCGCTACCTGCGGGACACGGGCGCCGACCGGCTGCCCGACCCACGGTGCAAGGGCAAGCCCTGGGTGCGCCCGGTCACCCCGCTCGACCTGTGGAGCATCGTCTACGACGTCAACAGGGTGTCCGGCGCCGTGCCGTTGGCGCCGGACATCGGCGACGCGAAGCCCCCGTCGGCGGACGGTGCGACCCGAGCGGGGGGTGCGTCGTCCGGCCGTAGCGCCTCGGCGTTGTCCGGTGTCATCCGGCAGGGCCGCGCGGCCGACTTCGGGAGCAACGGCTGGGCGCTCGGCCGGGACATCACCCGCACCGGACATGCGATGGTCCTCGCCAACCCGCACCTGCCGTGGGCCGACGCCGACTTCCGCTTCTACCAGGTGCAGTTGACCATCCCCGGCACCCTGGACGTCTCCGGCGCCGGCCTCTACGGCACGCCCCTGGTCGAGATCGGCCACAACCGCGACCTCGCCTGGACGCACACCGCGAGCGACGCCCGGCACGCCTCCTTCTACGCCCTCGAACTCACCCCCGGCGACCCCACCGGCTACGTGGTCGACGGCAGGACCGAGCACATGAAGCGCCGTACGGTCCCGGTCACCGTACGGGACAAGGACGGACGGCTGTCCACCGTCGAACGCACCTTGTACACCTCGCGGTTCGGCCCCGTCCTGTCCTCGGGCTGGACCAGCACGACGGCCTATGCGATCCGTGACGCCAACGCCGACAACCTGCGGTCCATGAACGCCTGGCTGGCCATGGGCAGGGCCCGGAACCTCACCCAGCTGCGCACCGCCCAGGACACGTACCAGGGCGTCCCCTGGACCTATACGCTCGCCGCCGACACCAGCGGCCGCACCTACTTCACGGACTCCTCGGTGGTGCCGCACCTGACCGACGCGCAGCTCGAGCGGTGCACCCTCCCGGGCGGCGACGAGACGCCCACCGCGCTCGACGGCTCCACGTCGGCCTGCGCCTGGGGCAGCGACGCCGACGCGCTCGTACCGGGCATCCACGGCCCGTCCCACCAGCCGAGGCTGAGCCGTACCGACTACGTCGCCAACTCCAACAACGGTCCGCAGTACGCGAATCCGGCGGCTCCGCTCACCGGCCTCCCCGGCACGTACGACACCGAGCCCCGCCTCGGCCAGCGGCCTCAGCTCGGGCTCCGCATGATCGCGGAACGCGCGAACGGCACGGACGGACTGGGCGCCCCCGGCTTCACCCTGAGTACCCTGACCGCGTCGATGACCGGCAACCGCGTCCTGTCGGCGGAGACCGGCCGCGACGACGCGGTGAACATGTGCCGGGCCCACCCGCGCCTGACGGCCACCGACGGCAAGGAGATGGACGTACGGCAGGCGTGCGCCACCCTCGCCCGCTGGGACATCCGTGCCGACACCGGCAGCAGGGGTGCCGCGCTCTGGGGCGCCTTCTTCGACCACCTGCTCGGGGCCGGCCCCTCGGACACCTGGCGCCGTGTCCCCTACGACCCGGCCGAGCCCCTCACCACTCCGCGGGGTATCGACGGCGACGACGAGCGGGTCCGGCGGGCCTTGGCGGACGCCGTCCAGGACTTCGCCGCACGGGACCTCCCGGTCGACGTCGCGCTGGGCGACATACAGAAATGGGCCGGTGTCCCGCTGCCGGGCTGCACCGGGGACAAGGGCTGCTTCGACGTCGTGGAGGCCGGACCGGACTCCGGCACCGGGAGCCCCGTCGCAGGCGCCTTCGGCACCAGCTTCGTGATGGCCGTCGAACTGACCCGGGACGGCCCCCGCACCCGCACCGTCCTCACCTACGGCCAGTCGGCCAACCCGGCCTCACTCCACTTCGGCGACCAGACCCGCCTCTTCTCCCGCAAGCAGTGGATCACCGAACGCTTCACGGACGCGGAGATCGCGGCCGATCCGGCGGTGCGGACGACCACGCTGCGCCGCTGACGCGGCAAAGGGTCCGCGCATCGCGCGGACCCTTTGCCGGGTGCGGTCGAACCGCTTCAGGAACGCGGCCGCTCGAAGGTGAGCAGCAGCCCCTCCACCGAACCGGGGCCTATGCGGCCCTTCACGTCGGCCGAGGTGATGGCCTTGAGGCCCCAGCCGTCCTCGGCGTGCTTGTTGAGGACCTTCTCCAGCTTGTCGCTGTCCAGCGCGTCACCGATCAGCGACTCCCTGAACGTGACCACCTTGTACTCGTACATGACTGCGGCGTCCTCCTGTGGAATGGGCGGCGGTGCGGGGAACAGCCAACCACGGCGCCACACCGCCGGACACTGCCGGATCGGTGTTCGTCGTTCTACCGTCGTCGGATGGCGACCTGGGACGACGTACGGCACCTCGCACTCGCGCTTCCCGAGAGCAGTGAACGGCTCTCGCGGGAGCTCGCGCAGTGGCGGGTCAAGGACAAGCTGTTCGTCTGGGAACGACCGCTGCGGCGCCCCGACCTCGAGGCGCTCGGCGACGCGGCACCGGACGGGCCGATTCTCGGCGTACGGGTGGCGGACGTCGGGGTGAAGGAAGCCCTGGTCGCCTCCGATCCCGGCGTCTACTTCACGATCCCGCACTTCGACGGCTACCCGGCGGTCCTGGTCCGCCTCGACCGGATCGGCACCGTCGAGCTGAAGGAGCTCATCGAGGAGGCGTGGCTGCTGCGGGCGCCGAAGCGGCTGGCACGGGAGTACCTGGACGCGAGCGGTTCCTGAGCCGGTCGGCTGACGTGGACGCGAGCGGGGCCGTCAGCAGACGCCGCGATCGGGCGTCCGGTCGTCGTCGGTCTTGGCGGCCGCGCTGCTCGGCCACTGCGCCAGGGAGATCATGCGCATCACGCGGTGGATGAGATAACCGGCAAGCGGCAGCTCGATGAACAGCGCCAGCGCCGCCGACAGCCAGACCTCCGGGGTGCCGAAGGCGAGCGACACGTCGAACCACGCGTCGCCGATCAGCAGCACGGCCGTCGCGAGTCCCGCCACGATCACGGCCCGGTGCCGCAGCCAGCCGAAGATCGCGGTGGCCGCCATCGCGGTCAGGAGCAGGACGTCGAAGCCCACCCAGGCGACGCGCCAGTGGTGGACCTTGTAGCCGGAGGGCAGGGAGAGGGCGAGCAGGACGGTCCAGGGGATCAGGGCGACGGCGCAGACGGTCAGGACTTCCAGGGTGTGCTTCCGATGCCGGCGTATTCGCTCCAGCAGTTCGGGCGACGGCGTCGGTGCGGCCCCTCTGAGCTCCTCGACCTGTGTGTCGCTCACGTCGCCTGCTCCGTTCTCGTACGTGCCGGGGCGGGTCAGGCCCACGTTTCCCCTGTCCCATTAGTGACAAGTGGATCGCCCGGGGCATTCCCGGCGTCCGTGGGGACGCGCCGGCGGGTGAGGGGCGATGATGACCGTCATGGCCTTGACGACGGCGTTCACCAAGCTTTTCGGCGTACGGCATCCGATCGCACTCGCGCCGATGGGCGGCTCGGCCGGGGGTGCGCTGACCGCGGCCGTCTCGCGCGGAGGCGGCTTCGGAATCCTGGGCGCGGGCGGGGGAGACCCGGACTGGCTGGCCCGGGAACTGCCGCTCGTGACCGGGGACGGCGGCCTGCCCTGGGGCATCGGCTTCCAGACCTGGGCGATCAGCGTCGAGACGGTCGACCGCGCGCTGGAGCACGGCCCGCGGGCAGTGATGCTGTCCTTCGGTGACCCCGGTCCGTTCGCCGCGCGCATCCGGGCGGCCGGCGCGTCGCTGATCATTCAGGTCACCGATGTGGACGAGGCGCGGCGGGCGGTGGACCTGGGAGCCGACGTGATCGTGGCCCAGGGGACGGAGGGCGGCGGGCACGGCGCCCGGAAGGGGCGCTCCACGTTGCCGTTCGTACCCGTCGTGGTGGACCTGGCGGCACCGGTGCCTGTGCTCGCGGCCGGCGGGATCGCCGACGGACGGGGAGTGGCCGCCGCCCTGGCGCTCGGCGCCGCCGGAGCGCTGCTCGGCACCCGCTTCCAGGCGACGCGCGAGGCGCTGGTCGATCCCGCGGCCGCCAAGGCGATCGTGGAGGGCCGCGGACAGGACACGGAACGCAACCGCGTGCTGGACATCGCCCGCGGTTCGCGCTGGCCGGAGCGCTACACGGCACGCACGCTCGGCCACCCCTTCCTGGACCGCTGGCGGGACCGCGAGGCCGACCTCGCCGCCGACCCCCGGGCGGCCCGGCAGGACTATCGCGAGGGCGTCGCACGCGGCGACCTGCCACCGCTTCCGGTCTGGGCGGGCGAGGGCGTAGACCTGATCAACGACCTGGCGCCCGCCGCTGCCCTCGTCGGCGCGCTGTCGGAACGGGCGGAGCGGGCGTTGGCTCGGGCGGGCGGGCTGGAGTTGGGCGACGCGTCGGGGGCGTGACGGTGGTGAGCCGCGGGGCCCGCGGCTCTGGCCGGGCGAGATGCGAGTCGCGGGCCGCGGGCTGGGGGGCGCGGTTCTTGTCTGTGGGCCGGGGCGCGGTGACCTGTTCAACGACCTGGCGCCCGCCGCTGCCCTCGTCGGCGCGCTGTCGGAACGGGCGGAGCGGGCGTTGGCTCGGGCGGGTGGGCTGGAGTTGGGCGACGCGTCGGGCCCATGACGCCGGCGAGCCCCGCGGCTCGCATCTCGTGCTGGGCGAGGTGCGGGTCACGGGGCTCGGGTGCCGCTCATCAATGGGTCGAGACGGCTAAGTGGTCGTAGGGGTGGGGGAGTTGGGGCCAGGGCCGGACCGTCGACGGTCAGCCGTGGCAGATCAGGACGATCAGGCCGTCGCAGTCGTCGCCGTCGTCGTCCCAGCCGCCGTGCCGGTGGTGGGCGGCGCGGTTGTCGTGGGCCTGGGGCTGGACCGTGTTGGTGTGCGGGGCGGGCGGCGCCGCCATCGCCGGTGCGGCCGTTCCCGCGAGTGCCGCGCAGGCGAGGCCCAGGGCGGCACCCACCGCGAGTATTCGCGGAATGCGGGAGCTGGTCTTCTCGGAGTGACGGGAGCGACTGGGGTTGAGCTCTGCTGTGTTCATGCAGTCACCGTGCCTGCCCCGGCGGCCGATTTCGCGCCGGGCGAGCCGACCGGGTGAGACCCCTGTCTCCCCCTGATCGCCCGATCGGGCCACGTCAGAGGCCGAGTCGGAGGCCGATCGGAGGCCGGGTCAGAGACCCAGGTCGGCGGCAACGCAGGAGAAGGACGTCCACGACGCCTCGGGGTTGTAGGCGTCCCGTGCCGGGTCGTGTGCCGACGCCTGCTTCTCCTCCACCATCTCCTCGAAACGAATGCGCTCGGGCAGCTTCCCGAAGCGTGCGTGACGTACTGCCGCTGCACTGTCCACGGCGCCGTGGTTCTCCATGGCCAACCTCCGCTCGATCGATGTGGAGCGAGTCCCCATCGTGTGGTGGATCTCAGAATCACACTCCATCACGTCACCTGTCAAGCTGGTGACGATATGCAAGCGTTCTGCTCCAGGGGGAGGTTGTGCTGAGATCGTTACTGGTGCAGGCGGTGACGTGTCCTGGTTTCGGTCCCCGCCGGCCTGCGCGCCACGCCAGGCCGCGCGTTGACGCCAACTGCCAGGAGCAGCGCGCCCATTGCGGCGCACGCCGTGCCGCGCCAGCCGACGGCGTCGAGCAGCGGTGCTGCGAGGGCGGTGCCGACGGCGCCGATCGTGAAGTAGAGCACCAGGTAGACGCTGCTGAGGCTCCCGGAGCGGCCGGGGTCGAGGGCGATGATGCGGCTCTGGTTGGCCGCCTGGGCCGCGAAGCAGCCGGCGTCGAAGAGGGCGAGCCCGGCCACCGTGACGAGCGGTTCGTCGAGACCGGTCGCGAGCAGCGCGACCCCGGCCGCGGCGGTGAGTACGGACGCCGTGATCACCGCGCGCGGGGCGTAACGGTCGGTGAGACGACCCGTGAAGGGGAGGGCCGTGAAGCCGAGGAGCCCGGCCAGGCTGTACAGGCCGATGGCCGTCGGGGAGAGCGCGTGGGGCGGCCGGGCGAGGGCCAGGGCGAGAGCGACCCAGACGAGGGTGAAGGCGAAGTACCACAGGCCTCCCGCCGCCACCGCCTGCCGTAGCGGCGCGACGTCGCGCAGCAGCGGGGGAAGCGCCGCGAGCGTCGCGCGGTAGCCGCGGTCGGAGTGCGGCCGCCGCCGGGGCAGCACCAGGGCGGCGGTGAGCGCGCCTAGCAGGGCGAGACCGGCGAAGACGAGGAGCATCCGCCGCCACCCGAGCAGGTCGGTGAGGGCGCCGCCCACCAGGCGGCTGAGCAGGATTCCGGCCGACATCCCGGCGGCCACGACGGCGACGCCGGCTCCACGGCGCCCGGGCGGGGCGTGCCGGCCCGCGATGTTGCCCGCCTGGGCGGCGACGCTCGCGGCCGCGCCGATGAGCACGTAGGCGGTGAGGAGGACGACCGCGTTCGGTGCGACGGCCGCGGCGGTGAGCGCGGCGGCCAGGGCGGTGAGCTGGGTGCCGACCAGGCGGCCGGGGGAGAGGTGGTCGGTGAGCGGGAGCAGGAGGGCGAAGCCGATCGTGCAGCCGGCGAGGGCGGCCGTCGGCACGAGCCCGATCACGGCCGGGGAGACGCGCAGGTCGGTGGCGACGACGCCGAGGGCGGGCTGGACGGCGTAGTTGTTGGCGATCGCCGTGCCCGCGACGACGGCGAGGAGAAGGGTGCCGCCGAGCGGGAGGGGCCGGGTCACGGCCGTGTGTCGCGGGTGAGGACGACGGCGTAACGGCACTGCGTGTCGGTGTCGTTGACGAAGACGCGGTCGGTGGGATCGCCGAGTTCGATGGTGTCGCCCGCCTCCAACTCGTGGACGGTGCCGCCGTCGTGGAAGGTCAGGCGGCCGTCGAGGACCCACACGACCTGCCGTACGAAGGCGAAGGCGGCGGCCGGGTACGGCACGCGGGCGCCGGCGGGGAGCCGGATCTCGGCGATCTCGGCGGGGAACCGGGGGCCGGTGATCTGGCGGCGCCGGTAGCCGGTGGCGGGGTCGCGCCACTCGGGCGCCTCGGCCCGGCGGCGTACGCCCGCACCGCCGGCGGATGGGCCGGCCTCGTCCGCCTCGTCCCCGGCGTCCGCCGCGTCCGTTGTCCCTTCGGCGAGGGCGAGCAGGGAGGCGACGCTCAGCTGGAAGGCGGCCGACAGCTTGCCGAGCACGACGGCCGTCGGGCTGCTCTCGCCCCGCTCGATCCGGCTGATCATGGCCTGCGAGACGCCGGAGGCGTCGGCGAGCTGGGCCAGGGTCCAGCGGCGCCGCTCCCGCTCGGTGCGGACCCGTGCGGCGATTTGCCCGACCAGGGGATCTACTATGTTGGACATGAATCCAATATACGAGAGAAGCCGGACGGTGACGGTACGTCCGGCGCGGGCCGATGACGTGGAGATCGTGCGGGCCATCCGCAACCACGCCATCGAGCACTCGACGGCACTCTGGACGCAGACCCCGCAGTCCCCCAAGGAGGCGGTCGGCTGGCTCGCCGCGCATCTGGAGCGCGGCTCGGCGTTCGTGGCCGAGGCCGACGGCGAGGTGGCCGGGTTCGCGGCCTACGGCCCGTGGCGCGCCCTGGACGGCTACCGCCACACCGTGGAGGACTCGGTCTACGTCCGCGAGGGGCACCACGGGCTCGGCATCGGCTCCGCGCTGCTGACCGCGCTCATCGACGCGGCGCGCGCGGCCGGCCACCACGTCGTGATCGCCGGTATCGAGGCCGGGAACGCGGCCTCGATCCGGCTGCACGAACGCTTCGGGTTCGAGCACGTCGGCATGGTGCCGGAGGTCGGCACCAAGTTCGGCCGCTGGCTCGACCTGACCCTCATGCGGCTGCCCCTGTCCTGAACTCCGCGTGCGCCCCTACGACGCCGCGTTGTCGCGGGGCTGGCCCTTCTCGTGGAAGTCGCCGTCCTGAGCCGGCCGGTCCGTGCGCTTCGTGGGCTTCGAGGGCCTCGTGGGCCGCGTGTGCGGACCGTCGTGCGCGACCTGGTGGCTGCCGCGCAGGGCCGAGGCGACCGCGGAGATCAGGGCCATGCCCGCGGCGACGCTGAAAACGATGGTGAGGCCGTGGTGGAACGGCCCCGAGACCAGCTGCGGGAAGAACGTGTGGCCGGTCAGCGCCGCCCGCTGGGCCGAGGTGACATGGTCGAGGGCGCCGTCGGACGCCAGCAGGTGCTCGATGGGGTTGTTGCCGAGGAACGTGGCGAACAGCGTGCTCACCGGCGGCAGCGAGGCGGCATGCTCGGCCGCCCCCGGCGGCACGCCGTGGGCCTGGAGCCCGCTGCTCAGGGTCCCGGGCAACGACGAGGCGAGGCCCGACACCATCAGCGAGAAGAACACGCCGATCGACAGGGCGGTGCCGGAGTTCTGGAAGGTGGAGCGCATGCCCGAGGCGACACCCCGGTACTCGGGCCGCACACTCCCCATGATCGAGGACGTGTTGGGCGCGGAGAACATGCCCTGCCCCAGCCCGTTGAGCAGCAGCAGCGCCGCGAACAGGCCGTAGTCGAAATCGACCGGCAGGGCGAGCAGGCCGAGGAACGAGACCGCCACGACCACCAGTCCGGCCGTCGAGAACAGCCGCGCGCCGAACCGGTCCGACAGGAAGCCGGAGACGGGGCCCGCTATCAGGAAGCCGACCGTGAGCGGCAGCATGAAGACGCCGGCCCACAGCGGGGTGTCCTCGAAGTCGTAGCCGTGCAGGGGCAGCCAGATGCCCTGCAGCCAGATGATGAGCATGAACTGCAGACCGCCGCGGGCGATCGCGGTGAGCAGGGCGGCCAGGTTTCCCGCGGCGAAGGCACGGACCTTGAACAGCGCGAGGTTGAACATCGGTTCGGCGACGCGTGTCTCGACGTAGCAGAAGAGCAGCAGGAGGCCGGCGCCGCCGAACAGGCCGGTGAGGACGCAGGGGTTGCCCCAGCCGGTGGCGCTGCCGCCGTAGGGCTGGATGCCGTAGGTGATGCCGGCGAGCAGGATGCCCGCGCCGACGGCGAAGGTGAGGTTGCCCAGCCAGTCGACGCGGCCGGGGCGGCCCGCCGAGGTCTCGCGAAGGCTGAGGTAGGACCAGATCGTGCCGGTGATGCTGATCGGGACGCTGATCCAGAACACGGCGCGCCAGTCGACGGCGGCGAGCAGACCGCCCGCGAGAAGGCCGAGGAACTGCCCGGCGAGCGCGGTGATCTGGTTGATGCCCAGCGCCATGCCGCGCTGCCGGGCGGGGAAGGCGTCGGTGAGGATGGCGGCGGAGTTGGCGGTGAGCATGGAACCGCCGAAGGCCTGCACGATGCGCCAGACGATCAGCCACAGTGCACCCGCCCCCGCGTGGAACGGATCCAGGGACAGGGCGACGGAGGCGCACGCGAAGATCAGGAAGCCCAGGTTGTAGATCCGCACCCGGCCGAACATGTCGCCGAGCCGGCCGAGGACGACGACCAGGACGGCGGAGACCAGCAGATAGCCCAGGATCATCCAGAGCAGATAGCCGATGTTGCCCGGGGCGAGCGGATCGAGGCCGATGCCGCGGAAGATCGCCGGCAGCGAGATGATCACGATCGAGGCGTCCATCGTGGCGATGAGCACGCCGAGCGTGGTGTTCGACAGCGCGATCCACTTGTAGCCGGGCCCGACCGGGGTGTCCTTCCTGCGTGCCGAGCGCAGGGCGCCGAACGCGGACGGCCCGGTCACAGCCGCTCCGCCAGCCGGTCGAGCAGGGGAAGGGCCGCCGCGAGCGCCACGCGCTCGTCCGCGCTGAACTCCTCGAGGACGGCGCCCAGCCGGTGGACGGACTCGGAGCGGCGCTCCGCCAGCATGGCGCGTCCCTCGTCGGTGATCGCCACGATGCTGCGCCGCCCGTCCGCCGGGTCGGGGCTGCGGCCGACGAGACCGCGCTGTTCCAGCAGCGTGAGGGTGCTCGCCATCGCCTGCGGACGGACCCGCTCCATCTCGGCGAGGGACGTCGGCGTGTCCGGGCCGTCGTGGTTGAGCCGGGCCAGCACCGACACGCCGGAGAGGGACACGTCCCCCACGGCGTGGGACTGGCGCAGCCGCCGCGTCACCCGGCCCATCGCGAGCCGCAGGTCGGACGCGAGTTGCGCGGTCTCGCCCGGGTCGCGGGTCTCGGCGCTGCCCGCGCCGCTGTTCGCCTTCATGGGTACTAAGCCTAGATTTATCAGTTGGGACTGCTCAATCAATTGTTAGTAAATGCGGCGGCCGGCGGCACCTGTCTCGGTGCCGCCGGCCGGGGCGGTTTGTGCGGGGGTGGCGCGCCGGGTGTTAGCCAGCCCCCCGCTCCCCGA